>NZ_CP093360.1 GCF_023380205.1 Nicoliella spurrieriana
GATGTATTGATCATCAATTGATACGACGATAACGCTGATTTTTTGAATTCCCTGTTGCTGTAAAGCATTATTGATGTTTTGAATAATTCCGGGTTGGTTCATGACCCGAATTTGCATTCTAATATGGACCCTCGGCATGATTAAATTCAAAATAGAGTCATCATGGAGTAAGAATTGAATCAACACAATCATGATGGTTGCAATGATTCCAATTAAATAAAGGCCTGCTCCTTCCGTCATCCCGATTGCAGCCGTTACCCAAACTCCAGCAGCCGTGGTTAAACCACTAATTCGATTCTTATTGGTAATAATCGTTCCAGCACCAATAAAACTAATCCCACTGACAATTTGGGCAGCAATTCGAGTGGGGTCAATACTAATATTATGGACCATTATTAAATCGTAAAAACCATACTTAGATACAATTGTGGTCAACGCCGCTCCCACCGCAACTACCATGTGGGTTCTAATCCCAGCACTTTTTAATTGTTTGGATCGTTCGTAGCCAATCATGCCCCCACAAAGCATTGCGATAAACAAACGGATTGACCATTCTAAAGTGGCATTCATCATTAAAGGCACATCATTTCGCCATCCTATTCATTAAATTAGTGGTAATAACGCATCATTAGCCAGTTATCATTTTCTTTAAAACCAACTCGATCGTAGACACTTAACAGCGATTCATCGAACGGTTTGATCACCTTAACATAATCACAATCAAAAAAGCGGCTCCCTAGCTCCAAAACTCGGTATACTAAGCTTTCTGGATTTACCAAATGGTTAAACCGAAAACGATCAAAAGTTAAGTCACCATCTAGTTCATAAATCCGAACATAAGAAATGATCTGTTCATTATTAGTGGCCCACACATGATAAGCCTTTCGATCTGCTTGATTATTACCATTTACAGAAACAAAATTCTGAATGGCATGGTTTTCAGCTAATGTTAATTCATTAAACGGTTTTACAACCCATTGGATCACAATCATCACTCCTGACATTTAGTTATATAATATAATACTTTAAGGTAAAATAAAAATTAGTTTTAAATTTACTGGTTTTTATACTATGATAATAATTGTTTTTATTACATCCCGGAAAGGATTTTTATATGAATCGCAAAACACTTTTCACCATTTTAGCAGTTGCCATCGTTTCATTTTTAGGAACGGTTGATATGAGTATTGTTAACACTGCACTACCCCAAATATCCAAGGACCTCTCAATTCCAATGAATCAGGCAGAATGGATTTCATCTGCATATTTAATTTTAATCTGCATGTCCCTAATTCTGTTTGGTAAGTTGGGCGATCAGACTAGTAAAGTCACTATTTTCCAGGTAGGAACCTTCATTTTTACGATTAGTTCGTTATTGTGTGGGGTTAGTTCCAACCTTATTATTTTATTAATTGCACGGGGATTCCAAGGAATTGGTGCATCGATGACGATGGCCACTAATCTGGGCATCATTACCGAAGCAGTTCCATTCGAACTGCGTGGTCGTGCTTTGGGAATCAACACCACCATCGGTCAATTAGGCTATATTGCTGGTCCAGCAGTTGCTGGTTTAATTCTATCGATTGCTAATTGGAATTGGATTTTTCTGTTCAACGTTCCAGTTGGGATTGTAGCATTCATATTTGGCCACGTTGTCTATCCCAAAACAAAGCACCAAAAATATCAAATTAATATTGATTGGTTAGGATTTAGCATCTTAGCGACCACCATTTTAATCCTATTCTTAGCCATTTTTATCGGACAAGCAATTGGTTTTAATCAACCAATTATTATCTGGGGATTCATTATTACCGCCATCTTAGCGGCCATCTTTATATTCGTTGAAACTAAGACCCAAGAACCAATATTAGACCTTCAATTATTTAAAAATATTGGCTTTACGATCAGCATTATTTCATTAATGTTCATGTATATGATTATTTACTTTAATAACGTATTACTACCCTTTTACATTCAAAACACCCTTAAATTTTCCCCGTCTAAAATGGGATTAATCATGAGCATTCTTCCCATAGCGAACGTTTTCACAGCATACCTGGGTGGGATTTTATGTGATAAGTACGGTGCGGTCAGGATGTCATTACGCGCATCCATTATTTTTGTCATTGCAGAAATGATCTTTGCAATCATTAACCCTAACTGGTCACTAATCGTCCTACTCATTGGGTTCGTGACCTTTGCAACTGCGAATGGCCTCTTTCAAAATAATCCAATGGTAATGGAGCATGCCGGTAAGGATCAACAGGGAATTGCCGGTTCCATTCTAGCCCTCAGTAGGAACATTGGTTTTGCCGTCGGTTTATCACTTGCGACTTCCATCCTTTACTCTGGGATGAGTATCAAAGCAAATCGATCCATTACTACGTATCCATTCGGGCATGATGCTTGGTTCGTTTTTGGAATGCATTTTACGTATTGGATTGCTGCACTTATTATGGGTAGCGTTACCATGATGTTATGGTGGCTATTGCATCATAAACAAAGGGTCAATTAATAAAAACAGTCCTAAGGATAATTTACCTTAGGACTGTTTTTTAGCTATGTGGTGTTAATCTGGCAATGTAAAGTTACTATCTGAGTGGGCATCCCCATCATAAACAATGGTCGGAACACTAGGCACCCCAAACGCTTCAATATTTGCCTTAACTGAAGCTAGAAAATCTATGTCGTTAACCTTTTGAATATCAAAGTGATCATTCAAAAAGGCTTCTGCATCTGGTTTTGGTAACCGGTGCCATTCTGGTTGGATATCAAATGCAGCTTTAACAAATTCAATGGCTTGATTAGGATTTGAATAATCAATGTATTCATGCGCTAAATTACCATCTTGCAAGTCTTCCTTATCTTTATCAAGAAACTTAAAATGTGCTAGTAAATTACCAGATTGAACTTCTGATTTCAATTTATCAAAATTATTTTCATACCACTTTCTGCAAAAGGGGCAGGCCATATTAGTAATTACCGTTACTTCATGGGGAGCATTTACGTCGCCAAACGTTAACGTATCACGATCTGATAAATCTAAACTCATATTCTCAACTCCAATTCTATAATTTACTCAATATTAACATAATTAAGATTCTTCTGGCGCTTTAATGCTTGAGAATTGTGCAATGATTAATCCCAAGATTAACCCGGTGGCTAAGAACGGAATGAAATCTAGTCCTTGACTGTAAAGTGGAATTGTATTCATTGCCCAATCGTTAATGGCCTTAATCATAGGTAACTTCGCGAACAATGGTGGTAAGTTATGAATAAAGTCTAGAATTGCTGGAATCAAGGTTAAAATAACCGTAGTTCTGTAAATGATCTTGTTTTTTCCAATCCACTTATTCAGTAGTCCCAATAGGATAATTGCGATTGCAATTGGGTAAATAAAGTTAAGTAGTGGTGAAGAGTATAGAATAATTTGTTCCAATCCGAAGTTTGCAATGATAAATGATCCAATCGTTGCAATTGTTAAAAAGAAGTGATAGCCAAGTTTAGGGAACCGTTTACCCCAATCTTGAGAAAGTGACGTAATCAAACCAATTTCAGTGGTAATACATGCCAGGAAGGTCAATGCTGCTAAAATTCCGGCACCAGCTAATCCGGTGTAGTGAGCCATAATCTGTGTAAAAGCAGTTCCACCATCAGGTGCTGGTTTGAGATAAGATAAACTAGTGGCTCCTAGGGCAATTAAGAAAATGTAAATCAATGCTTCAAAGCCCATCGTAAGGGTCCCAACTTTAGCAACCGCTTTGGAACGTTCTAACTTATCAGTTAACCCAAATTGCTTCAATGCTGCAATAATCGTAACCCCGAACCCAAGGCCAGCAACTGCATCCATTGTGTTATACCCCTGCAAAAATCCGTTAATCATCATTGATGATGAATTGCCGGCAGTTGGTAATAGATTAATGTGAGCAAGGTCCCCCTTAATGAAGAATGCAAGAATGAAAACGAAAAATAAAATAATCACGAAAATGGGGTTCAAAATCTTACCAACGTATTCAGTGATTTTAGTCTGATTAAATGCCAATCCATATGCTAGACCAAAAAATATGATGGAGAAAATGAATAATGCAATGTGTGAATTAACATGGGGGAAGAATGGTTGAATTCCCATCGAAAAAGTAACGGTTGCAGTTCTAGGCGATGCAATCAAAACCCCTAATGACAAATGCACAATTGCCAAGAAAATCAATGCAAAGTAATGACCAACTGGTTTACCTAGATCATATAGACTGTTACTTTCGGTGTAGCTAATTGCTAAAATCGATAATAATGGTAAAACAATTGCTGAAATTAAAAAGCCGGCTGAGGCTGGAAGCCAACTGCTACTACTCGCTTGGCCTAAAAAAATAGGGAAAATTAGATTTCCGGCACCAAAGAATAATCCAAAAAGTAATGACGCTAAAATAATATATTGTTTAGTATTTAATTTGCTAGTTTGCATAAAAATTCCTCCTCTAAAATAAAAGGCCAAATAAAAAACGCCCTTAGTAAGATTACTAAGGACGTCGAGACGTGGTACCACCTATTATTCCCAATCACTTCACAATGATCGGCTCCAAAAGTACTGCCTAGCATGCATAGGCAAGACTTCATTGCTATAATGGGCGCACTCCCAATAGCTACTAATTAATTCATAGCTATGACTTGTGGACTACTTTCATACCATTCGGAAATCCCCCTTCGCACTTAACGGGGTTCACTTAATTTCTTCCAGGCACTACTCTTCCACGCTCTGTCTTTTAATCGGTCTTTAATTTATAAATTTATTATATTATAAAAAAATTAAATGTCAATCTTTTTTTAAATTATTTCCCCATCAAAATCAAATTAGATTTATGATACAATATCATTAATTTCGAAATTAGGTGAATAAAAATGGAAAAAAATGAAAAAAATTGTTTAGTCGATAATGAAAAATATTTCGCTAATGAGGGGCGGTTACTAAGGGAACTTGATACCACTATTCGTGGTCACATTAAGCATGACTATCCTAAAGCTAGTGACAATGATTTTATTTGTAACAAACATTTATTAAAATATCAATTAGAAATGGTCAATCAATTAATTCGTGATGACGAACATCGGAATCAAAAAATTGACCGGAAATTAACCAAGACCATCAGGGATAACGACTATCAAATTCAGGATATTAACGAGGCTTTAAATCATTCCGAAACATTTGGCCAACGAGTGGCCGATCAGGTGGCCAGATTCGGTGGTAGTTGGAGCTTTATCTTAGCCTTTATCATCTTCTTACTTTCATGGATGACCATCAACGTCCTCCATCTGTTTGGCGCGCACTTTGATCCGTATCCATTTATTTTGTTGAATTTAGCATTAAGTTGTATTTCTGCAGTTCAGGCCCCCATCATCATGATGAGCCAAAATCGTTCCAGTCATCGCGACCGGCTGGGTGCAGATAATGATTACCATGTTAACATTAAGTCTGAAAACGAGCTCCGCATTTTACACGCTAAATTAGACCAGTTAAACCAAAATCAGATTCCCCACAGCTTTGAAATTGAAAAATTACAATTAGAGATCCTGGGTGAAATTAGAAATGAATTGGATATCATTCATAACGAACGAGTAGAATTACTAGCAGAAGAAAAACGCCAAAATGAATTAATTAAAAATAAGCATTAAAAATTAACTGTAAAATAAATTCCTTCAAAGTAAAGCAGCAGCGTTAAGAATTTTTCTTAATGCTGCTGCTTTATTAACTTATTAAATTTAATCTTCAAACTCATCCAATCTCTCTTTATTTTATGATGGGCCTTAATCCCCTACAAGAACTAAATTCAACTGTAAAATTCAATTTAAATTAAGGTTTTTTATTTGCGTTACAGTTAGCTAAAGGGATTATACTACTAGCAAATATTTAAGGAGGCCATAATAATATGACGTTAAAGGATAAAGTAATTGTAATCACTGGTGCTAGTTCAGGAATGGGTGCTGCTACTACTAAGTTAGCCGTAGAACAGGGAGCTAAGTTAGTGATTGGGGCTCGTAATTCTGATAAATTAGATGCTTTAAAGCAAGCTACCAGCCATCCAGAAAACGTAGTTACTAAGGTTACCGATGTTTATAAGTTAGATCAAGTAGAAACGTTGGTTAAAACAGCAGTCGCTGAATTTGGCAAGTTAGATATCATCTACAATAATGCTGGAATCATGCCTCAAGATACGATTGCTAAAAGTGATCCAAAGTCTTGGCAACAAATGGTGGATACAAATATTATTGGAGTTTTAAATGGAATTAAGGCCAGCCTCCCATCCATGCACAAGCAAGGCTATGGATTAATCATGGCGACCGACTCAGTTGCGGGGCATGTATTATATCCTGGTTCAGCTACTTACAACGGAACTAAGTTTGCCGTTCGCGCAATTATGGAAGGACTTCGTCAAGAAGAACACAATAACGGAATTAAGACTGGAATCATTTCACCAGGAGCTGTTAATACCAATCTATTTGATAGCGTGGGGAATCATGATATCGAAGCCAATTTCAGAAAGATGGCTGAAGATCCAAACATGGCATTGAGCCCAGAAGACGTGGCTAAAGCTGCCATCTTTATGATGAACCAACCCCAAACGGTTGATGTGAACGAAATTATTGTTAGACCCACTGGACAAAGTATCTAGTCCGAATTACTAGGCTTAGATAGTTTAAGTTTTTAAACCGGTGGACACAACAATAATGAATCATTTTGAAAATCCATATGGACTATTTCATTAGCCAGAAAACAAAATTGTTAATATCAAAATAGTTCTTAGCGGAATCAATCATTACCGATTCCGCTAAGAACTATTTATTTTAAGAAGAATTATGCCCATTTTCACCACTTATTACCAGAAATAACGTGGGTTGGTCGCCATGGTCCTGACCACCAGCCAATCGGCCCGACGTTTTGAACTTTAACACCACTAAAGCCGGCATGCTTTAAAAAAGAACGGTACTGTTCAGAATTTAACCCGCGTTCGATAATGATAATCCGTCCATTATGATTTACAATCCGGGCAGCTTCTTGAATGGCAAGGATTTTTTTAATCCGCGGTCTGATGTTGCTAAATGTTTGGTTAACAATTACTAAATCAAAGGAGCCATTCGGTTGTGATAGTTTTTCAAAATCAGTATCAATTATAGTTATCATTGCTCGTTGCTTTAATCGATTAATTGATTTGGAAATTGAAGGTTTTGAATCCTTGTTAATAAATGCTACCAGTGCATTTGGTTTCACCTGGGCAGCTTTAATTTGATTAGCCAACACTTCCTTAGACCCAATCCAAAAAGTGTTTAAATAAATCAGCGCACTGATCAACAATAGCCAACTGATTAACATAATTAATAAATTATCATTGGCAATGTAAAATCCAACTAACCCAAAAATAAACATTACCATTGGCACGGTGGGTACATAAATGTGGATATTTAAATTGAATTCAATTCCCCGGCGTTTACGATGGCGTGACTTTTTTAGCATCACTAACCCCTATAATAGTTTTTCATTAACCATTACGTAGTGATGAACCCAATCAAAGCCATCTAACATTTGCAAAATTCCCTTGATGATGTCTTCCTCGCTAAATTGGTCCATATACTTAGTGGCACTGTTCATTTCACCCACTTCAATGCCGAACTCATTACTTAAAGTATCCTTCGCGAAAATTTGTTTTTCTAAATTATTGGCTAATTTTTCAAAGTGAATTGAGTTCAAATAATGAAAGTCTTTAAAGGTAAAAACACTTTCATCGTCATCATCGCTACCAACATAAATGGAGCAACCATCCACATCCACTTTAAAATGGGGCATCTCAGGATCAAAAGTATCCAAGATATCATCAGTAATGCGGACTAGACTATGTATTTCCTTGCTATCATTTAATAGTGCTCTGATCTTATTCAAATCAAAATCAATTTTCATCGTTGGGTCCCCCTATTCTCTACAAATTTATAATATCATGCTTTAAGCATAAAATCACATTAAAACCAAAAAGCCCGCTAAAAAGCGGACTTTTTGGTTTTAATAATAAAATTATGATATAATTAAAATGTCTTGGTTTGTCATAACTAATTAACTATTAAAAATTATTAAATAATTGCCCCCCAAAAGCAATTAATTGGTCTTAATGACATTATCAGGAATTTACTAATTACCAGTGCAATGGTAATTAGTTTTTTTTATTTAGTGAATTATCATAGTTATATATAACCATACTTTGATATATTTTTCAAGTAAAACTAATCAATTTGTTCCTCAATATGGCTATGCAAAACCTTCAATAACTCATTCACATGTTCATCGGTTAGCTGGTATAGCTTTTCCTTACCACTTTGTTGACTAGTAATTAGTTGTGCATCAGCTAAAATCCTTAAATGTCTAGATACAGCTGGTTGAGAAATATTGACCTGATTAACTAGATTAGTAACGTTACTTTTACCATGATCAGATAGGTAGTATAAAATCTTAATTCTAACGGGATGGTTCAAAGCCCGGATAATTCGATATAATTTCTGATTGTAGTCGGTATCCATCCTGAAACCCTCTTTTACTTATTAATAGTATCTATTTTAGCACAAACCATTCCAAAACGAACGATTAAATCGTTCCCTTTTTATCATTAAACAAAAACACCCTAATTCTAGATTAAAATTAGGATGCATTATGCTTTAAATCATAACAATAATTAAATTACTTAACTAATAGTGCCCGACTACCACGTTTTTCATTATGCCAAATTTTAAGGAAGTCACTAGTTGAAGTCCAGAAAACCTTATTTGGTGAGTTCTTTCTCATGTAAGGATCAGCAATTAAGAACTTGCCTGGCTTGTACCCTAAAATTACTAACACGTGGTCTGACTTAGAGTTAACAACCATTCTCCATGAACCTTCAAATACAACTGGATTCCCACGCTTAATGTTGTAAATGATGTTACTCAAGCTAGTGTTTGTAATATCCTTAGATCCACTAGCATATCTCTTGATAAAGCTAGCCATTGCATTCGGGTAGATGGTTGCTCCAGCACCCTTAGTAAATGGATCGTTCTTGTATCCCTTATTCGGATCAGAACTCTTTGGAATTAAATTAATGAACTTATCTAGTGGGATGTTCAAAGCTTGCCCCTTGGTACTTAAAGCCATCTTCATTGCAGCTGCTTCACAACCGCTGGGCGCATAGATTGGGTAAAGTTGACTTGTGTATACGTAAGGCATTTCGTAATCATCAGTATAACTTAAGTAACTACGGTGAATCCATCCTAAGTCCGTTCCTTGATAAGTGATGTGGTAGTATAAACTACCATCAGTGCCCCTAGCAGTTTGCGTAATTTTAATTAACTTCCCATTTAAATTAGTAGTATTATTTTTAACCTTACTACTTGGTGTGTATGGTGAATCCCAAATGCGTGCTGAACTAGTATTAATTACTCTCATTACATAGTTGTTAGCATTCTTAATGGTGTAGGTAACGTTTTGCTTACTGTTAGTAGATGAACTACTAGCTGTTGAACCACTATTAGAACTATCAGTACTACTACTTGAGTCAGTTGGGGTTGAAGTTCCACTCGCACTGGATGCTAATGAAGAACTGGAGCTACTCAATGTACTACTGGTAACGCTGGATGCACTCATACTAGAAGCCACACTGCTTCCAGCATTTGTATCGTCAGCATTCGTTTTTAGACGGTTAACAAACAGTGTTAATCCGATCACCTCAGAAACGAGTAGTGAGCCGATTATAATTTTCTTGAATTTTTTCATAGTGTTAATTCCCCTCTGTTTTAATCGATAAATCCATTATACTAATAACTAGTAAGTAAATATTTGAATTAACTATTTCTTAACTCAAATGATATAAACCCTTAACATTTATTATCCTTTTTATCAATTTAAACAATCTTTCATAATACATTGTACACTAGTAATACTTTTAATCAAAAATTTTACATTTAAGCTTATTGTTTAATTCCGTGATTAGTTCAGCGTATAATTAGTTAAAGATTAATGATGTTGGGAAGGGCTTAATATGACAATGAAAAAATTCAAATCCATTTTTACTTTAAAACGAATCATCAAATTCATTTTAATTATAATTGTTCTTTTTGCTACTAGGACGGGGTATCAATCTGTATCACAGGCATTGAGTCAAAATTATCAGGAGAATAATTCTACTATTGATAAAAAGTTACCGCCACTGGTAAAGAAACAAAAACAACTAGCCACTGGTTTAAAAAATGCCAAACACGATAAAATTGTCACTGAATATCACTATAAGCAGGTCTTTTCAAATCCTAATTCTAAGGATAAGACGCTGAAAAAATGGATTAATAAACGCCAAACGGTGGATGATCGCATCGATGATTTAAACACTAAGATTAAAGCTAATAATCAAAAGGTCAGTCACTATCAAAATGCTTATATTTCAAAGGCAAACATCAATAACGCTGCTTTTAACCTGACTTCGATTGCGTTAGTAGTTGCTGTAGTTGCTATTTTCTTTGTGCTTAGTTTTTAAAATATAAATATAAATTTAAATCGTAATCAAAAATGATAGCTACTAGTAGCTATCATTTTTGATTACGATTTAATTTCTTCAGTTGTCCAGTGGTTAATTGGTCCATATTTATGGCCTACTAAAATTTCATTTTGAATGGCCCGTTCTACATAGCCCTTAGCAATTTTAATTGCATCAGTAACGGAAGCACCCTTAGCTAATTCAGCAGCAATTCCTGCTGATAATGAATCACCAGTGCCATTTTTCCGATCGGTATTAAAGTACTTTCCAGTTAACCAAAAGTGACTACCATCTTCTAACAGCACTAAGTCGCTAACCTGGGTTTGTTCGTCACTATCATGACGGCCCTTGACCATCACATTCTTAGCACCCATATCACGAAGCTTCTTAGCAGCGGTCATCATATCAGCATCGCTATTAATCTGCATTTCAGTTAGTTTTTGTGCTTCAAAGAAGTTAGGTGTAATCACGGTTGCAAGTGGAATTAAATTTTGCTTCAAGGTTTCAAATGCAGATTGTTCCAGTAACATATCACCATGTTTAGTAATAATCACTGGATCAACAACCAATGGCCCAAAATCATACTTTTGATAGTTTTCAACCACCGTGTTGATTAAATCACTATTCCCTAACATTCCCGTTTTAGCTGCACGGACTTGGTAATCATCAGCTAAGTCCTTAAACTCTTGAGCAATAAAAGATAGTGGCATCGTAACACTATCATGAATTCCATACGAATTACCGGCAACACATGCAGTAACTACGGACGTTCCATATACCTTCAAAGAATGAAAAGTATGCAAATCTGCTTGCATACCAGCACTACCATCACTATCAGAACCAGCAATGGTTAAAGCTTGTGGATATTGATTCATAGTTAAAACCCCTCTACCGTTAAATTACTAACATTATATGCTTCTTAAGTTTATTAAACAACTACAAACCGAACAATTATAAAAGATTAGCAATTAATTAATTTGTTAGTTCGTAAACCTTGCTTTCGTATGGACGTAATGTTGATTGTAAATCGTCATGATAATTACTAATTAACAACTTCCCATTCGCTATCCCATAATCACCAGTTAGTTCTGCGGAAGTAAAATTACTAATTATAACTAATTTATTACCATTTAATTGTCTAGTGTAAGCAAATACATTCGGATCACTAGGTAATAATTCAGAATAATTGCCGTATTTAATGATGTCATTATTTCGCCGTAATTGAATTAATTGTTGGTAATGATGAAATACTGACTGGTCATCTGCCATGTTGCTAGCGACGTTAATTGTTGAATAATTGGCGTTTAACTTATACCAGGGGGTCGACTGCGTAAACCCGGCATTTAACTGCGCGTCCCATTGCATCGGAGTCCGGGCGTTATCTCGTGAACGATCAGCTAGGTACTCTAACATCGTTTCGCCATCCACTAAGTGTTTTTCATCAACTAGTTCATGGTAGGCATTGATCGAATCTAAATCTTCATATTGATCTAAGTTGGTCAAATGCGCGTTCGTCATCCCAATTTCTTCACCTTCGTAAATATAAGGCGTTCCTTGAAGCATGTGTAAAGTCGTCCCAAGCATTTTAGCAGCTAGTTCACGCCACTTGGGATCATCAGTTGCGAAGCGTGACACCGCACGTGGCTGATCATGGTTATTCCAATAAAGACTATTCCAACCCTTCCCGTCTAATCCTGACTGCCATTTGGATAGGGCCTGCTTCAAATCGATGAGTTTGACCGGTGCATCATTCCATTTAGATAGCCGTGGATCTGGATTGGCTGCCAAATTAACGTGTTCAAATTGAAATACCATGTTCAATTCAGAACCATCTAAATTAGAGAACGTTGCTGCATTTTGCGGCGTTGCTGTCGACATTTCACCAACCGTTAAGATTCGATCATATTTCGATAGGACATTTTGATTAAGTTCCCCCAAATATTGGTTCAACCGGTTTAAATCAGGTTCAGCTTCTCCAACATTAGTAAAGGTTTGGCCTTCGTTACTAAATTTAGGTTTTGCAGGAAAATCAATTGCATCCATTCTAAATCCATCCACCCCCCGCTCTAACCAAAAGCGCATGATGGATTGGACTTCCGCACGAACTTTAGGGTTATGCCAATTTAAATCCGGCTGAGCAGCGGCAAAACTATGTAAATAGTATTGATTTCGTTGGGCAACGTAGGTCCAAGCATCACCGCCAAAAACACCCTGCCAATCATTCGGCGCATGCCCGTCAACCGGGTCCGCCCAAATATAATAATCTGAATACTGATTATCCTGCCCCTGTTCGCTTGCCAAAAACCAAGGGTGTTGATCAGAAGTATGGTTAACGACTAAGTCCATCATAATGCCAATCCCCATTTTATGGGCAGCAGCTACCAGTGAATCAAAGTCATCCATGGTCCCATACGTGGACTGAATCGCCTTATAATCCGAAATATCATATCCATTATCAGCATTTGGCGACTTATAGATTGGGTTTAGCCAAATAAAATTAGCCCCTAATTCCTTAATATATCCCAACCGAGATTTAATTCCATTTAAATCACCAATTCCATCATTATTACTATCCTGAAAACTCATCGGATACACTTGATAAACAACTGTATCTGCAAACCATGGTTTATACATTTAACCAACTCCCCTTCTATTAACCATGATATCATAGTTAACTCAAAAGAGGGCTAAAACCAATTTTCCAATTGATTTCAGCCCTCTTTTGATCAGCGAATTAATTAGTAATTACTAGTCCATTATCAATATCATCGCAACTAGCATCTCCATGTAAAATCGAGTTATTAATCGCTGCTTCGATGTCTTGATCTGATTTAATGACATCCGTTAAAAGATATCCATTAACGTAGTTTCTATCCTTAGCTGGGTTATAACGACCACCTAAGTTTTCGATATAGTAGTGATTAACCATCTCAAAAAATGGGGTTTTTAAATCAAAATCAATGATGCGCCGGTTAGTAAAATAACGATCATACAGATCCAATAACCCGGCTCTGATTCCAGCTTCATTGTTAATATCACTGTGCGCGTACCTTGCTGCCACATCTTCCAAGAAATACTGGGTAGCGACGAAACGAAATTCGCCATTGAATTCATGTACTAATGTCATAAACATTCCCAAATACTTTGATGAATAAACATTCTTGGCTAAGTCAGAACGAACGTCCGCACTAACATCAACACACTGGTTAAATGCATCAATAACTGATTTTTCCATTTGAATCATCCTTTCTATCTCCAGCCATTGGTAATGGCTAAACAATAAATCCGCAAACTATCGATAGAATCAATTCGGTACCGTTAATAATATAACATAAATCCAGCTAAAAAATAAGACATTTATAACTTTTTATTTAGGTATGCCTAAACAATTGCCAAATAAAAAGTTCCAACCCAACTTTATTTATTGAATTGCAACCGCATCTTTTTGGTAGTTATATGCCCGCTCAAATAAGTCTGCATTAACCCAATACTTCCCACGATTAGGATCAGCAACATGGTAGTAGCCATTTTCATATCCATCTAATAGTACCACGTGGCTATTATTGATGCCGGTGCCCCAGAAATATTTTTGATATTGAGGGGTTCCGTAGTGGCTTACGATATAAGTAACCACCGGATTCCCCAATTTAACCTGTGCTCTTAATTCACTAACTGATGAACCACTAATGTTTTTAACGTGATGATACTGATTTCCCCACTTAGTGAGTGCTTCAGGAAAAATGGATTGAAAAATCCGCCCCTCACTCTTCAGGTATGGTGAACCCGCATAGCCATTATTAGGGTCATTATTTTTACTGATTGGCATCTGAGCCAAAAAGGTACGTAGATCAGTATTTAGCATCACACCCTTTTCGTGCAATCCTTCCAATAAACTAGCAGCTTCACAGCCATTCCATGCTTTGATTGCTTGTTGGCTAATAAATGGGGCATCCAACTGAACTGCCGTTCCTCCATTACTAGCGGGGCGATCTACGAACGTTCCAGGCAGCTGATTACTGCTTTCACCGACAATGGTGTTACTAGCAGCAAAGACAGTAAATAAAATCATTCCCAATGTAATCATCAATTTTTTGTAGATTTGCAAAATAAACGCCTACCTAATTCGTTAATAGTAAACAACATATTTTCAATGTTACTATAATCATTATTAGGAAGCTATTTATCCGTTTCTTTTTTAAAATTCTTAAGAAAATAAAAACGGATGCTAACTAATTAGCACCCGTCAACTATTTAAACATTATTTAATTGATTCTTGCAAAAGCTGTTGTTTTAATTTTTCTGCACTAATAAAATCATTCGTAAAAATTCCTGCAACGCCTGCTTGGAACAACTTAGCTTGCTCCTTTTGATCATCAACGGTCCAAATTCTCTCATGGTCTTCAAATCCAGGAATGTAGTAACCGGGATGCAATCCATTGAGATGTTCTTTCTTCATTGTTTTAGCAGGGTCAGCTAGTTGCTTTTCAAATAAGAAATTATAATCTTGAGTCTCATCGAGCATCCTAGCAACCCGCAAACTATCAATGTTAAAGGATGAATAAATTACATGGTGCTTTAAATTTGCAGCGTTCATTTTTTGCAAAACAATTTTTTCAATTCCAAGGTAATGAATCTTATTGGTCTTAAATTCAAGGTTGAGCCAAACATCTTTTCCTGCAACTAAATCAATGAATTCATCTAATGTCGGAATTTTTTCACCATTTGATAACCTAAATTGACTCAGTTGATCGTAAGAATAGGAATTGATTAATCCGCTTCCATCGGTAGTTCGATCAATCTTTTCATCATGCATGATTACCGGAATACTGTCCTTAGTTAGATGAATATCAAATTCAAGTCCTGCAGCTCCGTGGTCTAAGCAATATTGAAATCCACTTAGTGAATTTTCAGGCTCTTTGACCGGAATTCCGCGGTGTGCAAATACCATTGTGTCCATTACAATTCCACCCCTGCTATTTATTAGAATACCCATTCGCCTTGTTGTGTTGCGTTAGGAAACTATTAAATTGATCCTGGGCATCCTTTAGTGCATCGTTAACATTTCTACCTGCATAAATTTGTTGCATTGCATTTTGGGTAATCGTCCGCATTTGAACTAACCCTTCCATTAGGATACCAGAGTTTGTTGAATTTGGCTTGGTTCTTGCAAGCTGATTGCTTGGAATCTGTGCTTCTGGGTGTTTCTTATACAATTCTTTTAAAACTGGTTCATTTTGTGAATCCTTATTAAGTGCAATGTACCCAGTTGCATTTTGCCATTGGGCTTGGTTTGCAGGTTGCATTAGGTATTTAATAAATTCCCACGCCCCACGTTGCGTTGCACTATCCTTGTCGTTAGCAATCCAAAGTGATGCACCACCGATTGCAACTCCGTTGGCCGTTTGCCCGTTTGCTCTTGGGTAGTAGGTTACACCTAAATCACCTGGTTTCGAAGCCGCTTCTAATTGCCCCATTGATGCTGAAGACTGGAACATAATCCCCAACTTCCCTGATAAAAATGAAGCAATTTCATTTGAAGCAGAGGTGCTCCCTGAACCATAGCTAATAAACGAGCCGTTCTGATTCATTTTTTGAAGCCAATTCATCGCATTGACGGTTGCTTGATTCGTGAAGTTCACCTTAGTAGGGAACCCATCATGACCATCATTCATGTTAGCAAGTGATTGTCCGCTATTAGCCATAAATTCTTCAAAGTACCAACCGTAAGGATCAACCGTAATCCCCTTTACCGCACCCTTCGATTTATCAGCAATCTCCTTGGCGGCTTTTTCAATATCATCATACGATGGATCGGTTGGAAGATCTTTAATCCCATATTTCCTAAAGACCGCCTTATTATAAAATAACGTTGGTTGTGAGGTATTGAATGGCATTGATAATTGTTGACCATTCTTGCTATAAAAAGCACGGGCAGCTGGCATAATCTTGCTCATGTCATACTTATCTTGATCAATAAATTTTTGAACCGGGGTCGTAATGTTGGCGTTCCGCATTTGACCAGTGGAAACATCCATTGACTGAAATAGTGCTGGGGATGCATTCGTTCCGTGGGTTTGCAATACTTTTTGAATTACTTGGTTATAATCACCCTCAAATTCAGGAACGATTTCATATTTAGATTGTTCCTTATTAAAACCATTCGCAAACTGTTGAATTTCAGCAGCACCAGGGCCGGTCATTTCATGCCAAAAGGTAATTTTAATTCGCTGGTTAGATTGAGTGGATTCACTAGATTGATCGGCACTAGACCGATAAGTAAATAACACTCCTAAGAACCCAATCAATATAATTCCACAAATACTGATAATCCAAGATCGTTTTTTCATGTCCATCCTCCTTATTTAACGGATCCGTCATTTAACCCAGATTTAAAGAAATGTTGACCAATAAATAGGATTACCAGGGTTGGAATTACAACGATAATTGCACTAGCCATAATCATTCCCCAGTTATTAAACGTCTCGGTCGATTGCATTTGTCTTAATCCAGCTTGAACGGTTCTATATTTGTCGCTAAAGGTGGTCAACGTTGGCCATAAGTATTCATTCCAGCTAGATAAAAAGCTGTAAGCAGCCAGGGTTAATAGTGTAATTTTGGAGTATGGCAATGCTACGTGCCAGTAATATTGAAAATGTGATAATCCTTCAATATCAGATTCTTCCTTTAAGTCCTTTGGCATTTGCAAAAAAGCTTGTCTTAACATGAAAGTTCCAAAGGCTGAAGTTAAAAATGGAATCACCATTACAGAATAAGTATTCAGGAGGTTCATGGATTTAACGGTCATGAAGTTAGGGATTACTTCAGCTTCAAATGGTAACATCATCGTCGCTAAAAATAAGTAGAAAATAACGTTCCGGCCCTTAAACTTCAAAAAGACAAATGCATATGCTGCTAGCGAGCAGAAGAATACTTCACCAATCGTTCTTAAAATTGAAACTACAAAGCTGTTGAATAGGTATCCGAGTACTGGCGTTGTTTTAATTGCAGCCACATAGTTATCGATGGTCAATGATCCAGATAATGACCCCTTAGCGATGCTATTAGTTGGTAAAAAGCTGGTCCAAAGACCAAATAAAAATGGTCCCATTACGATTAACGCTAAAATAATTAATCCGCCATATTGCAGAATGCTGCTCACATTTATTTTTGATTTACTAGTGACCTGTGTATTTTTTGCAATGTCCATTAGTAATTCACCCGCTTTTCCAAAACTTTAAATTGAATGATGGTCATAATCGCAATAATAATCGTTAAAATGATGGATTCAGTACTAGCTTGACTATAGTTCCCATTTAAAAACGCATCTTGATAAATTCGATAAACTAATAAATTAGTGGCGTTGTTCGGACCTCCAGCAGTCATTAAATCAATGAGCCCAAAACTCTTGAAGGCCCCAATCAAAGTAACAATGCCGACAAAAAATAATGATGGTGAAATCATGGGAATCGTAATTTTAAACAATTGATACGGCTTGGATGCCCCCTCAATATTAGCTGCATCATATAGTGATTGAGGAACTGCTTGCAGCGCCCCAAATAACACTAAAAAGGTAAAGCCCAGGTTCATCCAAACCGTTGAAACAATCACGGTAATCATTGCTAAGTGGGGATCAGTCATCCAATTTAACTGTGGTAAATGCAATAATCCAGCCATTTGATTCAATAATCCACTAGTTGGATTGAAAACAAATAGGAAGAAAATGGCTGAAACGGACACCGAAACCCCCATCGTTGAGGAAAAGATGGTTCTAAAGAACTGAATGCCCCTTAATTTTTGGTTGGCAAAAACCGCTAATGCTAACCCCATCACGATTGTTAATACCATCACTCCAATCACGTAAACAAATGTGGATGCCAGACTTGATAAAAATGATCCTGATTTCAAAATTGAAATATAGTTATTCAGGCCCACAAAAACAGTGGTTTGCCCAAAATTATTAGTAAGAAAGAAACTCATATACAGGGTCTTTAACATCGGATAAAACACAAACACACTTAACAATAAAAGGGATGGTCCCAAAAATAAAATGGCATATAGGGTATCACTGTGGCGCTTTGATTTACCATGCGCATCCTCGGTGGTTAACACCTTAGAATCGTTTAATTGATTTTCCTCAAATGACTTAAGCATTTACAAGGGCCCCCTTATTCACGCTAACTAGACTACGGTCATCAGAATCGAAAATAAAGTATTCATCTGCACCTTCAATTTGAATAAATTGTTGCGGTCGGATATCCACCTGACCGTTTAACACAACTCTAATTTCTTGTTGATTGTTCAAAATAGCTTCGACCATTGTCCGATCACCTAATTGAGAAACGTTAACTACTTGAGCATTTCCATTATTAACATCACTTTTGATTTGGACTTGATTAGGGCGCACCCCAATTTTATAATTATGTCCATCAATCAACGAGCTATCGGTTTCCATAATGAAATCATCATTTACTTTTAACCGCCCATTTTCAAACACCGCACTAATTAAATTAATTTGTGGAGTGCCAAAAAAAGATGCCACAAATTCATTTCTTGGATGTTGGTAAACCCCCAATGGAGTATCAATTTGTTGAACATGGTGATTGTTTAAAACCATTACATGATCTGCCATTGTCATTGCTTCTACTTGATCATGGGTAACATAAATAACAGTTAACCCTAGTTTACGTTGTAACTCCTTAAGCTCAATTCTCATCTTAGCCCTTAGTTGAGCATCCAGATTGGATAATGGTTCATCCATTAAACAAATTTTTGATTCATTAGCAATTGCTCTTGCTAAGGCCACCCGTTGTCTTTGACCACCAGATAGATCCTTTGGCTTTCGATCCTTATAATCAGTTAAATTCACTAAGGCCAGTGCCCTTGTTACCCGCTCTTTAATCATTTCCTTAGGTTGTTTACGGGCTTTAAGGCCAAATGCAACGTTATCAAATACCGATAAAAATGGATATAATGCATAACTTTGAAATACCATTGATAATTTACGTTCCTGTGGCGCTAAATCATTTGCCACATTTTCGTTTAAGTATAGTTTCCCTGAAGTAATTGGGATAATTCCAGCAATCATTCTAAGGAGGGTACTCTTCCCACAACCAGATGGCCCGACAATTGCAAAAAATTCATTATCCTCAATGTGGGCTGAAACATTCTCTAATACCGGGGTATCGGAACCTTCATATTTTTTAACCAAATGCTTTAATTGAATTGACAATCTTCTCACCTATCCTTATGGAATTAGAATTATTAGTCGCAAACTTTTCTTAACAATTTAAAGAATATCATTTGAATTTATTAAACCTGTAAAGCAAACGTATTTTTTATGTAAAAATAATTCCTTAAAAAGCCCATTTTAAAGCGATTATGTAAATTTAATGTAAATTGAAATGCATCTATATAAAAAATGCTTTGCATTAGCAAAGCATTTTAGGTATCACTATTTAGTTAAAAAGTAGCGCTGGGCCCGTTTGAACTGATCAACTTGGGTTAACTTTAGTAATAGCAAATAAGCAATCACCGAACCAATAATAGCGCCTCCGAAGAAGCGTGGTGTAAAAACAAACCAAAATAGCTGACTATGCGTTCCGGTATATAAAACCATTACCGGATAGGATGCTAATGAACCAATTAACCCGGTTCCAATAATCTCACCAATGATTGGCATCCACACCACGCTTTTTAACCGATACAATATTCCAGCAAGCAATGCACCGAATACCGCACCGGTAAACGCTAATGGGGGGATCCCTAATAATAACATTCGCATTAAAGCACAAACGATTGCCATCACTACCGCATACGTGGGACCCATCAAAACCGCCGCAATTACGTTCATCACACTAGACATTGGGGCCATCCCCTCAATTCTAAAAATTGGTGATAATAAAAAATCTAGCGCAATCATAATTGCTAATATGACCACTCTTTGTACTTGTCCTTGCCTTCCCATTTTAAAACCTCCAGTTACTATTAACGTAATAATAATGGGGGGCATAAACTAAAAAATCTCCATCTAAAAAGACAGAGATTTAAAATGTTGATTTTAAAATTAATCCCTACCGCCAGCATTACCTGGATCAGGTTAGTGGGTATCATCTCAGCCATTCAGCACCCCATTAATATTAGATTTAATTTTCAATGCTATTTAATGATAACTGAACGGATAAGAATAGTCAAAATAGAATTATCTCACAACATGATATTCGATTTGTCTTAACACCTCAGTCATGTCATCTGGATGATTAACGAAATCATAGCGATTCCCATTAATTTTCATCTTTGGACTTTCACGATAGCTGTTATACCAACTTTGATACGCCCGCTGCAATCGTTTATAGTAATCTAGGCGCTTGGGATTATGATCGACCTGTTCAAACGCCCTTCCCCGTGCTTTAATGTGTTCCAATTGATGGTCAATATCAATGTCAATAAACACCAGTAAATCAGGTTTCTTTTTATAACTATCTTTGGGTCTTTCTTGCATCATGTTATTTAAAAGGCTCTCATAAACCTTTCGTTCGGTCTTATTAATATTGCCCAATTGATAGTTAACGTTAGTAAAGACCGCATCCTCATAAATAGATCGATCTAAAACGTTATTCGGATGCGCCTGTGCTTTTTGAATCAACTCCAAGCGTTTATTCAAAAGATAAATTTGCAGTAAAAAGCAATATTGTTTAGGATTCTGGTAGAATTTTGGCAAAATGGGGTTGCTATCCACCGGCTCCAAAATTGCATTCGTTCCCAAATGTTCTGCTAACTTTGTCGCTAGTAACGTTTTACCAGCGCCAATTGTTCCAGCCATCGTAATCATTTTACATCCCTCCCCATTCTAAAAATTAATGAAAAGAACCATTCAAAAAGCGTTTATCATTATCCGAAAATTGTCTAAAGTCAATCGGCAGCTGACAATTATGATTTAAGGCTTTTAAAATTAACCCCAGGTTCATTAAATCATAATCGTCAATTTCATGAAGTGGCACTAACCTCGTTAAAGTTAGCTTTCGACTAATCTCAATATAAAAATTGTAACAATGATCATAAACATCATTAACCACAATTAATCGATAACGCGTATTTGGAATGCGCTTAAACCAAGGGGTTAAGCGTTTAAAAATTAAGTTTGCATGCTGTGTTACTTCCTGTGCATCCATATGCTAATCAAATCACAGTCCCTTTAACCATTATTTTAAGTAATTAACGGCAATATCGAAGTATAGTTTTATAAATCGATAGTAAGAATCCAAATCAATCCATTCATTGGCCTGGTGAGCGGTATTATTACCAGGTCCCAGAACTACTAATTCTAAATTAGGATTCGCCTTTTTGTATTGTGATCCATCAGTTCCCATTGAAATTTGCATTAATGGTAAATCCAATGGTTCATGTAAATCATGCATCGCTTGTTTGCGAGCTACATTTACAATTGTAGAATTGGCCCCGCTTTTCACCGGATCACCACTAAATTCAACCGTTAGCTTTAATTGAAATCCTGGCTTTTGATTAAACTGAGCAATCAAATGCTTTAGCTGATCCACGATATTATCATTCGGTAATTGTGGAATCGTTCTAACCATTACCTCCTGGTAAGCATAATCAGGAATACTATTCACCTGTTTACCACCTACGAAGATATCAGGGGTATAAATCGTTGGTCCTAATTCTGGGTCGGTTTCAGTAAAGCCATTAAATAATTGGTGCTCAGCTACCCGATATTCAAACAACTTATCAATTGCACTAATTCCGAGCTTGGGGGTAGAACTATGCGCAGCCCGTCCAAACGCCTCGATCTTATAGATCAACGCTCCCTTATGTGCGTTTACAATAAAATGTTGATTTTTTAAATCAGAATTTGCAGCTGTCGTTACATTCTCAGCATCCGTATTATTGCCACCACTATTAAAATATGCATTAATATCCTTGGTTTGGACCCCGGTTGGTTCACCCACAATCATTGAATCTAAATCATCCACAAATCCACGGCTACTTAATAAATGGGCACCTCCCTGGGTCAGTTCCTCTGAAATCGTTGCGATGAACCGTAACGTCCCGTTTAGCTTCAGATTGGATTCAGCAAGCTCGATTATTGCAATCACTTGAGCTGCTAACCCACTTTTCATGTCAGTTGCCCCACGACCGTAAAGATTACCATCCTTAACGGTGGCGTAAAAGGGTGGTGTTTGCCAGTCATCATTGTTCCCCTGATGAACCGTATCTTCATGCCCAGCAAATGCTAATTTAGGATGGGCGCCATTGCCAATTTCAGCAATTAGATTCATCCGTCCTGGAAATTGATTAACAATTTTACTTTCAATTCCATGCTTAGCAAATAACTGCTTTAAATAGTAAGCAACTGCTCCCTCATTATCAGCCACGGTGTTAATATTGACCAAATCTTCAAAAATTGATAATTGTTCTTTTTTATCCACTTTAATCCACCCCGAAAATTAAATGATCACCATTCATAACTAGATTTAAAATGAATCCATTTTAATTAGTTAGCTAATATTTTATTACTGTAAGAATAAATGTCAATTCTAGTGCATCAAAAAAGGGTGCTAACACAATCGTTAGCACCCTTGGGGATTAAGTTAAATCAATTATTAGTATACAAAAGGAATGTAAATTTAATGTAAATAAATCGTAAAAAAAACATTATTAAGTTAACAATTAGAATCTCAATTAGCATTAATGGTTAATTTTAGTTCGTTTGACTAACAAAAAATTACAACTAGCAATAATTGCCGTTGCAATAAACACACCCCGATAACCGCCAAATAAGACTACGCTCGAACCAATCATCGGCCCCGAAACGTTTCCAGCAGCTTGAAAACTTTGATTCCAACTAAACACTTGGCTAATGCGATCCCTTGGACTATTTTTAGCTAACATTGCCTGTACCATTGGTAACAACGCGGCATCTGATATCCCCACCATCAACCGACAAATCGCCAATTCCCAAACATTCTGGGTCAAAGCAGTTGCAAAAAATACGAACGTAGCGAATAAAAGCCCAAAGGAAAGGACCTTAGTCGCACCAATTCGATCACCCAGACGGCCGAAAAGTGGTGCGACTACGATCATCGAAATTCCATTAATGGATTGAATCACCCCAGCGATCAAAGCAACCGAAGTGGAGTTAGGCATCAATTGTTTAACATACAAGCTTAAAATTGGTGAGATAGAATTATTAGTAGCCTGCACACAAAGCGTGGTCAAAAACATCGCAATAATAATCTTGGAATTAGGAATTCCTTGTAAGAAATGGGGATGCTTTGCACCCTTTTGTTTAGCAACTGGTTTGAAGTGTTCATGAACCAAGAATAAACTTAATAAAAATGCTGCAAGCATTGCTACTCCAGTCACTAAAAATGTAAATCGGTACCCAAAGCTGGTGGCGATCACTCCACCCACTAGGGGCCCCACCAACGTTCCTGAAACATTGCCAGTTGCAATCTTTCCAGAAGCTTGCCCAATATGCTCAGATGGCGTTTCAGCAGCTACTAACGCAATTGCATTGCTAATAAAGCCAGCAAAAACCCCTTGTAACAATCGTAAACCAATTAGTTGGTAGGCATTAGTAACTAGACTCATTGAGCCAATTACCACTGCCATTCCTAAAGAGGCCCGCAGCAGCATCGGTTTTCTACCATACCGATCAGCAAGAATTCCCCATAATGGTGAGACTACCATTTTAACAATGAACGGAGCTGCAAATGCCGTTCCACTAAGCAACGATGTTTGTTCATTGCTATAGTCACCTAGTTGACCAATGAATAGGGCAATAAAGGGGCTAATTGAACTAAATCCGATTCCAGCGATAAAATTCCCAAACCATAGCACGTTTAAATTTCTTCGCCAGTACTCGACTTTTCCCATTATTAAATCCAGCTTTCTAAATAAGTAATAGCAACTATTATAGCATAACTATTTAGAAACAAAAAAACCAATCAAAGTCCGATTGGTTTTTAAAAATTAGTTATTATGAACTAACCGCATATTATTAACATCCTCACGATCGTTTGGATCGGTATCAGCAAACATGACGACTAACTGAACAATTGCCATGTATTCGCTAATGTCATTACTGAGTTTTTCAATAATTGTAAACTTATTCCGTGTGTTCATGTTAATGGTAAGTAACGTGTGTGCTTTTTTATTAATAATTCCTGATTTAGTATTAATAATCAAGAAGTTGTTTTTAGTTATCTTGAATGTAATTGGGGTTTCAATCATTTTCATAATGTGTGATTTAAAGTCTTTTAATTTCATAATCGGTCCCAGCCCTTCTGTTTTGTGATTTGTGACTTATGTTTAAAATACAATTCACTTATTTAAAATATGGCTCACTTTTTTCATATATTCATATTACATAATTTTTCAGTTTTAATCAATTCAATTTTGACTTATTTTGAATTTTTTTAAATAAATAATGATTCTTTTTAAAAATAAATAGCATCCCAATCCTATCCAAGCAAATACCATCATTAGCAATGCTAACTTAAATTTCCAGGTCGGTTGATAATAAACCCGTGCATGGTTGATTCCCGGCTTGGAATCAATAAACATTTTCCCAATCGTCGAAGTATCAACTTTCACTGGCTTCCCATTCATTTCAACGATGGTGTTTGCATATTTTATTACTGGAACCCCAATCCACCATTTATGGTTTAACGGGTTGGTCCAAGTAATGTTTAACCCATTATTAACCACTCTTTTGGTAACCGGTAGCATCGTTTTTTGTTGTTGCTTGGGTTCCAAATTGGTTAGGATTTGCGACTTGTATAGATGATAGGGGTGATACACCCAGTATTGATCCGGATTAATTTTAACAAAGAATGGTAAATAATCAGGAGTGGGCTTGTTAAAAGCATTGATTACCCTTGATAAGTCCTGATCATTAAACATTGCCCGTAATTTTGCTGGTTTCACAGCTGCGATTGTTAGGTTTCGATCAGGTAGTGCCACCTGTGGGGAACGATAAGCTGCCACTCCATTTTGAATTTCCTGATTGGCTGTTTGGCCAAATAAAAACAAGGTTATTAATACACAGCTGCCACCCAACAAGCTCATTAATCCAAAATGATTCAATTGAGATAGACACATCCCAAAGGATAATAACAATAACACGACGCCCACCACTAAAAACCGGGATGGAAATTGGATGTAATCAATTGAAGGAACTAGGTGAGCCAATTGATGCCATGGAAAATAATCCGAAGCAATCCATAAAAAGGTAACCCCAACGGCAGTGATCAACCATAATAATTTAGGAATCCGTTTAAAATTAACTAACAAACAAATAGTAATCGCAATTACAATCCATAAAAACGATGAACTAATCCCTAATGTATTCAATCCTGAACCCACTCCGGTGCTAGCTGTGCTTGAAAGGACCGCTTGTGATTGTCCAGCAATGCGAGGAGCCGTAACGCTAACATCAATTCCAGGTGCTACCGGTAATAAGTTATTGGATGCTGATAATTCCAGCATTCCTCCCCAAACATTAGCAGTCAATAGGATCGTAAGTCCGATTGCTAATCCTAGCTGCTTAAATAGTTGCAAGCGGCGGGTAGTTAAATACAAAGCAGCAATGAAAAACGGTACCAGGGCTAATGCTGCCATTAACGACGTCATGACATGAATCTGCAATAAGACGGTCATTGCAAGCGCCAATTTAACAACCTGAATCTTTCTTTCACGCACCATTTGGGTCCCCATTAAAATCGCTAATGGTAAAAATGCTGCTCCCCACCCCGTAAATTGCTGGCCAACGATCCAAGCCATTACGGAATCAGATAACATGTAAAGAACTGCCAATATAATCCCGATATAATTCTTCACATTATTCCTAATTGCAAGGCAATACATCAAGCTCCCACTAATAAATAATACTAAAAATGAACTAATTAACTGGTACCGGTACCATGTTTTAGCCACTAACAATAAAATCCCATTAAAATAGGCAAATAAAGGGCCATACATAGCATTAACGACCCGACCGGATTGTTGAAATCCAAAAAAGGACTGAAAATAACTATATTGACCCGTTTTAATTTGCATTGCAGTATCATAAAAGCGATTCATATGAAATGCAGAATCGACACCATAAATAAAGGCGTGTGCATTAACTTGTGGATATAAAATAAATAATGCCATCATTAATATAATTATGTATGGATAACCCTTTTTTAATTGCAAAGTTAAATTTCCCTTCAAAAAATTTTAATTTTTTTGATTTAATTATTTAATTATACGCTGGTTACTACTATAATTAAATCTATCTAATGTAAAAAAACTGTAAATTTAGGGGGGACTACTTATGAGAATGTTTATCATTAATTTATGTGCAGCCAATGCTGCAATCTGGTTATCAGCTGGCTTTGCTCACTTAATTTTTGGTTGGTACAATTTTGACCAATCACAAAAATTTAACCGGATTTTTTGGAAATCACAGGGGTTGGGGGCAATGATTCTAATCATTGCATTCATGGCACTTTGGAGCGTTCATTTAAAGTTTTTCACTACTAAGCCCATGTTATTGGAAAGTTTGTTCAGCGGATTAATTTTAATTGGAATTCCAGTAATCAAGTCCCCCATTAAGAAACTATTCTTTGCACTTAAAACATATGAGGAAGATTAAAAAATCGTGGTATCAGGAATTGATAATTATCAGTTCCCGATACCACGATTTTTTATTTTGAATTAATTTGAATTGCATTGAATAATAACGTATTTTCCGGTACATCGGTTGACTGTAGTCCAAATGAACTTGCCTTGCTACTCATCACAGACAACCCATTCCCATAAACATTAATCTGTTTACCAACTCGAGTATCCTTAAGAACGTATGGATTCCCATAAACCAAATATGATTGATCCTGGTTCGATAATACAATCGCTTTTTGATCATGCTTTGGCTTCCCAATAAATTTAACCGTTCCGCTAATCAATAACTTCCGACTAGCAATTTGGGCTCTAGCGGTTGAAATTTGCTTTTTATCTAAGGCGTTTTTAATGATGGATTGATTAATCCTTTGATAATCATTAGTTGGAAAAGAGTTACTATTTTTTTCAGACTGAGCTTGGGCAGATTGTTTAGACTTATTAACGACCTTACTGACCGTATTAGAATGCCCAGAAAACTGCCCATCATTATTACCACATCCAGCTAGCATTAGTGGCACTGTCAACATCACTAGCATTAACTTTGTCTTTCTCAAAATAATCACCCCATGCATATATTTTAATCCCATCAGTAAAATAATAGTGTTTCAATGTGATTACAAATCGACATTATTTACGGTTTGATTTAATAATTATAATAATCGCAATAATTGAACCTAATAAAATAATCAAGGCAACTAATAATAACATGTGATTATCAAACGTAAAACCAGTTAGATGTCTTCTTTGCATTAGCATTAAATAATTCCCGATTTTAAACTCAATCCCTTCTATGGTGCCACAATGTTCGTTCGACTACGGCCCTGTCCAATGGGGGTGATTTTTAATTGCACTGGAATTTGTTCCTGAAGCATCATAACATGACTAATAATCCCAATTGTCCGATTACTGGATTCAATGTTTTCTAGTGCATCCATAGCCGTTTGAAGTGAGTCCCGATCCAATGATCCAAACCCTTCATCAATAAATAAAGTATCAATGTTAATGCCACCAGACTCATTTTGAATCACTTCCCCTAGTGCCAAGGCTAAGCTAAGTGCTGCAATAAAACTCTCCCCACCAGAAAGCGTATGAACACTGCGGTACTGGCCAACATTGTCATCATAAACATCAATTTCAAGACCGGTATCACTTTGATTAGAACCCACTCCATCATGCAACTTCAATTGATAGCGACTAGAGCTTAAATTAGATAGGTAGCTATTCGCGATTCCCAATATTGCTACTAATTGAGCCCTTAAAACATACCGCTCTAAGCTTAACTTAGCATCACCCTTTCCATTGACCGTTTCAGAAAGCAACGTTAATTCATTCAATTTTTGGGCCTGATTACCAATTCGTCGATTGTTATTAATGATTTCACTCATCGTCGCATCGTTCAATTTAAACTCATCCCGATCAGCTTGAAATTGTTTTGCCAAAGCACTAGCTTGTTGTTTTAATTCGCCTAAGTGCTGCTTAGCAGCCGTTAGATCCCTAGCCTGCTGGTTTCCAACGATTTTTTGATAGGTTGTAATATTATTCTCTAAAAGTTTGAGCTCATCTTGGTATTCAGCTAATTGTGATTGCAATTGTGCCAACTCATTAAGCCTTGCCAATAATTTAGTAAAATAATCCCAACCATCATCAGTGAATCGCGTCTTCAACAAATCCGCTAGTCGTTTAAACTTTTGTTGATAATCGTCTTGATTGGCGTTTAAATCTTCCTGCGTAGTTTCTAGTTGCGCATTTAAAGATGACATTAATTCCCGATTATTTGATTGATCAGCCTTTAATTTATCGACGGCTGTTTGGTATTGATTAATTTGATTAGTTAGGGAATCAATTTCAGCATCAAGCGCTGTAATATCATTAATCCCACTTGGGAGCCCAGCCAAAATATCACTAATTTGAGTTTTTAACCCATGCATTTGAATTGAACTATCATTTTGGACTTGCCTTAAGTCAGATTGCTGCCCATCTAATTTGGTAATTTTTGAGTGCAAATGTTCATTATCGACCATTAGTTGATTTAACCGTTGGACTTGCTGATTTACCTCGTCGATTTGAGCAACGCGCTTTGTGACTTCTTTATCAACAATTCCAGCTAAATTCTGAATCGAAACGAATTGATCAACAGTTGTAAATGGAGTTATCTCAGCTAATAGCTCCATCCGTTGTTTTTTTAAATCGTCAGATTGTTTCGTAAACTGGATGGTTTGTTCATTTATTCGTGAAGTGAATTTGGCTAGCTCCTTAGCCGCCTTTTGATAATTTTGATCAGCGGATTTAACAGCTGCTTCTGATATTACTTGTTCACTACTAAACTTAGCTGGCATCGGGTGTTCATGACTCCCACAAACCGGACATGGTGTTCCCGGTTTTAACTGACTCGCCAAAATCAGAATTTGATTCTTGATAAATTCATCATTCAATCGTTCATAATCGGCCTTAAGCGCCTTAGTCGTTTGCTTGTGGTCGGTTATTAATTGTCGATCTTGAGTGAGTTGCTTATTAATCATATTCAAATCATTCGATTGGGTAATTAAATCATTGCAACGTTTTTTTACGGGGGTCAGTTGATCTACTTGATGCTTTAATTCGTTCAATTCATCCTTTAATACTGGTAATTGATCTAATTGTTGAACATTGAATTGTAATTGTTGATCTAATCGATCCCGCTTTGCATTGCAATCATTTAACTGCACCTCAGTTTCAGCATGCTGCTTAACAATCTGAGCTAATTGAGCTTGTTTTTGCTGATATCGCTCCAATTCAGGTCGTTGATGTTTATCAACCGAAAGCCGGTCCATTCTAATTTGATTTTCACTAGCCAAACTAATTAGATGATCTGATTGTTTCTGTAACTGGCTTGAAACTAATTGTTGTTCAGCAATTTTTTGATGAATTTCATTTAACTTCGCCTCATAATTATTAATCTGGCCGTTTAATTCAACTAATCGTTGCTGGTCAGCTAAATGTTGATTAGTCCATTCCAAGTCGGCCACTAAGTGCCCCAAGGCTTCCATAGCTGACCGCTTAGCTTTAAGGTGCGTTAATCGTTCCTGATACTTATTAAGTTCGCTAATTTGGGTATTTATTTTTTGGGTGTTTTCAATTTCTTGCTGCACCTGTGCAACCTGGGTTTGTTGATTTTGGACTTGTTTTTCATGGTCATCAAGAACGATTTTAGCAGCACTTTGTTGGTGTTTTAAAAGTTCAATTTGTTGCTCATTGGTCAATTTGCTAATTTCAATCGTTTCAGGTTGATGCCATTTAATTCTAGATAATCCCTGTTCAATTGCTAATTGCCATTGCTTGGCCTTTTGGGACGCACCCTTTAAGCGTTCCTTAATCGCTTCGCCCCACTTTTGATAACCAATGGTTTTAAAAATATGGCGTAAAACAGTTTCCTTATCAGCACTAGAAGCAACTAAAAAGCGTCTAAACTCTCCCTGTGGTAATAACACAATCTGGGTAAATTGACGGCGGTTAATTTGAAGGACTGACTCTAACGTTAAGTTAATTTTTTGTAGCTTGGTAATTTCATCAATTTCATTTCCGTTATCAAAAACTTTGAGTTTTCCAACAGCTGGATATTCCTTAGTCCCACTTCCACGCTTTTTACTCCGTACCTGCTTGGGTTCCCGGTGAATAAGGTAATTTTTCCCCTGATGAGAAAATTCAAAATCAACGGCTGTTTTGGCTTCTAAATCAGCAAAATCAGAGCGAAGCTCCTCAACCGGGCGATCATCACTAGCGCCCACTCCATAAAGTGCAAATGTAATTGCATCGAAAATGGTTGTTTTTCCACTACCAGTAGGTCCTGAAATTAAAAATAATGCAGCAGTGTCTAACTTAGTAAAGTCAATCACTTCGTGTTCATAAGGACCAAAATTGGTTAATTTTAAAGTTATCGGTTTCATCTATAATTTACCCCCATCACTAACCGAGTGTAAGGTATCTTGGGCCCACTTTAATTGATCAGCAGTTAATCGTTGCTTCGTGACCTGTTCATAAAATCGTTGCATTAAATCCATCGGGTCGGACTGACGAATGTTAGTAGCGCTTTCCCCATCATAATGCAAAATATCATCATATCCATTTGCACGTTTTAGTTCAATAATATTTGGATATATTTTTCTCAATTGCGACATTAAATTGGGAATCTGGTTCCGATTCGTTAAGTTAATTCCAATGTAGTCACCCCGATTAATGGTCTGATAATAATTAGGGTTCACTAGGGTTTCAAAATCACCGCGTAGTTGCTTAACATCCTTAAGCGGTGATAGTTTTACAAATCGTCGATGTTCAATATCATCAGTATCCACGATTAATACCCCCTTTTCCTGATTAGCTTCGGAGAGGGAAAATTTAACGGGTGAACCGCTATACTGAACTTTCGGATCACGAAGGGCATCCTTTCCGTGGAGGTGCCCTAATGCAACGTAGTCAAAATCCGCAAGCAATTTTAACGGCACGGCTGCTAAACCACCGACAGTTAGTTTAGTTTCTGAATCAGTCGTTTGACTCCCAGCAGCAAAAAAATGTGAAATTAAAATATGTTTTTTATCAGGAGCAAATCTGGTTTTGATTTGCTTTAAAATTGCCGCAAATGCTTCGTCAACGTGCTGGATCGAATCATCCCCAAAATATTGGCGAACCTCAAACGGTTCAAAATATGGCAATAAAAATAACTGACTATCACCGAATTCAATTGGTGTAAATGCCTGTGCTACCCTAGTATGAATATAAAAATTAGTATCTAAAAACCACTCACTTCCAATCGACAGTCGGGTTGCACTATCGTGATTCCCAGAAATGGCATAAATGGGAATTTGATCGGTTAAATTTAATTGTTTTAGCATCTGATTCAATAACCCCACTGACTTTTCTGATGGAAGGGTCCGGTCATATAAATCTCCTGCAATCACAATCCCATCTACCTGTTCGTCCTTGGCAATCTGTTCGATTTGCGCAAATGCATTTCGTTGTTCCAACTCTAAATCAAATCCATGCAGTCGCCTGCCAATGTGCCAATCTGCAGTGTGTAATAATCGCATTTTCATCCCCCCAGATTCTCTAATAAATTAAATTCGTAAAAAACACTAATTATTTTTCCAACCGTTGTTTTTTAATCGATCACGTTTCAACATTCCCGAAACATATGGGTTCCCAGCAACGTAAAATCGAAGTGGTGAATTGGCTGAAGGACCAGATTGGTTAACCCCAATTCGTGAGCTAGCCACCACTCGTTCAGGCATTAACCGGTGGTTTAAATCCATTCGAATCGGACAATCATTAACGTATTGCTGATTCATCTTCATATCATGAATTCCAAAGGCCTCCATCAGTTTTCCTGGGCCATTAGTTAAATTAACCCCATGTTTATTTCGATTTTGTTCCATAATCGCAATCCCATCACATGGTTGCCCCGCTCGAATTAAGATCCCCTGTGGGACATCTTTGGGTTGGGTAACCACATCAAATAAATATCGACCATGGATGGAATAAATATAGACCGTCCCCGGTTCCCCGTATAATGGTTCGTTCGAAGCTGTTCGACGGCCATGATAAGCATGGGCAGTCGAATCATTTTGTCCTAAGTATGCCTCTGCTTCAACGATATAGGCAGCAACGGTCCCATGCGGACCGTCATAAATTAATTTACGTCCTAAACAGTTTTCAGCAATTTTTTCAGTTGGTTGATGATCAAAAAAAGCCCTTACAAATTCAATCTGTTGATTTAACATTTTAGTTCCTCCCTAACATTGATAAGTATACACTTAGTGTGCTTAAGATTAAAAAAAGGTTGCATTTTAATTACATAGTGGTAAAATTGTTAGAAATTGATTAGATTGGAGTGACATATTTATGAAATATACTGTTTTAGGCGCTGGAGCCATGGGGCTTCGGTTAGGCGTATTGCTTCAAGAAGCTGGTTTTGACGTGGATTTTGTTGATACCTGGGAACCAGAAGTAAATACGATCAAGGAACAAGGTGGCGTATACGTATCCAGAGATGGGCAAGGTCGCCATTTAGTACCAGTGAAGATTTATTTCCCAGAAGAATACAAGGGTAATCCAGATGCATACATAGTTTTTGCTAAGCAAATGACCTTAGCAGAAATGTTAAAACGATGTTCACACTTCTTTACCGATAAACAATACGTAGTTAGTGGAATGAACGGAATGGGCCATATTGAACAATTCGATCAATACTTTGCTAAGGATAAGGTAATTGGTGGAACTGCATTGATTGGAACGGTCCTTAACAAGCCGGGTGACGTTGATTTTATTGGAAAACCAGGTGCTGGTTCGATGCATTTTGCTAACCAAACTGAAAAGCCGGATGAAACCACCCATCAAATTATGGATGACTTCCAAAAGGCAAATCTGAATCCGACATTAACCACTAACTTTATGGGAACCTTAATGTCAAAGATCGTATTCAATTCAGTGGTTAATACCCTTTGTACAATGATGAAAATTCCAATGGGTGAATTTATTCAATCACCCACTGCGGAAAAATTATCACGTCAGTTAATCAATGAAGCATATGATGTTTGTGAACGTGCAAATATCAAGTTATTAGGGACCCGTGAAGACGAATGGGAAACCGTTAAGTTCGTTAGTGAAACTGGGAATCCACTTCATTACCCTTCCATGTATCAAGACTTCTCAAAGGGCCGGCCAACCGAAGTGGACTACATTAATGGTTATATTTATGACCTCGGTTTAAAGTATCACTATGAAGCAACTACCCATGACTTCTTACGGAACTTAGTTCACCTTGCTGAATTTGCAGGAAACTTTGATTTGGCAGCCTATGTCGAGCGGGTCCAGAATAGCTAAACTATTTCTGGAAATTTAACGTTCGATATGGGAGGAACCTATTATGTTTGAAAAATTAGTCAGTGCACTTTGCCCTATTATTGTCACCCTACTAGTCGGTTACTATGCGTCGTATCGTAAAAAATTCGATTTAAATGACGCCACTAAGTTTAATCAGTTCGTGTTAAACTACGCACTACCATTTAGTTTGTTTGGTAGTATCATCTCAATTAAGAGTCAGACAATCATTGATAATTTATCAGTTGGCTTTTGGGTAATTGTAGCAATGGTCGGTGGTTATATCATCACCTTCCTAATTTCGCACTACCTGCTTAAGCGACCGATTAGCATTGCCGGACTCCGTGCACTAGCAATTAATGGCCCATCAATTGTATATGTAGGCCCAATCATTTTAGGAACCATTTTCCCCAAGGAAAGTCCGTTGATTATTTCATTCGGGGGAATTACATTAAATCTATTTTTAATGCCAGTTACCGTTATTTTAATTTCAATGGATCAAAGCGGGAACACTAACTACTTAAGACATTTTATCAATGCCCTTAAGAAACCAGTTGTTTTTGCCCCCATTGTTGCAACCATCCTAGTATTCTTAGGATTTAATATTGATCCCCTATGGGAACGAAACTTTACCGTTATTGGTGGTACCACTAGTGGCATGGCGTTGTTCTCATCTGGAATCATTTTAGAACGACTTAAACCTAGTTTTTCGTTTAACGTATTAAAAAACGTATTCCTCAAATTAATTATCGTTCCATTAGTAATGTTTTTAATTATGAGTGCTGTGCATACTAGTTCCACGGTCATTACTCAAATCGTTATTACCGTTGGGATTTCAAGTGCAGCAATCGTTACTACATTTTCAAATCAATACCATGTAGCTGAAAAGGAAATGGTATCGACTCTATTCTTCTCAACGATTCTATCAGTTATCTCATTAGCTGTCATAATGTTGATTCGAGGAGTTTAAAAATAACGTCATTAGCAATTATGCTAATGACGTTATTTTATTTAGATTGCCAATTTCCGTCGAATAATCCTTGTTTCAATGTTTCTGCATCCACATCTCCATCAGTCCCCGCAAATCCCTTAAAATAGTAATTAGCAGCGAGGCCATCAGCTTGGTATTGTTTCGCACGTTCGATTCCATACTCTAACAACGATCCATCCTTGATCTTATCAAACAAATATCCACTGATGGTCAAAGTCGGCGTATCAATTTTACGTTCGACTTGGTCTAAAATTTCTAAATATTCAGGTCCTAATTCTAGGTAGTTTACAAATTCGCGTAAGTTCGCAACTAACTTGCGGGCTTCACTTTCATACTCACAATGACTAGTGGGCATTTCAGTTGCTACCCGTGAATTCATTTCTTCAGCTCGTGCTAAATCCGCCTCTGCATCGTTTCTGTCAATTGGATCTACCATTACAAAGTAAATCATCAACAACTTAACGAACCGCAATGTGGAAGTTCTTAGCGCAACGTCTACCGTTGGATCTAAGTCAAACATTCTTAGCTCGATGTACTTAATGCCATTTTTCACTAGGTCATTTAAATCTTGACTTCCCTTAAAACGCACTGCTCCGTAAAATTCGGCAATGGCCATGATTTTTCCCTCACGCACTGCATTCATGATTTTTTCAGCATATTTTTCCACACTCGAATAGTCCACAGAAAATGAAGTGGGATAACCATAACTACTTTGTCGAATACTTCTAATCGGATGATTGGGACCCTTGCCCTTTTCAAAATAATTGTCCTGGGCAACCGGACTGGCACCGAATAGGTAGGTCAATAACCAACGGTACTTAATGAAGCCCTGGGCAATAATCGGGTAAACGTAATTCTGCACTGCAACCCGATCTGAAAATTGATCATGAAATGAATGCATTAAAAAATCAATTATTTCTGAATCCAAACTTACATTAATATGGACTCCGCTGGGCGTTTGTTTAGCAACACCGTACCGATGATACAACCCTTCAATGTACTTGCGCTTTTTGGGGCTTGCCTTAGCCAATAATGACTTATCCTTTACCTCAGGTAGCACTGGTGGCATTGAAAGTGGCCATAGTAGCTCATCATTTGCCAATGCTTTTCTAAGAATTAACGTAATTGCATATGAATAATGAAGCGTGTCTAAATCATTCTTAGCTGGTGGGGTTACCACTTCGGACATGGTCTCTAAGAAATCATTGGTAATCCATGGGTTCGTTGCTTCGTTCCCAATGTCGCTGGGATATGGATGCCTACTTAAATGACCATTTTGATCCACTCGATCTCGCTCCACTTCAATTCCGGTCCCAATGTTAGTAACTTTAGCAACTAACTGATTTTTTACGATTGCCTTACCAATTTCATTCAACATGCGCTTCACCGACCCTATTAAAAAGTTATTAGTTAAATTTTATAACATATAATTAGTGCTTACAATGAATACTATCTAATATTGAGCATATTAATTGTGCAAAATTTAAAAGCCGTTAGAATGTAAATAAGTAGTAGTTTTTAATTAGGAGGTTTTTTAATGTCTATTTTTAATCCATTTTCTGATAAAGACGTAATTCATGATTTAAAATCAGCTGCACCCAACGCTGAGTTAATTACCGATGCGGATTCGTTAGCTAAGCAGGCTAGTGATTCGAACAGCATCATCAAATCCACCGATTCCTTAATTGCATTCGTTAAGGTGACTGATGAAAACGATATTAAGGGCGTTTTAAAGGTTGCTAGAAAATACCACCTCCCAGTGATTCCAAAGACAACTGGCTCTAGCATCGTAGCAGGATCCAATGCAATTGAAAATGGGATTCTGATTTCTACTGAAAAGATGAATCACATTCTTAAAGTGGATGCCAATGATCAACTAGCGGTTGTCCAACCCGGTGTAATTAATAACGAATTAAATCAGGCAGCTAATAAAGTTGGCATGTTATATGCTCCAGATCCTGGTTCTAGAACATTTTCATCCATCGGGGGTAATACCAATACTAATGCCGGTGGTGCTAGTGCCCTAAGGTACGGTACTACTAAGGATTCGGTCCTAGCATTAACCGTGATCCTTGCAGACGGTCGTGAAATCCATGTTGGGACTGATACTTACAAGAATTCATTCGGCTATGATTTAACCCATCTATTCGTGGGAGCTGAGGGAACGCTTGGAATCGTTACCGAGATCACAGTTAAATTATTTCCGATTCCACTTGGTAAATCAATTGCTGGTGCCGCTGTTTTTAAGGACCTTGATACATTAAATGAGGCTGCAACAGCAGTCCGCAAATCTGGAGCTTATCCATCCTTAATGCAGGCATTTGATGCAAACATTTTAGGGGCAATTGATAAGTTAAAACAAACGAATTACCTGAAAGACGGTCATGCAATGCTAATCGTTAAAGTCGATGGTAGTAACGAACAGGTAAAATCTGCATTATCAAAAATTTTCAACCAATACAACGGTAAGCAGATTCAATTAAGTGATGAACCAGCTGAGGTTAAGAACATTGCCGGTCTTGCAATGGCAATGTTTCCAGCAATCTATTCTGATCAAAATAGCCAATTCTTTATGTCCGATTTAACGGTGCCACTTAGTCAATCGACTAACTTAATTCAATCCATTGATCAATTAGGGCATGAGCTTTCCATTAATGTTTTCACGGCCGCTTATGTTGGTGATGGAACGGTCCATCCCATCATTGGATGGCCTAAGTCAGCCAAAGCCGTTCCAGAAAACGTCGTTCAAATGGTCAAGGCCATCTATCATAAAACCATCGAACTCAATGGAACGATTACTGGTGAATACTCAGTCGGGATGCTCAAAAACCAATGGGTTAACCAACAACTAGGTGCAGAGGCGGATTACTTACAGCAACAGATTAAATCATTACTTGATCCGATGCATCTCTTAAATCCCAAACGGAAAATTAACTAAAAAAAATGGGAACTAGCATTAATCTAGTTCCCATTTTTTTCATCCACCCAAATATTATATTGATCCGTTAACTCACCCAGATTAGCAAGGTTTTGCTTCTGCAGTGTATTCAATTTAATCGTTGATGGACAAGTTAGTTTTAGTAACCCCCGGGTCGATCTAATTGTAATTACACGCTTTCCAAATCCATATCGAAAGTCAAATTCCTTAATTTCAGAATCACTTAAATAGGCGTTTTTCCCGGTAAATTGACCGGCAATCCCCAAGCCAATGAATAGAATTCCATCATGCTCAAATGATAAAATATATGATTTAGCATCAAGTAGGTCCCAAATTAACGATAATGATTTATGCTTGTCATAGTTTTGAGCAAATAAAATGTTATCAGTCCGATTAGCAAAGCCCATCGAGCGTTTATAAGCAGCCACTTGGGTGGGCTTAATATCCTCGTTTAATCCGCTAGCAATAATCTCCGGAACCTTGGCATTTAAATTATATTTAATGCCATCGATAGTCGATTGATCACCAGCTCCAATTGCATTCACTAATTTAAAACTAAAGCCGCAATTGGGACAAAATTCATCATTTGCATTTACCTGTGTCCCACATTCGGGACATTTTTTATTATTCATTAATATTCACCCCAATTGAGTTATTTAAATCAGCCATATCAGATAACCAACAATATGAAATATTATATAATAGTAATTACACTAAGTAATTATTATTATAATGCTTAAAAATAGACAATATCAATATTTTTATAAAGGATGTTTTAAAAATGAACACAATCACTGGATTCGAAATGGCTAAAACCATTCAAGATGAAATCAAAATTCACTTTAGTCTCCTTAAGATTGACCAAATCCAAATTAATGATACTCAATCTGACCCGGAGGTTAAAATTCAATTAACCCATCTAGAAAGTAAAAATACATTTGAATGCAGTTTAATCGCCGAGCGACAGGAAAATAACCTTAATAATATTCACTTTACTCTTTTTAATGACGATCCGTACTGGATTGAATTATATAAACGTCACCGAAGTGAGTACGTAGCCAGCAACCATCGGATTGCTAATGATATTGCAGCCAATGATTTAGTTCCAGAAAATTTATACCTAATCCAATCTGCAGACGGCCGTCCCGGAGTGGATTTCATCACCTTAAATTTATTCGTTGATGCAGTTAATTTACTTTTTCACGTGTCAAAAATTTTCAAAACAGCCATTCAATCCTAAAACGATCCGCTCATCTTCATTAATTCAGATGGTCTCAATACTAATAATAACCCTTCACCCTTGCGATTAAAGGTTAATCCTTCAAATTCACGGTTAGTTTTAACGTGAATATAATGAATATCATGTTTTTTAAAACGATTAACCTTATTAGCTGGAATTGAAATAATACTACCATCCGATACAAAGTAGAGGCGATTGTTCTTAGGATTATAGCCCATCCCCTGTGGAATTGCTCCGGCAGCATGTCTAATTGCGTGCTTTGCAACTCTAAAATGAACTCCGCTAGTGGAAATTTTACCATAATAGATACGGTATGCCCCAACCTTAACATCGCCACCACCAGCCCGAACATAAGTATATGCACGGCCGTGTTTATCAAACGCCAGTGAATTATCCATTGATAGTAATCGATTCCTTGTAAATTTAAATTTAACTTGATAATTTGGCCTTAGCGTTCTCATGCTTACCCGTTCAGCACTGGCATTATATGCTGAGCCACGCCCCACATTAACAAACCATAATTGCTTATTCTTCGGGTTATATGACAATGATTGCCCATGGCCGCCCTTAAACACCGGTCCCACTTTAATCCCAGCTGCTTTTTTATTCTTATGAAGCAATGGGATCCCGTGATTCTTCATCTTGCGGATATCGTAACGAACGATAAAATCATGCTTATCATTAAAGGAACGATTTAGGTTATACATGACATAAACGTAATGGCCCACCCGTGCAGCACTCTGTGGAGCTGCCCATAGCTGTGAATTATCATGGGATAGAAAGTAACTAGTGGTAAAATGAACATTTTTAGCTCCACCGTTAACCCGCATCCGATTAATGTGCCCAGATTCTGGATAGTATCCATTTGAATATCTCTTAGGAAGTTTTCGAGTAATATTTTTATTATTGATTGTTTTAATCCTACCAATACTGGTAATGGCAGGTTGCTTTTGATTCTTAGTCGTCATTGCAAGTGCTTGGTAACTATCGGTACTTACCATGAATAATCCAACACAAATCCCAGTTAATAACCATGATTTCACGGAGTTCAATCTAATTCATCTGCTTTCTAATAATTAATAACGGTTTTAATTATACGCTTTCAGCAAATGAAGATTATTACATTTATATTAAATAAGCGCAGCTAGGGGTAAATCCCTAACTGCGCTTATTAACTCATTAGTCCTTAATCTTAGTATTGGTAGTAAAATGAATTAGCTTGGTGGATTGCTTATAATATTCACCATTATAATGCCATTTTTTAACGTTTTTATCTGAGCTAAAGTAAAGCTTAATTTTCCGATTATTCAGTAACTTAGCTTTATAGTGGAAGTAGTTATCATCACCCTTAGAATTTAAATAATAAGTATTCCCACTTTTAGTGTAAGTTAACCCTTTATTAGCACCACTCGATTCAGCATTGAACATGCTAGCTGGTTTGGTCTTGGTCTGATAGAATAGTCCTGATTCATCGGTGCTATTCTTCCCAACGTACCAAATAGAGCGTTGGTATAATGAGTCCTTAACCCTTAAAGTTTTACTCAGCTTCTTGACCTTAGTAATCCAAGTTCCCTTTAATTCCTTGGGAGCGCCATTATTGACAGTAGCAGCACTAGCATTTGTAAATGACATCAAGCTAGTACTAAATAAAGATAATCCCAATGTTAGTAAAATGATTTTACCCAAGTTTTTCATCAAATCGTTACTCCTTATTAATTAATTATGATTCTATTATACTAAAAAATAGAACTCAAAATAAAGCTCTATTTAATTTGATATAAACACCAAATCATATGGGGGTTTAAACGCGTTAAAATTTGGTATTGATCAGTATCGTGCGGCTCAAAATCACCATAACTAAAAATTCCAAATTGAAAATGTTGTTCTAAAAAGGTACTAAGCGCTAGCGGTTTACTGGTCACAAACTTAATTTTTTGAGTATCAATTGTTGGTAAGCAATTATTTAAAATGCCAATTGTGGATGGATGAATAATTGATCTGCCATTTTGGCAATTTTTATTTTGAACCAATACCATTGTTCGTAATGGCAAATGAAAGCAATTTACAATCGACAATTGTTGACCAAAAATCAAGTTATTATCGGTCCAATTAGTGCCATCAGAATTACGGTAAGCGACCGGCACCAAAAATAAATCACCATGATATTGATCTAACTTAGCGTAAATATCTTGAAAGGACGGGTGTAACGATACATCGTATTTCCTAACCCCTTCCAAATGTTGACATGCATATTGATAAGCATTATAACTATCGGTTGTTTTGGGGCCTAGCGTATGGATTTGCAAATAAATCAACTCACTTAATTAGTTTTAATTTTAATTATAATCGTTAACCACAAAAAAAGCACAGAATATTCAATTCTGTGCTTTTAAAATGAATGCTTAATGATTATTTATCATCATCTTTCCGTTCACTAATTACTAGCTTACCATCCTTAACTGAGGCAAGTAGGTGTTTAACATCGATATGATCAAGATAGAAGTCAGTAATATTATCTCTAACTTGTTGTTCAACCACCCGACGAAGTGGCCGTGCACCCATGGCTTCATCGTAACCCTGGTCAATTAATAAATCCTTGGCAGCTTCGGTAACGTGGACATCCATTCCCTTCTTAGCTAGGGTCTTATTAACATCAACTAACATCAAGTTAACAATCTGCTTTAAGTCTTCCTTTGTTAAGTGTGAGAATTCAACAATCGCATTAAACCGGTTCAGGAATTCAGGTCTAAAGTATGGTGCAAGTTTCTTAAGAATGTCATCATCTTGCTTCTTATCACCACTAAGTTGTTCATTCCCAAACCCAGCATTAGAAGTAGCAATAATCACGGTATTCTTGAAGTTAACGGTATTCCCCTGTGCATCAGTTAAACGACCGTCATCCAATACCTGTAGTAACAGGGTCAACACTTGCGGATTAGCCTTTTCAATTTCATCTAACAATACGATTGAGTATGGGTTTCTCCGTACTTTTTCAGTCAAGGTATTGTTAGTATCATTATAACCAACATAACCAGCGCTAGCACCAATTAACTTGGAAACGGCAGTCGCATCAGAGTATTCTGACATATCCAATCTAACAATTGCACTCTTGTTGCCAAACATGTCCAATGCTAATTGCTTTGCTAATTCAGTTTTACCAACTCCGGTGGGCCCAACAAATAGGAAACTTCCAATTGGACGGTTACCGTCATCAAAACCAGCCCGGTTCCGACGAATTGCACGGGCAACATCTTCGACCGCTTCGTCTTGACCAATGACCTTGCCACGTAATCTGGAATCCATTCCCTTTAGTCGTTCAATATCACTAGAACCCATCTTAGAAACTGGAATCCCAGTCAAACGTTCAACTGATTTAGCAACATCATCAACGGTCGCAGTAACCTTCTTTTCGTCACTACTGTTATCTAGTTGTTCACGAAGCGATTCGATTTTATTTTGGTGCTTTAAAGCTTCTTCATAATTTTCCTTATCAGCAGCAGCTTGTTTAGCATCAGTTTCACTCTTAATATCTGCTTCAATTTGCTTTTGATCGACTACTGGATGCTGAGCAGCTAAATGAGCAGCAGTCATATCTACCAAATCAATTGCCTTATCAGGAAGGTGTCTTTGTGGAATATATTGATCTGAAAAATCAATCGCAGCCTTTAATACCTTATCTGGCAATTCAACGTTGTGATGCTTTTCATATAGTGGACGTACCCCTTCCAAAATTCTGAAGGTAGTTTCATCTGAAGGAGCCTTAACTTGCACTTCATTGAACCGCCGTGCTAAAGCTGAATCCTTCATAATTGTATTTCTGTATTCATCCTGAGTCGTAGCTCCGATAATTGAAATTTCACCACGTGATAAATCTGGCTTAATAATATCAGCTAATCCCTTAGAACCACTTTCATCACCAGTATTTCCGGCCCCTAAAATTTGATGAATTTCATCAAAGAACAAAATAACGTTTCCACGGGATTTAACTTCTTTAATTAAATTTTGAATGTTTTGTTCAAAGCTACCACGATATTGAGTTCCAGCTTCAAGTCCAGAAATATCAATACTAATAATTTCCTTGTTCTTAATCGCAGCTGGAACATCGCCCTTAACAATTGATTGAGCTAATCCTTCAACGACAGCCGTTTTACCAACCCCAGCATCTCCAACTAAAACGGGGTTGTTTTTAATTCTACGTGAAAGGACTTCAGCAGTTTCTTGAATCTCCTTTTCCCGACCAATTACTGGGTCAAGCTTCTTATCACGAGCTTCTTGGGTAAGGTTACGACCTAATTTGTCCAAGATGCTTCCCTTAGCATCCTTAGGGGTCTGGCCTGCTTGTGATTGACCACCTAATTGCCCATTTTGTTGTAATTGAGCAAATTGTTCAGGGGTTAATTCCTGTCCGTTGACTGAATAGCGCCGTTGAACATCCCCGCTATTATGATTGTTAAAAAATTGATTAAAAATGTCGTCAAAATCATTGTTTCCAAATGGATCGTTAGAAAATCTAGCCATAAATAATTCCTCATTTCTTTATAAATTAATTTTAATTTTTAATTTGTACTTAATGATAATTCAATCATCTAAATAATGTTCCTCTAATTCCTTAAGGACTTGCCACATCTTTTGATGTTGAGCACTAGCGAGCGCTTGCAAGTCTCGAATATTAATTGAAGTGGAACTAGACTGATGCTTATTAAACGACTTATGTAACGTCGTATATCCGTAACCAGAAGCTTTGGCAACCCTATAAATAGAGAGTTGATTATCACTAAGATATTCTTTGATTTTTATTTCCATAATCATTCGCCTCGATTTGCTTCTACCATAACACTTTCACAACATAACACAAGTGTAAAATAAGTAATCATTTAAAAGATAATCATAATATAAATGTATTGATCGTTTTATATTGTCATTTTATTCAATCATTCATATCTTGATTACATTTTCTATTATATCACTTTTTTGGTATAGTACAAATATAAAGCATTTTAGATTATTAAAAATATAATTATAAATTAAGCGAATTGTTTATCAACAAACGCTTATATTTAAATTACATGTTTAACTATATCACTTTTTGGTATAACACAAATATAAAGCATCGTTATTCCAAAATAAAAAAGAACCCTCAAATGAGAATTCTAATTGCGATGATAATCGGCCTTAATAAATCTGATTAATAAAAATATAAATACAATCAATAGGATTAAAGCGCAAACAAGGGATATCCACATTCTAAGCATTTCACCAGACGGTGTCCCTAATCGATCTGAAGCTAAATCGCCAGGGTATAAGTGGATTAGATAGTGATAATTCTTATAACAAACCCGTGCAGTGAACAGCAATAAAATTGATATAATCGGCGAAATTACAGTTAAAATCATCAATCCATATTTTTTCATAAGTACCACCCCCAATGGTAACTTTAATTGTAAACCAAGCTATTTCCATTATCACTCATTTGAAGCTATTCGAATATTCCGGATCGCATCTAATTCAAATGATTCAATTCCATTTCGAGTCTTAATAAAGAGCTCTCCTGATTGAACTCCCTTGATTAGCCCTCTTAACTCAACGGGCTGATTATTATTTAAATAATTAACCTGAATGATGGCACCTTGGTGCTTCGATATTAATTGAGCAATTAAGTCCTTGATTAACTGTGTTGATTGCTGAGGAAGTGGGGTCATCGCAACTAAGTGGCGCTGACTTTCAAAAGATGCCTTGTGATCACTTAGCATAAAGCCATGCCACTTCATCATTCCACGGTCATGAAAATCATGATCGATAAACCATTGCGCCGTCTTATCATCTACCGGGTGTTTAATCATCATATGCCTCCACTACTTAAATGAGTTTCCGCCGTTATGCCCACCAACTAATTTACTTCGTTTTTGCCTAGTAGCACCCGCCTTTAAATTATATGGATGCATAATCGCATTAACCCCAAATTTATCACGAATTTCATCAACTAACCGGTCCAACTTTTGATGTTTCAATTGAGTATCAACCGGTTTAAATAAATCAATTTGCTCTCCCTGTCCATCAATTAGTCCACCGTAGCTAACAGCAACGTTGCGAACGCTTTCACCGTGCCAATACTTATCAAACATCGCAATTAAATATTGAATTAGTTCGGTCGAATTATCACTGCGATCAATCCGTTTAGAATGAGCAAAGCCATCTCCTAATCCATCGGCCTGAGCTGCAAAGCTAAACCCAACGTGCAATGAAACGATCGTCGCTTGCTTATGCTGATGCCGTAATCTAGCAGCTACTTGTTCACCAATTTCTCTGATTAACACTTTAATTTCATCAGAATGATGGTAATCGTGAGCTAACACCTGTGAATTACCGACGCTTTTAGACTTCGCCTTAACTGGCTGATCTAACTGCGCACGATCAATGCCGTTCGCTAATGCAAATAACTGCCCACCAATGATGCCAAATTCTTGCTGCAGATAATATGGATCAGTGTGTGCTAGGTCGCCAATGGAATCAATCCCCAGCTCATTTAAATGCTTTGCAGTCCGGTTACCAATACTCCAGATCGATGATAAGTCCCTAATGGGCCAAATATGCTGTCCAAAGCTTTCGTAGGTTAATTCACCAATCATATCATGATCATGCTTAGCTAGAATGTCTAGTGCTAGCTTTGCCTGCAGTGGATTTTCACCAATCCCAACAGTAGTATAAAGCCCCAGCTCTCTTTTCACCGCTAATTGAATATTACGGGCCACTTCTTGATGTGTTTTACCAAACAGTTTCCATGATTTACTCATATCAATAATGGATTCGTCAATCGAATATGGATAGACATCGGCTTCAGCCGCAAACTGCTTAAAGATGTTGTTAACAGCGATATTTTTTTCAATGTATAGGTTCATCCTCGGTGGGACAATAATCATTTGATCATCATGGGGAAGATCTCGTTTACGATCAACATTTTTTAAGTGATATCTTTTCTTAGCCATTGGTGAAGTCGCTAAAATCAAGCCACCGTTAGTGTTATCATTTTCAGATAGTACCACTAAAATGGACTTCATTGGATTTAACCCCAACTTAACACTTTCAACACTTGCATAGAATGATTTATTATCCACCACCATAAAAACGCCATGCGGCTCCTTACTATAGTCCAAGTCCATCCCTCCTCCTTATTATTATACGAACAAACGTTCTGAATTGCAATTTAAATTAAAAGGCCACCATTTTTTCAAATGATGGCCCTAAAATTATTTTTTAGAATTCATAAATAGCAATTCTGGTTCCTGGGTGGTGTAATCACCAATGTGTTCCTTAAAGTTAATCAGATGGGCAGTTTGTAAGTGAGCATCTAAGTCCGCTTGACTATCCCAATGCTCCAAAATTAAATATTGATTTTCATTGTTAACATCTTGATAATGACCATAAGCTAAATTACCATCGTCCATTAGTGATTTTTCAACCAAATCACCAATAAATTTAAGATACTCATCCCGCTTATTAGGATCAATCGTAATTCTAACGTTTACAACTATCATCATATAATCTCCCTTTTTTATAAGATAACTTAATTTTATCACAACCAATTTAAAATCATTAATGATTAAATATGTTAATGTTTAGTGCCATTGTCAATGGGATTCCAATTAAAATACTCATCCAAGTCATTTGCTGATGATAAACTAATAGTACCCCGCCAAAAGTAATCACAGTCCCAATTAATAGCAGGGTCGCATTGGCAAAGTGGTTAATTAATTTCGATTGAACATACCCAAATATAAATTGAGGAATTGTCTCTGGCATAAAACCAATTGCAGCCATTAATGGTGTAAAACCATAGTAGTGTTGCATTGCTTGTGGAACTAAAAAGAAATCAGAAATCATCACTCTAATGTAGAAGAATCGCCCAATCGGCCACCTAATAAAAGTAAACTACCAAACATTAACGCATAGATATTAGTAATCCAAGCAACCATATGCGAATCCATCCCTAAGTCTAAAGCAATTTCCACGGTACTGGTGAATACGACCGAATTATCTAATAAAATGATAAAGTAATTGATTAAAATAATGGACAGGATCATTCTAAAACGATTCTTGCTTTCTATTCACTTCACCACTCAATGGATTTGATAATTAATTCTATTCCTTAAATTGAACTTTAAGGCAAGCAAGAATGAAGGTTGCGTTCAAGTCAACTTTAAAGTGTATAGTTAATAATGTGAAAGGGGTGAACTATATGAATATTAAACAAGTTAGTGAAATTACCAAGGTACCAGCATCAACGATTAGATATTACGAAAAAGAACACATCATTCCACCATTAGAACGGAATAACGTCGGCGTTCGCAATTTTGATGAACATTTGATCAGAAGAATCAATTTTGCAAAGACGATGCGTGCTGCCGGAATGGAAATTGCGGCGCTAAAAAAATACATTTACCTATTTGATAAGGTCCCGAATAGTCAAAATGAACAATTAGAATTACTTAAACAGCAACGAACAATTATGACTAATAAACGTGATGATATTCAAATAGCAATTAACCATCTCAATTATAAAATTGAACACTTTGCTGATCACATGATGACATCAGAACATGAACTTAGTGAATTAAAACAGCAGCGCAAAAAAGATTAATTAGCATCAATTATTCACATTAAAAAATCCAAAGCGGCAACTTAACATTACCACTTTGGACTTTTTAATTTAAACAGAATTAAAGGACTTTTTCTAAGAATGATCTTAGTCGAGCATTTTTAGGATGGTTAAAGATATCATCAGGAGTGCCTGATTCCAAAATCTTACCATCATCGACAAACACTACCCGATCAGCAACTTCACGAGCGAATCCCATTTCATGAGTAACTACGACCATTGTCATTCCTTCTTTAGCTAGTTGCTTCATTACCTGAAGCACATCACCAACCATTTCAGGATCCAACGCACTAGTTGGTTCATCAAATAACATGATATCCGGTTTCATTGCCAATGCTCGTGCAATCGCAACCCGTTGTTTTTGCCCACCGGATAAGGATTGCACCTTAGCATCAAATTTTTGTGAAAGGTTAACTACATCTAATAGGCGTTTAGCTTGATCAGCAGCCTCTTCCTTATTTTCACGCTTTAATTCTACCGGTGCCAACATAATGTTTTGCCCCACTGATAAGTTATTAAATAGGTTAAAGTGTTGAAACACCATTCCGATATTTTCACGAACCTTATTCATATCAGTCTTCGGATCTGAAATGTCCTTACCATCAATCACGACAGAACCAGAAGTTGGTTCCTCTAGTTTGTTAAGCGTTCTTAATAGCGTACTCTTCCCAGAACCAGATGGTCCAATAATAACAACCACTTCATTCTTTTCAACTTGAAAGTTAACACCCTTTAAAACGTGGTTACTACCGTAACTCTTTACCAAGTCCTTAACATCTACCATAATCATAATCTAGTTCTCCTTTCGCCCCAATTTGATAACCAGGTCAATAACGTGATCACGATCAAGTAAATCAAAGCAATAATTGTCCAGACCTTAAATCCTTCCAAGTTTCTTGCAATAATGATTTTACCAGTTTGGGTCAATTCTAGAATCCCAATAATCGATAAGATGGAAGTATCCTTTAGGGTGATAATAAATTGGTTAATAAATGATGGAATAATTAACTTAATTCCCTGTGGTAGGATGACCTTAAACATCGATTTCGAGAATGGTAACCCTAAACTACGAGCAGCTTCCATTTGTCCACTATCAACGGAGTTAATTCCACCACGAACAAAGGCAGCAATGTAGGCCCCTTCATTGAACATCAAGGTGACAACCCCGGCAATAAAGGCAGGAATCTTAGTCCCAGTCAACGTAGGAATCCCAGTATAGATAAATAACGCTAAGACCAGCAATGGTAATCCACGGAAAATGTAGATCAAGGTACTTGATAGTCCCTGGAAGAACTTATATGGTAGCACTCCCAAGAGTCCTACAACCACTCCAAATAGGGTTGCAAAGATGATGGAAACGATACTTAACCACAGTGTTTGTTTAAACCCACTCCATAGGAAGCCCTTATTTTGCTTTAAGATTCCAATGAATGAGTGATCACTAGAATTAGCATTAGTGCCCTTACTTTCAAGGTAGTGATCCACAATCTTCTTGTACTCACCGTTCTTTTGTAAGTTAGCTAGTCCCTTATTGAACTTAGCGAGCAATACCTTGTTTTTACCCTTATCAACGGCAAATCCATATGAACCACTTTCAGCAGGCTTAGTAACGATTGCAAGTTTAGTTCCCTGCTTGATACTGTACTTCATAACTGGTTCATCTTCGAAACAAGCTGCTGAATTTCCAGTTAAAACATCTTGGTACATATTATTAGAATCATCAAAGGTAATTACCTTAAAGCCGTACTTTTTCTTTAAGCTATTCGCATAAGCAGCTCCAGAAGTCCCAGTCTTAACGGCAACCTTCTTACCACGTAATTGGCTTAGGTTCTTAATACTGCCGCCCTGCTTAACCGCCATTACGACTCCAGACTTGTAATAAGGTTTGGAAAAATCAAACGTTTGGGCCCGTTCTGGAGTAATGTTCATCCCAGCAATCACACCATCAATTTGCCCAGACTGAGTCGCTTGGACAGCTGCATTAAACCCAATTGGCTTAATGTTAACCTTAAATCCTTGATTCTTAGCAATTGCCTTCATCAAATCAATATCAATTCCGACATACTTGTTTTGATCATTCGCAAATTCGAATGGTGGAAACGTAACATCGGTCCCGATTTGATATGTCTTCTCTGCATGGGCAACTGGGTTTGCGACCCCGACCCCAATTAATAGCGAAACAAAGGCTATTAACATTGCATTAAAGAGTAACCTGAATTTTTTCATGCTGATAATCCCCTTTATGTAACTAAAGTTACATATTTTTAATTTATATATTATATCTTAGCAGACTTTTTAAGATTTGTATACGATTGATGTAACATAACATCACACCAGCTTCGTTCAAATTAGTAAATAAATCGCTTTCAATCTTGATTTAATAGCATTTTAACTCAGAACTAATTTTTTTAATAATCAAAAAGCAGCCAACTAGCATAGCGCTAATTAGTTGCTTAACGTTTACTCGTGTTTCTTAACAAAATCTTGAATTCGTTTTACCGCTTCAGTTAAATCTTCGGTACTAGCAGCATAACTTAATCTAAAGCTGCCTTCACCACCAGGACCAAACCCAACTCCTGGAACTACTCCAACACGTGCTTCCTTGGCTAAGGCTAACCCAAACTTCATGCTATCACCGTTAAACGATTTTGGAACCGATGCAAAGATATAAAAGGCTCCTTCAGGATGTGAACTAGTCAATCCAGCTGCCTTTAAGCCCTTCATTACAAGGTCGCGACGCTGAATATAGACTTGCTTCATTGGCTCAGCATCATTCCGTCCGTTATTAAAAGCCTCGATGGCTGCGTATTGCGCATTAGCGGTGAGACTAAAACTAGCAAACATATGCATTTTAAAAATTTCAGATAAAAGCGTTGGCTTAGCAAACACGATTCCGATTCGCCATCCAGTCATTGCGTGGGATTTCGATAATCCATTAAAAGTAATGGTTTGATCAGGAAGTAACCTAGCAAATGAAAAATGCGCATGATCGTAAGTTAGTTCACTATAAATCTCATCACTAATTACCACCACATCGTAGGCCTTGATCACATCCGCTAATGCGGTTAACTCATCTTGATCATACGTTACCCCAGTTGGGTTACTAGGGTAATTCAAAATAATCGCCTTTGCCTTATCGTGGGTAGCCAAAGTTTGCTTTAGCTTTTCCGGGGTTAATTTGAAGCCATCATTAGAAGTATCAATAAATACGGGACGGCCACCAGGAACCTTTACTACTGATTCATAGACGGGGAATGCAGGCGTTGGAATAATGACTTCATCACCCGGGTTCAAAATTGCTAAAAAGGTACATAGCATTGCCTCACTAACTCCAGCGGTAGCTAGGACCTCACTGTCCGGATCATAATTAAGTCCGTACTTATCATGGACATAGTCTGCAGCTGCCCGTCTTAATGCAGGCAGCCCCTGTGGATTAGTATAGTGGCTTTGGTTCTGTTCAATCGCTTGAATTGCAGCTTCTTTGACGTGTTCAGGTGTACTAAAATCTGGTTCACCAAGCGTTAATGGAATTAACCCTTCAATTCCAGCTACTTGATTGTTGAATGTTGAAATTGCATCCGGTTGAATTGATCCAGCACCCCTACTAACAAATTGCTTTAAATCCATTTAATTACCCCCGAAAATACATTTAATATAATTTTAATTATTCTAGCATTAAAATTTAATATTTTCAAATTAAAACCATGTTAGATGATTAATTATCATCTAACATTGGAAATTGCTTAGTAGTAAATATTTGATCCAACACTAGGTAGTCGTTAAACATATCATACGGATTCCCGTTAAAGCGGTTCCAAGTTAAAATCGATGAAATTTTACCCATGGCCCAAATATTATCAGCATCCTGCATATCTTGAACGAATAATTCAAAAAAACAATCTGCAAACACCTTTGAAAACTCAGCATCACGACTTTGAAAATCGAATATTTTCTGATATGAAGTATCATATAAGCCCCTAATGACAATAAAGGGATGCTTACTAAACATTGAAACGTCAACATCATTACTAGCTTCGTTCAAGGAATAAATAATGAACCGATGTAATAAATTATATTTATCATCAAAATGATGGTAAAACGTATTGCGATGAATCAATGCCTTTTGCGCAATTTGGTTGACTGTAATATCTGAAAATAACTCGGTCTTTAATAAGTTTCTAAGCGCCTGAAAAACAATTAAGTCAGTTCGTTGTCTTCTAAAATCAGTCATTATTTTGTATACTTTCCTCCTTTTGACTACTTTTTGTGCACTATCACTATATTATCCATTCTACACCAATCTTTAGTAATTTATAATTGCTTATAAACATGTTAAGAAAGAAGTTGAGAAAAATGTCTAATATGCTTAATCGGTGGGGCCAGTGGTCATACCAGAATAAATTCAAATCATTGTTAGCATGGCTAGTCGTCCTGGTCATATTTATTGCTGGAGTTGGTAAATTAGGGTCTAATTTTAACCAAAATTTTACAATCAAGGGCCTTCCATCTACTGAGATCCAATCTACTTTGAAAAAAGAATTTAAACAAAACGTTAATGCTGGAACCATGAAGGTCGTTATTCAAAGCGACCAATCAAATGGGGTTAACCAAAAGGATATTAAAACTAAAATTCAACGCGCTTTAAAAAATATCCGCAACCAGTCTGGTATTAAAAGCGTAGCTGATCCATACACTAATCAAACGATCAGTAAGGATAAATCCACTACTTACATCAGCATTACATTTAAAAAAGATGCTAGATTAGTTTCACAGTCTCAGATCAAGAACGTTGAAAAACAATTTAATTCCATCAAACACCATCCCCAAACTAAAATTGCATACGACGGATCAGTCCAGATTACCCCCACCGAACTAGGCGGGACGTCCGAAATCATCGGGATCGTAATTGCATTTATCTTGCTACTGATTCTATTTAGATCATTCGTAACGGCCGGGTTACCAATTATTACCGCCATCGTTGGATTAATCTCCGGTGTTTTGATTGTAACGATCGGCAGTAATTTTGTAACCATCGTTAGTGTCGCTCAAACGTTAGCCACCATGCTTAGCTTGGCAGTTGGAATCGACTATGCGCTCTTTATCGTTAATCGCTATCGGGGAGAATTACGGAATCATTCTCCGCAACAAGCACTAGGAAACGCCCTAGCTACAGCCGGTAGCTCGGTGCTATTTGCTGGAGTAACGGTTGTCGTTGCCCTATTAGGTTTGAGTGTTATCGGGATGGATTTCCTAACTCAAATGGGCGTCGCTTCAGCAATTGCGGTGGTCTTTGCTATTTTATCCGCAGTCACCCTATTGCCAGCGGTCATTTCATTAGCAAGCAAATTTATTAAAGCGGACCAAAATGACCCCGAACAAAGCGCTGATCATCCAGGCTGGTTCACTAAGTCCATTACTAAGTATCCAATCATCACCACTTTGGTTAGTTTAGTCATTTTAATCGCAGTGGCCATCCCAGCTAAAAACATGCGTTTAGGGATGCCATATAACGGATCACTACCTAAGGATAATACCCAGCGACAAGCATACGACATGATTTCAGATAAATTTGGTGAAGGCATCAACGCCCCACTAATCGGTGTCGTTGAACTAAACCAAAATCAATCTAAAGCAGCTCAAGAAAAGACCTTAAAGCAAATTACCAACCGGGTTAAGGAAATGCGCGGAACTAAGATGATTGTTCCGGTTGCTAATCAAAAGGCAATCGCTGAGATGAAGACCCCCGCTTATCAAAATAAGGTCAAAGCACAAGTTACTAGTCAGGTTCAAGCCCAAGTTAAAGCTGCTATTCAAAAGGATCCAACGCTGGCTACTAACACCCAAAAACAACAGCTGCTTACTAAGCAATACGCTGCCCAAGCGCAAAAGCAAGCCCAGGCCCAAGCACAGCAGCGGGCAATTTCACCCATTCCTGCTCAAATTAGCAGTAATCACAAGTACGCAATGTTTGTATTGATTCCTAAAAAGGGAACTGAAGCCGTTCAAACTGAACAGTTAACTAAAAAAATTAATGATTATGCTAAAACGATTAAAAAGAACTATGGCACTAATATCATCTTAACTGGTACAAACGCCGTTAATATCGATACAACCAACAAGTTAAATGGTGCTACCCCCGTCTTTGCTGGGATTGTCATTTTGCTTGCGTTCATTTTATTGATGTTTATGTTCAGATCGTTCCTAATTCCACTAGTTGCAATGGTTGGTTTCGGATTATCATTACTAGCATCATTTGGAGTTACAACGCTAACGATTCAAGAAGGCATGTTCAAGGAATTCCTTGGCATTAGCAAGGGCGCTCCAGTCCTATCGTTCTTACCGGTCATCTTTATCGGGATTCTATTTGGTCTCGCAATGGATTACGAGGTCTTCATGGTTTCTAGAATTCGCGAAGAATATTTAAAAACCGGCGATAATTCGCATTCAGTCGCAGTCGGGATTAAGAGTAGTGGTCCTGTAATCATCACCGCAGCGTTGATTATGATTGCTGTGTTCGGTAGCTTTGCACTATCCACTAACCCCACCATTAAGTCATTAGGATTATCATTAGCATTTGGAATCTTCTTTGATGCATTCCTAGTTCGATTAATCCTTGTCCCATCCATGATCAAAATCCTAGGGAAGGCTAATTGGTTCTTCCCAGGAAGAAAACAAAAATAAGTTCAATTTTCATAAAAAAGATCCGTTGGAAAACCAACGGGTCTTTTTTTATGGTAAAGTAGTATCAAAAAGGAATTAACCCCAAATGAAGATTCAAAATCATTTTGAAATGCCATTAGTAGCAGCACTCCTTGCTGTAATTAGTGGTAGCACTGATGCATATACCTATATTGAACATGGTGGTGTTTTTGCCGGATTACAAACCGGAAACATTATTTTAATGAGTATTAATCTAAGTCGTTTTAACTTTATTTATGTCCTCCGTTCTTGCTTTTCTATTTTGATATTTGCAATTGGCGTGATCATCATTAAGATTATCCAACGGCGTTCACTTTCAGCCACTAATCGTAAAAAATTAGTCATTAAGTATGAATTAATATTACTGATCATTGCAGGAATCACGGCCCCCTGGGTCCCTGATTTAGTGACAATCGGAATCCTCGATTTATCAGCTGCTGCCCATCTCCAGGAATTTAAATTAATGCGGGGGCGGGCATTCAATCCACTCATGATGACTGGAAACCTAAGTAAGGTTTCTAATAATTTATACCTGACCATTTTTGATCACGACCAAGATGCTAAACGCATTTTAGTTGATACGATCATCATCATTAGCAGTTTTATTTGTGGAGCCATTATTATGGGAATTACGACTAGTTTTACAGATGAATTTGCCATTTTAATCACGGCAATTCCATTAATTTTAATTTTATTCATTGTTCAATGGACCCAAGATAATGACCGTCAGAATAACAATTAAACCATCACTGCAAAATAAAGTTCGTAATTTTATGGAAAATAGGGTTTGACATTCGTAATTTTTTAGATTATTCTTAATGCAACTTGAAAGTAGTAATCTAATCTACCCAGTTCAGCGAACATTCAATCAGGTGAAATGGAATGTCTGGGCATTGGATGAAGGCAGTCAAGATTTAACTTGAATAGTAATCGATATCTTAATGCGCATTAAGACTCAGAGGTATCAAGTGTGAGCTTGATATAAAAATAAGGTGGAACAGTGTTAAAGACGCCCTTGTACGAAAGTACGAGGACGTCTTTTTTGTCTAATTAGGAGGAATTATTATGTTTGACTTTTCAAAGCAAGACCCAACCATTTGGAATGCAATTCAAAAAGAAAATAACCGTCAGGAAAACGTAATTGAATTAATTGCTTCAGAAAATATTGCTTCGCAAGCCGTTAGAGCAGCGCAGGGCTCGATTTTAACTAATAAATACGCAGTTGGTTACCCTAACAAACGGGTGTATACCGGAAATGAGGCCCTTGATATCATTGATCAAGTAGCTAAACAACGTGCAGAACAACTTTTTCATGCAGAATATGCAAACGTATTACCCCACTCGGGAACTCAAGCCAACCAGGCAGTTTATTCAGCCTTCTTAAACCCAGGTGATCGAATCCTATCAATGAGTGAACATGCTGGTGGTCATTTCACCCATGGTCAAAAGCATAATTTTTCAGGCCAACTCTATAAGTCATACTTCTATGGAGTGGATCCACAGACTGAATTATTAGATTACGACCACATTGAAGAAATTGCTAAGGAGGTCCACCCGAAATTAATCATTGCGGGTGCATCAGCTTACAGTCACATTATTGACTGGACCCAATTTAGAAGAATTGCAGATGAAGTCGGGGCATTCTTAATGGTCGATATGGCACACATTGCCGGATTAGTGGCCGCTGGACTTCATCCCAATCCAGTCGCCGTGGCTGACGTGGTTACATCCACGACCCACAAAACATTACGGGGCCCCCGTGGTGGTATGATCCTTGCAAAAGCTAAGTATGCAGATCGACTAGATAATGCGGTTTTCCCAGTCTCACAAAGTGGATCATTAGAACACGTAGTTGCCGCAAAGGCAATTGCATACCAAGAAGCGCTGCAACCAGCATTTAAACAATACGCTCAACAAGTGATCAAAAATGCTCAGGCAATGGCTAAGGTCTTTAATGAAAGTAACGTGGTTAGAGTCGTGTCAGGCGGAACCGAAAATCATGAGATGACTTTGGACTTAAACCCTGTCCACATGACGGGGGAACAGGCAGCTAACCTGCTTTACAGCGTGGGAATTGCCACTAATAAGGAGTTACTACCATTAGAAACTGGTAATACAATGGAAGGAATTCGAATCGGAACTCCGACCATTACTAGTCGGCACTTTGATGAAGCAGCCGCTGCCAAAGTGGCGCAGCTCATCGTAACCGTGTTAAGTAATCCCACTGATGAAGTTGCATTAAAACGTGCCAGCCAACAGGTCCAACAATTAGTAAATGAGCACCCGATTGATCGATAATTAAAAGGAGCGCCTCACTATGGGGACGCTCCTTTATTACTATATCTATTCCTTCGCTCCTTAATACTACCACTAACTTTTAGTAATTAATAGTCCTTTTATAAAATTAGTAAACTACCGGTTAGTATGGTAATATTTAAGTAATCAAATCTATTATCTGAAAGTGAGGAACTGAACCCATGAGCCAAATTATGTTAGTTGGTTTGTCATTCTAATTTTGAATGGCAATTTAAAAACAAGCCATTCTAGTTTTAAGTCACTAATTAATAGAATGGAGAATCATTATGAATCAATCAAATATCAGAAACTTTTCAATTATTGCCCATATTGACCATGGAAAGTCAACCCTTGCGGATCGAATCATGGAAATGACCAATACCATCACCGAACGTGAAAGCAAGGCCCAGCTCCTGGATGATATGCAGGTGGAGCAAAACCATGGGGTAACGGTTAAATCCAGAACGGTTAGAAATAGATACCGGGATGATAATGGCCAGGACTATGAATTTAATTTCATTGATACTCCCGGACACGTTGATTTTAACTATGAAGTTGCAAAAAGTCTCGCTGCTAGCGATGGGGTCATCTTATTGGTGGATGCGACCCAGGGGATTCAGGCCCAAACGGTTGCTAACTACCGACTAGCAGTTGAAGCTGGCTTAAAAATCATGCCGGTAATTAACAAGGTGGACAGTCCCAACGCTCAAATTGAAATGACCACCCAACAACTACTTGAATTGGATGCTAGTTTTGATGCCGAATCAATCCTACAAATTTCTGCTAAAACTGGTCAGGGCGTTCATGCAGTGTTAGAAGCCATTGTTAACTCCCTACCTGCGCCCAATGGTGATATTAATAAGCCCCTCAAGGCGTTAGTATTCGATTCAGAATATGATAGTTTCAAGGGGGTCATCGCATCAGTGCGGATCATTGACGGTCAAGTGAAAGCAGATCAGGAATTATTGCTAATGGCAAATTCAGCAGCTTTTACCAATAAGGAAGTGGGTATTTTTACCCCTGCTAAAGCAGCTACTAAACAACTAGCTGCTGGTGATGTTGGTTACATTGTAACTGGAATTAAGGATCCGCACCTAGTTAGAATTGGTGATACGATCACCAATCAAAACACCCCAACGGATGAGCCCCTTCCCGGGTATGAACCTGCCCAGCCAATGGTGTACGCCGGAATCTACCCCCAGGGCGATTACAATGAAATGAAGGACGCTTTAAACAAGCTAGCGCTAAACGACTCATCACTTCAGTTAGTTCCAGAAGTGTCAGATGCACTCGGCCCTGGATTTAGAGGTGGCTTTTTAGGAATTTTCCATCTTCAAATTATCAGGGAACGCCTGAAGGATGAATTTGGGATTGAGGTATTAACGACTGCACCAAACGTTACCTATCGAGTTCACTTAAAGAACCAACCTAACGTATTAACGGTTGATAACCCAATTCAATTTCCAGACTTTGAACAAATTGAAATGGTAGAAGAACCAATGGTGAAGGCCATTATTACCACCAATGACGCTGAGTTAAGCGCAGTAATGAAGTTGGCAGATCAACATAAGGGCATCTTCGTTGATATGGGAAATCAGGGTAGCTTGGTGGAGCTTACTTACCAAATGCCACTATCTGAAATTGCGTACGACTTTTTCAATAAGTTAAAATCAGTTTCGCATGGGTATGCTTCACTTAGCACCACCTTAGATGGTTACAAACTAGCAGATGTCGTGAGGGTCGATGTGCAAATCAACTATGCTCGAGTGGATGCATTAACCTTTGTAACCCACCGAACCGATGCTCCGGAGCAAACCAAACAGCTAGTTCATAAGCTAAAATACACGATTCCCAGACGATTATATCCAATGCCAGCCCAAGCAGTGGTTGAGGGGCGCGTGATTGCCAGGGTGGACATCCCGCCATTACGTAAAAACGCCGCAGTGAATGGAAATCAATACAGCGTTTCCAAAAAGCAGGCACTACTAAGGCGCCAAAGTATCAATAAACGCCAAGCCGTCAAAAGTGATGTCGAGCTTCCGCAATCAGTTTTTAATAGCATTTTAGATTTAAATGAATAATCAAAAAGAGAATGCCAATCGGCATTCTCTTTTTGATCAAATCAATTAATTATTCAGTTGTAACTACGGATTTAATGGTTTCACGATTAGCCATTGCTTGGTAGGCAGCATCAACATTATCAATGTTAAAGCTCTTGGTAAAGACCTTCCCAGGATTAATTTGACCATCCAAAACCGCTTTAAGTAAGCGTCCCTTATCATAAGTAGTAACGGAAGCAATCCCACCTGATAGAGCAATGTTTTTGCCAAACGTCAATGAATAGTCAACGTCACCATGTGGCAATCCGACCCGGCCAATGTGGGCCCCAGGACGGGCAATCTTCAGTGCGGTATTCGTTGATAGATCACTTCCCACACATTCAAGCACTGCATCAGCACCAGCGCCATTGGTCAGTTCCATTACCTTTGCAACTGCGTCATCACCGCGTTCAGCAATGACATCGGTGGCCCCGAATTCCTTCGCCATGGCTTGCCGATCTGCATGCCGACTCATCGCAATAATCCGCTTAGCACCCAACAATTGAGCAGAAATTACTCCACATAGGCCCACGGCACCATCACCAATGACTACTGCGGTATCACCCGTTTGGACGTTAGCCGTCTTAGCAGCATGAAAGCCAGTTGCCATTACATCTGATAATGTTAAAAACGAGTTTAACATTCCTTGACTGTAGTCTTCGGGCTTCCCTGGGACCTTAACTAGGGCCCAGTTAGCATGTTGATAACGAACGTATTCTGATTGGTAACCACTACTAAAGTTATCATCATGATTTTGACAATTGCCATCAAATCCAGCTCGACAAGCGGCACAATGACCACAGCCATGGGTAAATGGGGCAATTACAAAATCACCGGGTTGAACGGTGGTAATCTCTGAGCCCACTGATTCCACCACACCAATTGCTTCGTGACCATTATTTAATGAATTGGGTTCCTTATCATCCAGTCCCCGGTACGACCAAAGATCAGATCCACAGACACACGCTTGAACCACGTGTAAGATTACATCATCTGGTTTCTCAATGGTTGGTTTGGGGACGTCTTTGACTTCCACTTTTCCTGCTTTTACGAATCGGGTTTGTTTCATAAATTAGCACGCTCCTTAAATTCTAGAAATATAATTTGTGCTTACATAATATAAGCTATCTAGAAACATGTCAAACATCTTGCATTGGATAAACCGCTTAACAGCGGCCTTTATAGTTAACTATAAGTGCTTCTAATTCTGCTAATTCAGCGTCTGATTTTACAAATTGACGGTAATTTTGTAACGCTGATTTTAACAGTGTAAAATCCGTTCCGAATTCATTTAACCGGTTTTGAGTTTTCGCCTGATTACTGATTTGCGCCAATTCTTTGCGACCACGAATATTATCAGGACGCATTGTGTTTTTAAATGCTAGACAAGCTCGACTAATTAAATCAGCTTCCAATTCAGAAAGATGTAACAAATTAATTCCCCCTAGCCTAACTAAGTTCATTAAAAATATGTTTTTTACGATCAGAACTAGCAAAGTACCTGATTACTTGAATGCTGATTAAAATAATAATTAAGCATGAACCAATCAACAACCACCAGTTATCACCATAACCATAGCTTTCAAGCAAATCTTCAGTGGAGACAATTCCATTTAACACCCCTGCCACTGAAACGTATACCCACGCTGTCGCGACGTTTAATTTGCGGTACACCTTATCAAAATCAATCTTTCGATTTAAAGCATACTTAGAAATTTTCATTACCTTCCTACGTTCAATCATGATTTTAAGTGGTGGCAATAGCCATAATAGACTCCCGTACCGGCGATGCTTTTTGCTGTCAGTATTTTTAGTGCCCTTTGCACCACGCAGTAATTCACTTCCTTCGGTCACATCCAAAATCCCCTGAAATAACGGAAAGATGAATAACAACCAATCACCAATAAACCCTAACCAACTAATCAAAATTTTCATCATTATCTCCCTCATAATTATAATGATTTAATTATAACGCTGATTGCCAAATAATCTTTTTCAATTTGACTTCTAACCAATTTCAACTAAAATTAAGGTTGTTTTATCTAATTTATTGATGGGAGTTTCAATTAATGAAAAAATTAATTTTATTTTCGATATTATTATTGACATTAATCTTTTTTACAAAATCACCTGCGGTTGTAAACGCTGATGGGCCTAATCAAGATGATGGTAATCAAATCACGAGTACAGCTACTGCTGACAATGGAAGCGATGCATCCCAAAATCAAGTTTCAGACGATAACAATAATTCATCCTCTAATCAGACTGATGATGGTGACTCGTCTGATAACGATCAACAAGCACAGCCCACAAAGACCATGGTCATCCACTACCAGTCGATCGATGGCAAGCAAATCAGCAATGATCAAACCGTTTCAACGAATGGTGATCCAATTTACGGCTTTGCTAAATCAATTAAGGGCTACATTAACTACTATTATTATCCAGATAGCATTTCTTATGATAGCCTACCAACATCAATGACAGTGAAATACGTTAAGAATACGGTTCCCGTCAAGCAAATGAATCAGGCATATCTTAAATACCTGAATACCTATCGTCGTAAAATGGGACTTAAAAGTTTCAAGACTGCTCCTAATTTGAATCAACGCGCTCAAGTTCGGGCAAGGGAATTGCAAACTAAGTTCGACCACACTCGACCAAATGGTACTTCTTATAATACAAAAAATAGCGGATACGGAGAAGTAATGTTAAGCCCGACCTTAATTTACTCCGGTCCCGGTAAAAGTTTAAACTACAAAGCCACTGGGCAAAATGCTGCTCGCACCCTCTTGACTGAGGATGCCCTTCACCGAGACACCCTATTAAATAAATGGGCCAACTATGCGGCAGTCGCATTCTACATTTCAGATAATGCGGTCACAATGTGTGGATTATTCAAGCTCTAAATTAAAAAGCAACCCCCCTAACATTAAAGTGGTGTGCAGGGCGTTGCTTTTTTGTTACCATGAAAATCGTTCGTAATAAATCTGGGAGCGTCTCACACCCAATCGCCTTAAGTTCTTAATCCACTGGGTCCCCATTTTATCAGGACCACCAATCAACACTACTGTTTTTTGGGTATTCTTTGGCAAGCGGTTCGCAATTGCTTCTTGATTAAAGCGGCCAATTTGTCGAAACACCCGAAAGTTGTCGCGCTGTTCCCACTGGTCAAATTTATCTTGATACAATAAGTTATTTTCATTACTGACACTATAAAAAATGGTCGTCTTTAGATCGGGATTGCCATCAACAATTGAAAGCAGTGGTACGATGCCAATCCCACCGGCGATGATCATTAAATTATCGGGATGGTTTTCATTAATTACCGACTGATACATTCCAAAACCACCATTAATTACCACACTTTCATTCACCTGGATGGTAGCCAACTGCCTGGTGAAATCACCGTCACCCCTAATCGCTAATACTAATTCATTACTGTCGCTAGGGGCATTCACAATCGAAAAGGGGTGTGGTTCCTTCATCAATTTAACTTTCGGAAAGGATAAAAACACAAAATCACCAGGATAAATATCCAAATGTTTATGCAATTTTAAGGTTAACTGTCTAACGTTTGGTTTGATTTCTACATTATTGATTAGTTTGGCAGTAATTAACCGGCGGTGGACAAACGTCATTGCATACGCTCCGAATACGAATAAAGAAGCTGCAACAAATAGCACCGTAAATGGAACGATTTGGCGAATATACGGAATCAATAACACGTGAATAAAGATCAATCCCGTTGCGACTACGTTTAAACGGTGGATTAAAATTGATACCTCATGCTTAAACACCCGCTCCAGTGATTGCTTAATCCATCTTAACGCCGGGACTCGATTCGTTAACCAACCCGCCATAAAAATCATCGAGTATAGTCCTAACCCAATGAATAAGTATAGTGCCCAATTCCCAGTTAGTTTAATCCACCCATCAGAGCGGAGGTTACTTTTATGCAGGTATGCTAAAACAATTGCTGCTAAACTAAGAATTCCATGAATCATGTAGGCATTCGGAAGGCCGATTAAACGATCTAACCATTTCGGACGGGTTGAAATATACATCGCAAGTAACATCCATGAGTACGCAATCGTTCCGAATAAAATCATTGTTTTATCCTGATTGTAAATTGCTGGCAACCCGGCACTAAGGGTTTGAACGAATGGAAATGGAACCAAAAAGATGGCAACTAGCCAAGTAAGCCCCAGTAAATATCGATTACTATTCAGCATCAGTAATTGTCCCCCTAATAAAATAACTTAGTCGTTGGTTTTGATTCACAAAGCACCCGGTCAAATGGTGCTGTTCAATTAAACGCCGTAGCTCTAATTCACCAGCTGCAATGCCAGCCGTTGCCCAGCAATCAGCATTCGTAAGGTCACTAGCATACATCGTTACCTGAAGTAAATCATTTGAACCACTAATCCGAATGTGGGCTCCACGCTTACTGAATCCAGATGTTGCCACCGCGCCATTTTTGAATTGATAACTAGCCACTAGTTGTAAACGATCAATGGGGCTTTCAATCCCAATCTGCCATTGAAAGCCATTTTGACTAGCAAATTGAAGATCGCCACCACCGTTTAGGCTGACACCATCAATAAATTGATTTCGCAACAATGGTCGCATTAACTGATCAAAAATTGTTTCAATTGCCCAGCCCTTCACATACCCTAATGGATCGTAATGATTAAATTCATCAGTGGCGTTAAAATACCCGTCACTATTGTGCTTCATCACTTGGCATTGATCATAAATGAACCGGAATTCAGCATCGGTGTTTAAAATCTGTTGATTGCCACGGTTGAATTCGCTAACCAGACTATGGTCTAAAAATGTTGAATAACGTTGGTTAATTTGCTCTAATCGATACAAAACGGGCTTAATCAATGACTGAACCGTTGATTGAACTTGCTCGCTGTCCTGACCCGCAACGCTAATTGTAAACGGAATCGTCATTGATTCCACTACCGTTGATTTAATAATTGTGTCCATATTTTAACTCTCCGCTTTGGTGATGGCATCCTGTAATGAACCGGTAAACCCACCATAAGTTTCGGTGGCTCCAGAGACTTGATTAATCTTTGCACTTTGCTTTTGCAGGGCTTCCTTAGTATAAATTGGCAATGCCTGCTCGTTAATTTCGTCTGACTTGCCACCTTCGGGATGCTTTAATACCGTAATGTTACTAATTTTATTATTTTTAACTACCATTTTAACCTGAACGTCGCCATGGCGTGTCTCAGTAGCAGCCCCGGTGTATGTCCCGTTTTTTAATTGTTTTTTATTATTCCCATCACTACTCCCGCTACTGCTGGTTTGACTTGCGGTTTGTGACTGGGGACTAGTCGTTACCGTTTGCTGCTTTCGATCAAAGAAAACGGTATACCCTTCAATTATTACGGCCAGCAAGACCGCAATTGAAATTAATAATACGCTCAGTTTTTTCATCATTTCAAATAACTCCTAAACATAATGAATTATGAATAGATTACTAGCTAAATTTTAACGATTAATAAAATAAATCATAATTTTTAGATAAAAAAGTTTAAAAAATACAAAAAGGCGAACCGATATGAACATCGATTCGCCTTTAGTTATTAATACTTACGCTTTCCGTGTTGATAAACCTGTTTATCTTCCTGCGCAACCGCTTGAACGTCTGCTAGTGGATTTCCCTTAAGAACCAAGAAATCAGCAAACTTACCCACTTCTAACGTCCCATAATCAGTTAACTTCATTAGTTCAGCTGAGCGAGTTGACGCAGTCAATGCGTCAAAGTTACTCATCCCTAATTTATTAACCATCAAGTCAAACTCACGTGGCGTTGAACCAAAGTAAGTGTAAGGACACCCAGCATCAGTTCCAAGCACTAACTTAACGCCGGCCTTATAAGCCTTCTTAAAGTTCCGATAACCGGCCTCGGTACATGCGGTGTTCTTAGCCACTTCCCAGTCAGGCAGTTCGTCACTATGGTCCACAATACTCTGTGCAACGGTCAAAGTAGGGGTTAAATAGATTCCATGATCAACTAACATTTGAATTTCTTCATCATTAATGTAGTAGCCATGTTCAATTGAATCGACACCGGCTTCGATTGCATTTAAAATTCCGGGATTTGCTTCAGCATGGGCAGCAACAATGGAACCCTTACTGTGGGTTTCTTCAACCGCGACCTTCATTTCTGGAACCTTTAATTGGGGTTGGACCATGTTGTCATTAATCGACATTACCCCGCCAGTAGCCATGACCTTAATACATTGTGCTCCTTCGGCGAAGTTTTTCCGCACGCCCTTCCGCATTTCATCGGGAGAATCAACGGCATTCCCACCATGGAACAAGACCCCATGGCCACCAGTCATTGTCATTGGTTCCCCTGCTGGCATGATGGCTGGCACCTGATCTAATTTCCCGGTTGCTTGTAGCTTTGCAAGAGTCCGGTCCACCCCATATGAGCTTCCACATTCACGAACGTAGGTCACCCCAGACTTCATGAGTTCGTGGAGGTGTTGAATCGAACGGGTCACGACCGTCACAATATCAGCACTTCCGTCCCCATCATGACTGGATGGATCTAATGAAGTATGCGTATGGGCATTAATCATCCCCGGCATTACATATTGGCCGTTTAGATCAATTGCCTCTTCAGGAGCAGTCCCAGTCCCGACCTGGGTAATCTTACCCGTTGTGGAATCAACCGAGAACCAACTATCGTTAACGACCTGATTATCTTTTCCATTAAATAAATTAAAGTTACTGTAGAAAACATCTGCCATCTTATTCACTCTTTTCAAAAGAATTTTATAGTAATTTGAGAAAAATTGAAGCAATGATTACGGAAGCAACTGAAACGGTGGCAAACCCACCCACTAACATTTTAGGTAGGGTATGGTTCAAGACAAACGTTTCTTCATCCTTAGTCTTAGCAATGTTTTTAGCTGATTCGTGTGTCACAATGTAATCAGCAGGAAAACCAAACAATGCAGTTAACGCACTCGCAAATGCCATCGATTTTGACATCCCCAGTGGCTTGGCTAATAGGAATGAGGCTAAGAACATCCCAAAGATTCCCAAAATGATCATCGTAATAATTGGAACTAAAATGCTAGTCAGGTTTTGTGGCGTAACGGCCGCCAAGAAGGAGAAAATGTATAGCAATAATCCATACATAAACCAGTTGAAGACCCCGGCTTTTTCCAAAACGTGATCATCTAAGATTCCAAACTGGTGAGCAACCACCCCAACGACCAAACAAACGATGAATTTATTAATGACGTTGTTCAAAAGCGTCCCACCGATCCAAAGTGACAATGCAGATAATAACATTACCAAGAAAATTTGAAAAGCGGGGGTTTTATAAGCTGAAAATCTCTGATTGGTAGTTAAACTTTTAACGACTTCATGGGCATCAACAGATTCCTTGACCTCGCCCTTATTACCGGAGCGATAAACCCCAAGGAGCCGTTTGCCCTCCTTCTTTAACAAAAAGGCAGTCAGTGGATAACCAATGATACTGTGTACAACAAACATTGAAACCGGAAATGAAATTAATTCCGTAATATGTTGGGCTTTTAGACCATTACTCATTAAGAAAGCAGCAACGATTCCACCAGTCAATGGTGGCACACTAGCAATTACCGTGTGCCAATTAAATAGTAGTAATCCACCACCCATGGCTAAAATCACGGTCCCAAGTACCCCAGAGAGTGCAACCACAACGGAACGCCATTGATCAACCAATACCTTTAGGTCCATTAGGGTTCCCATATGGATTAAAAGGGCTGCTTGGATGACTTCCACAAAATTAGGGGTAAATGAAGCAATTTCCGTGATATTTTTAGGAATAATCGTCCAATATCCAATCAAAAATAGCACCGCGGTGACAAATACCGACGGGATATAAGCCTTACTTAACGTTGATACCCATTCACCAATAAATAGAAACATCATTACAATTGTTAACGCAACCACAATACTCATTATACACCACTCCAATCAATTCGGTACCTTCTCGATTAAGCTAAAATTGACGTTGTCCGTGTTGATAAACCTGTTTGTCTGGCTGTTGAACCGCCTTAATATCTTCCAACGGATTCGTCTTTAGAACTAAAAAGTCAGCGTATTTACCGGCTTCGATTGTGCCATACTCGGATAGCTTCATTAACTCAGCTGAGTGGCGCGAAGTAGAAAGGGCATCAAAATTAGACATTCCCAATTTATTGACCATTAATTCAAATTCAACTGGGGTCGCATTGAAGTATGCATATGGACAACCCGCATCGGTTCCTAACGCAATCTTCACCCCTGCTTGATAAGCATTCTTAAAGTTTTTAAACCCGACCTCCATACATTGTCGGTTTTTAGCAACTTCCCAATCAGGAAGTTCATCACTATGATCATCAACGCTCTTAACGACCGAAATGGTTGGCACTAAGTAAATGTGTTTCTTAATCATCAATTGAATTTCTTCATCTGTTACATAGTCACCATGTTCAATCGAATCCACCCCCGCTTCGATCGCATTCATAATGCCAGGATTAGCTTCAGCATGGGCGGCAACGATTGATCCTTTACTATGAGTCTCTTCAACGGCAACTTTAATTTCTGGCACCTTCAATTGTGGTTGTAACATATTATCATTGATCGACATGATTCCACCAGTTGCCATAACCTTAATGCATTCGGCTCCCTCAGCAAAGTTGGTCCGCACGCCCTTCCGCATTTCATCGGGAGAATCGACTTCGTTCCCACCGTGAAATAAAATGCCATGCCCACCAGTCATCGTCATTGGCGCCCCTGATGGCATAATTCTCGGCACCTGCGGTAATTTACCAGTCCGCTGTAATCTGGCAAGGTCCCGATCGATTCCATATGAGCTTCCACAACCACGGACATATGTAACCCCCGATTTAAGGAGTGAACGTAAATGCTGAATGGCCCGTGTCGTAACAGTTACGATGTCCGCAAAACCATCACCATCATGGCTAAATGGATCTAAGGTTACATGGGTATGAGCATTTACCATCCCTGGCATTAAGTATTGCCCAGCTAGATCAACTTCTGAATCAGCTTGTGGTGCTTTCCCCTGCCCCACTTCAGTAATCTTACCAGTAGCTTCATCCACTAGGACCCAAGCATCGGCTAGGGTTTCATCCTTCGTTCCTACAAATACGTTCACGTTCTTAAATAACTTTACCTTCATAAACACGCACTCCCTTAGCGTTTGAATGTTATTTTTGATAACATCAATTAAATTGGGATAATTATACAATTTTAAATAAGAGACGTCAATGTCATTTTTAATCTTTTTCTAATAATAAATTCTAATAATTAGCGAAATAAGCATTTAATCAATGTTATTTTCTAATTTTAAATTAATTTAAGCTTAAAAATAATTGCATATTATTTTTTAAAGTGTAATATAATGCATATATATAAATAACTTTTATATTTTAACGTTGTTAGCTAGTTCAATTTCATTAATTAATGATGATTTTGGATGCAAATTGTAATAAAATGTCCCATTTAATCTAATCAAGAGGTGATCTTCATATGGATTTATCAAAAATTATCAACAGTAATATTGCTGGAATCGAGCCAGAGGGAATTTCTACATTTAGTCAACAGATTGCTGGCACCCCCGATTTAATCAAATTAACGGTCGGGGAACCAGACTTTAAGACCCCTGAACACATTAAAGCAGCTGCTATTAAAGCCATCAATACCGATCAAACCCACTACACAGCCCCAGAAGGTGCAATTGAAACCAGACGGGCTGCATCTGATTTTCTAGCTAAGAAATACGATGTCCATTATGAACCTGAGTCAGAGATCGTTATCACAATCGGGGTTAGCGAGGCCATCTTAGATGTTTATCTAGCACTGTTGAACCCTGGCGATGAAATCTTGATACCAGCCCCAGCCTTTCCGGTGTACGCCGGAGCAGTTCAAGTGGCTGGTGGTAAGGTCGTTTTCATTGATACTTCCAATGACGGCTTCAAGCTTACCGCTGATAAACTAGCCGAAACGTTGCAACACCATCCAAATGCAAAGGGATTAATTCTTACATGTCCCAATAATCCAACGGGCCGGACGTATAGTGAAGCTGAATTAAAGGCCATTGCGGATGTCGTTAAAAATTATGACACCATCGTCATTAGTGATGAAATCTATAGTGAAATTACCTATGGTGGTCAACACCATTCGTTCGCTAAGTACCTGCGCGATCAAACAATCGTCTTTAACGGACTATCAAAATCACATGCAATGACCGGGTGGCGATTAGGGGTTATCTTTGCCCCAGCTCCACTTATGAAGCAACTTAAAAAAGTCCATTTATTTAATACCTATAACATTTCAGCATTTATTCAGGCCGCTGCCATCGAGGCATTCACCAACGGGATTAACGATGCAGCTCCAATGAGGGATGTTTATAAACAACGCCGTGACTTAGTAACTAGTGCGTTAGCATCGGTAGGCATCAGCGTTGTTAATCCGGAAGGGGCATTTTACATTTTTGCAAAGGTTCCGGATAACTTTGATGGCACTAGCGTTGATTTTTGCCTGGCACTGGCGCGAGATGCTCACGTTGGTGTGGTTCCTGGTTCAGCATTCGGCCCTGGTGGTGAAGGATACTTCAGAATCAGTTACGCAGCTAGTTTTGATGATCTAACGGAGTCAATGAACAGAATCAAGTCCTTTTTAGCAGTTAAAAACGACTAATTAATTAAAAAGTCCCAACCTAGTTATTTACTAGGCTGGGACTTTTTAGTTTACAATGATTAGATTCATCCTATTTAAAAATATAGATGATAATAATTTTACAATTTTTCATGATTTAGTTCCCTTTGCTTTATTTTTCATTTTCAACCCATGGCCGTGCAACATAGCCCGTGTGAGTGGATCTAGCATAGATACTTGAAACCTGAACCCGTGGTGGCCAACTTTCAATCATCTTATCCTTCCCTAAGTAAAGCGCAACGTGCCAAATGGTTTTAGTTCCTGGTTGGTAGTAGAAGATTAAGTCGCCACGCTTCCGTTGATTGAACGGAACAAACTTAAATTTCTTAGAAGCCCATAGTCGACGGGAGTTCCATTCGTTACCTGGGTGGGCGTGTTGAATTGCACTAACGGGGGCGGGGTTAATTCCACCGGCATAAAGCGCTTGAACCACCAATCCTGAACAATCATTCCCATAGGCAGGACTCGATGAAGCCCCGTAAATATAAGGACGTCCCAAGTATTTATAAGCCTGCTTAATTGCGGCTTCAATATGTGCTTTCCGTCCCTGGGTGATCTTAGCACCCAATGGGGCTACATATCTATCAATGCTGTAAAATTGCGAACGCTTAAAGCCCAACTTTACCCATGTGTTCACGTCAACATTGCCAGTTGCTTTTAAATGGTGTTTCTTTTGGAAGTTTTTGACTGCATTTTTAGCTGCATAATTATATTCATAGTGACCAGTTCCTAAGGGGCCCATATTAACGCCAACTTTACGCATTACCATTTCAGTTTTAATACCTTCATAACCCAGTTTGACGGTATAGCCGACCTTCCCAACTGGTTGAATTTGTTTACTTGCGATTTGATAATAGCGCTTTGGGTTTTGATAAACCCTTTGTTTGGCCTTTACGGAGTTGGAACTATTCAGACCAATTCCCAATGATGCTAAAATAGAAACTGCTCCTAATGCAGCCAAAACCCTTCTCCACTTTACCATTTAAATTTCCTTCTTCCGTTATGTAAAATTTAAGAATTCATTAACATATTAACACTACCCATAATTTTTTAATATAAAAATATTATATTTTACCAAACCCTTTACATTTTCTTAATGTTTTAATACAATTTAAAATAATTGTTTCAATCTGTAATTAATTAATAATCAGAGGGAAGTATCTTTTATGAATATGAACAAAAGTTTATTAGTAACTGCTTTAATTGCCCCGTTAGCAGTTATTTCCATTAACTACCCTAATCAGGCTAAGGTGGCGCATGCTGATAGTCCTACCGTTATCAATAACCAAAGTAAGATTAACCTTACCCAATCTTCGGCGCAAGATAGTGGTAGTTCAGCCGCAACGAACTCGTCACAAAGTGCAGCAAGTAGTGCTAGTTCAAATGTTCCCAGTAGTTCAGCTGAAAGTACCGCAAGTTCCAACCAGAACAATGCTAGCTCGCAAGCTAACCAGCAAACGCCAACCAATAATGGGAATCCACCTAGTAAACACCCTAAACCCATCAGACATAAGTACAATCAGATCATTAAATCCCAACGGGTAAATTATTCTAAAATCGTTCAACGAAAAACGAATACTTATCGAAGTGGCGCTTATAATACCCAAAAAGCATCAATCAAGGCCTTTTCAAATACTAGCAATTTACGTGGCAAATGGGTCCAGGTAAGTGCTATTGAAAAGACTAAAACTGGTACTTATGCCCATATTTTCCATAACGGTAACGACAGGGGCTGGATTAACCAAGCTGCCTTCGCCAATTCGGCATTTAAGTTAAATAACGTGCCATTAATTAAGCAACGCCCACAACTACCAACCGGGTGTGAAATTACCGCCGTTACCATGATGATCAATTATGCCACCGGTAAAAAATATCGTAAGACATTCATGGCTAATAAAATGCCGCGTAGTTCTAATCCTGATAAGGGCTTCATTGGGAGTCCGTATTCAAAATCGGGTTGGTACATCTATCCACCCGCCCTTATGAAGTTGGTTCGCCATTATATTGGAACTAGTGTCAATCTTACTGGTAAGTCAACTAACTACCTCAAACACTACCTTCAAAAACATAGTCATCCAATTGTAATTTACGTTGCTAATGTTGACGGATTTCCTAACCATGCTTTAACCGTCACTGGTTTCACCAAGGATCGAATCTATTATAACGATCCGTGGTTAGGCACTAGAACCAGCATGTCGATTTCGGCCATCAACATTCATCGTCGTCATGATAAAATGAGAGCAATTACTTACTAACCTCAATCTTAAAAATCCTGGCCATAGCATTGAACTATGGTCAGGATTTTTAATTTAATCATTTAAGTAACTCAACATAGCGCTTATTGGCAGTAATGTAGTGACCATTCTCCAATTGAAATCTAGTCATCCCACCAACTGATACCAATTTGCTAAACATAACCCGTTTATGTTTAGCGTAACTACCTAAAACCTTAGCATTGCTAAATTTAGGACTACTATAAATGTTGATTTTATGTAGTGTTTTGACTACGTTCCCACGATCTGCTTTTATAACCGGATTAATCATTGACATCCAACCCATTAATAACCCACTCAAGACCATGGTAATTATAGTTCGTTTCATTATTGATTGCTCCCTTCAGTATTTAAAATTAGCTAACCACCTATAACCATTTTATTATATAATGTAGTTTTAGAATAGTTTTAATTGTTCTGAATAAGTCATCATCGTGATTAAAGAAAACTAACTTTTACACAACTAATTTTTGTGTAATAATAAAAAGAATTAATTATTAGAAGTCGAGGGATTTTTTTGAATAAGAAAATGTTATCAGGATCGTTTTGGCTCTCCTTTGGTAGCATTATCTCCAGGGTCTTAGGCATCGTTTATCTAATTCCCTGGTTGATAATGATTGGAAGCTATAGCAATCAATTAAACGCCCAGGCGGTCTTTAACGCCTCATATACCCCATATGCACTGTTAATTGCGGTTGGAACTGCAGGATTACCATCGGTAATTGCCAGGCAGGTAGCATCACTGAACTCCAGGAATCGTTATTTAGACGGAGTTTACGTTACTAAACTCGCATTTATCATTATGGTCCTTGCGGGACTGATCTGTGGAATCGCCCTATACATTTTAGCACCGGTGATTGCCCGGAATAGTCCCGTTCAGTCAGTCCACCAGGCAGTGATATCCATCCGCATGTTAGTGCCAGCCATCATCATCCTACCGTCAATGAGTATGATTCGTGGCTGGTTTCAGGGCCATAGTGACATGAAGCCATACGGAATTTCACAGCTTTGGGAACAGCTGTCTAGGGTCTTGTTTATTATTATTTCGACCTTTGTTATCATCAAAGTCCTTCATTATCACTACATTATCGCAGTCTACTTTAGTGTGTTTGGGGCATTTGTTGGTTCATTAATTAGTTATTTATACCTCTTCTTCTATGGTCATCATCAAAGAGGGGAATATCAACGCCAGCTCGCTAAAAGTGAACCCCGGCAGTTAAATAACTTCACCTCAACTATTTTGGGATTGTGGTATGCATCAATTCCATTCGTGCTAGTGGGTTCATGTATTACAATTAGCCAATTGATTGATCAAGTCTTCTTTAAACAGGTACTAGTAAACGCTAATCATCTTGCAGCTGACTACGTCAACTACCTGTACACTGTCTCATCTGCTAACCCTAGTAAAATCACTACCATTATCATTTCATTAGTAACGTCCGTCTCTGAAACTAGTTTACCGCTATTTTCAGAATTACATGCTAAAAAGCAGTGGACTCAGATTAACAAGCTGTTATTAGAAAACTATAAGCTACTGTTATTCTTTATGTTACCGATTGTAATTATTGCCGGTTTTGCTTCTGGACCCATTTATACGATTCTATTTACCCATGATTCGGTTGGGACCTATTATTTAGTTCAAAATATCATTCAAAGCATCTTCTTAGGGCTAGCAATTAATGTATTAACATTACTGCAATCGCTCCATGCAAGCAAAAAGGCGGTTATTTATATGACCGCTGGCATCATGGTCAAGTTAATCTTACAACTACCAATGCTTAAGCTCTTTGGTGCTAGTGGTGCCATTATCGCTACTGACTTTGCATTTTTGATAATTTTATTGCTAGGTTACATTAAAATAAACACCCTCTATGGAGTCAAGTTGGGTTCATTAGTTCCTATTTTATACACGAACTCGTTCTTGATCATTATCATGAGCATCTTCTTTTTTACCATTCAACAATGGTTCCAACCAGTTACTAGATTCGGTAGTTTTTTATATTTAGCAATTTATGGACTCTTCTTCCTACTAACATACGTACTAATTGCCAATCGAACTGGAACTGCCAAAGCGTTATTTGGAGAACCGATTAGTTATCGTTCCATTAATCAGCGTTAATAAAAAACATCGTGCTTGAAAATCAGGCACGATGTTTTTTAATTTCGGTTAAGTGCTTTGTTCAAAATTTAGCAGAAAACGTTTATTGGGAATTCCACCGGCATATCCAGTCATTTGGCCATCGCTACCAATAACCCGATGACAAGGGATGATAAGCGCAATTGGATTATGTCCAACAGCTCCACCGACCGCCCTAGCCAAATTTTTAGATTTTGATGCATCATTTTGAATCGCTTCAGCAATGGCAGCGTAGGTAATGGTTTGTCCATACGGCACCATTAGTAATTCGTTAAAGACCTGCTTGCGAAAACTAGTCGTGACAGGATTTAGTGGCACCATTTTAACATCAGGATGATTGCCAGCAAAGTAATCATCCAACCAATTAATTGCAGCCTCAATTGGAACCGTTAATTTGGTTAAAGCTGCATCTAAATTATAATCAGCCCCAAAATATCGTTGATTCTTAAGCCAAAGGCCCAATAAATATCGATCATCACTTAACATGGTCACTGGACCAATTTGGGTCTCATAAACATATTGATAATTCATTTTAGTTCCTAACTGACGTTAAAAGCGATTAGCATTATTCAATTGTTGCTCCGCTTTAACTAAATTTTGATTAGCACGTCGAATACTCTGCTTACTTCTAGCATGATTAGCATACCACTTAGCACGGTTCACTGCTCGTTTAGCCCGTGCAATTCGAATCACTCTAAATTTATCAAATTCATTATTGGCATTGTTACCAGCATGGTAACCATTATTTTGTGGTGGGCGATTAATATGATGTCCACTATGCACTGAATTAGTCTGGCTAACTCGATTTGATACTGCCGCACTTACATGATTAAAACCACCAAATAAGGTAAACGCACCAGCAGTTATGATCATCCCAGTAACCAAATGGCGAGCCGTTTTTTTAATCATTTTAATTACCTCCTTAAAATTGGCCTTTTATTAATTATAGCAGTTATTCCGAACAACTGTGATAATAATTAATCATAAGGATGATCTAATGTAATATTGTCATCTAAGTGGTAAAGCATTGTTAACAAGGCAATTTTAATTCCATCCACTTCATCATCCAGCGCCATTGTAGGAGTACTATCATTATCAGAGTAGTTAGATGGCACATGAATGAATCCCGACTTCATATTAGGATATTTTTTATGCATCAGATACTGAACCTCATACATTACATGGTTACAAACATAACTGCCAGCAGAAGTAGAAATAAAACTAGCCAACCCTAAGTCCCGAATATTCCTTACGATCGTTTTAATTGGGAGGTTACTAAAGTATTCGGTCTCGCCATCAGCATGAATCACCTGATTTTTAGGTTGTGCCCCAATGTTATCAGGCATTCTAGCATCATCCAAATTAACTGCCACTAATTCCGGGGTGATGCCACTTCGTCCATCGGATTGGCCAATATTTAAAACAAACTCTGGTTGGTGTTTATCGATTGCACTAGTGACTAACTGGGCCCCTCGTTCAAACTCAGTTGGCAGTGGCTGTTTAATAATCTCGGCCACATCTAAAACATCAGGTAGTGAGTGTAAAATATCCAATGATGGGTTCCGTTCGTGATTATCGAACGGGGTAAAACCGGTTACTAAAATTTTCATTTCGCATCGGCCTCCCCTTCCTTACCATAGGCATCCAATAATTCCATCATAAAGACAGTTCCTTGTTGATAATCAGTAACCCGAATGTGTTCATTTGGCGCATGGGGACCACTACCGGCATAGTGAATGCCAACCATCAAAATTGGATCGTGTAATACGTCATAAAATGGATATGCAGGCCCACCGCCAGGGGTATTTGGAATCACTGCCACGTTATTGCCATAAACGGACTTAGCAACCCGTTCATTTAACTTTACAAACGGATCATTCATGTTGGTCCGGAAGGGTTTCTCGCCGATATTATAGTGCAGCTTTACATCAGTAAAGCCATTAGCTACCAATTGCTTGCTAATTAAATCGAACACCTTTTCCGGATCCTGCCCCGGTGCCAATCTGCAATCCGCCTTAGCAGAAGCCGCCTTCGGGATGATGGTCTTAATTCCATCCCCCTCGTAACCAGATGAGATCCCGTTAATCGTCATGGTAGCACCATTCACCAGTTGATATGCTGGATCATCAGTAATTAAGCTCCGCTTTAGGCCCACGTTATTAGCGGCTTTCTCCGCATTGAATTGCATTTTAGATATAAAAGCTCTGGTCGTATCATCTAACGGTTCAATATCATCATAAAAACCCTTCACTAATACCTTCCCATCAGGGCTACGTAATGAAGCAAGGGCCTGGACTAATCGCCAAGCAGCGTTAGGTGCATAAGCAGCCAGCGATGAATGAATATCCTTATCAGCAGTGGTGACTGATAAGTCGAAATCAACAATCCCCTTAAGGCCACAGGTAATTTGAAAGTGATCATTTTCGTCCTTACCGCCACCTTCCCAAATACAAACATCAGAACTTAATGCTTCTCGATGGGCAGCAACGTAGTCTTCAATGTGGGGACTGCCCACTTCTTCGCCCCCTTCTACAAAGAATTTAACGTTTACCGGCAGGCCACCGTGAGTCTGAAAGTATTGAATCGCCGTCAGTCGAGACATTAATTCACCCTTATCATCACAAATTCCACGGGCATAAATTTTGCCATCATTGACTGTTGGTTCAAACGGATCACTCCGCCACTCAGCTAATGGTTCTGGGGGTTGAACATCGTAATGGTTATAAAATAAGATTGTTTTATCAGAATGGCCCTTGAACTCCGCAAAGACGACGGGGTTGCCCCCCTGATCATTCCATTTAGTCGCTTGTTGTGCATTCAGTGCATTAAATTGCTGGACTAGCCAGTCGGCAGTTTCAGGAATTTCCTGATTTTGTGCCGAAATACTTCGAAATCGTATGTAATCAAAAAAGTCAGTTGTGTGCGCTTTAACGTATTCATAGAAGGTGTGTTCAGTCATTGGACCACCGCTCCTCTCATTTTCTAATTTATTTTTAATGATAATTATAAATGAATTAGAAAATATTTGCATTACTTTTGAATTAAATTTTTTGAATCAAAAATTCTTATTTAAACACTGTTAAATCAGCATTTAAAAATGTTATCTAAAAAATATTTAATTTATTTCAAAATAAACGTTGACAATTATTAAAAATGAATTAAAATAATATTTATTAAATCACATGACCGAATCAATTAAATAAAAGCGTTAATTAGAACCAGTAGTACTCAAAAGTAATCAAAGAGAGATTCCATAATGGTGAAAGGAATTATTAACTTTGAGTATGAAAATCATCTATGAGCTGCCGGGTGACAATGTAATCCGCGCTGGGAATTCCCATTATCGAATCTGCAAATCAACGGGTTTGTTAGAGTGATGTCGTCACGACTTTGTTCGTTCGACATAACAAAAGGTGGTACCGCGCTTGAAAAGCGTCCTTTATTTTCAATTATGAAAATAAAGGACGCTTTTTTGATTCGAATGTGATTTAAATATTACTCTTAGAAAGGTTTGATTTTATATGAGCAAAACCCTCTTTGTTAACGTTAACCTATTTAATGGTAAGGATAACAAAGTAACGGCTGATTCATGGATGCTCGTGGATGAAGAAACGGGCAAATTCGTGGACATGGGGACTGGCCAGAAACATCCTAATGCCGATACGACCATGGATTTACATCAACAATACGTAATGCCTGGATTAGTTAATTGCCACACCCACGTTACGCTAGATTCAAACGCATTTGATGGGGCTCCCCAGGCTGATCAAACTGAAACTGCCGTTCGGGCGGTGGAAAATTTGAAGACCCTGTTAAAGTCTGGTGTTACATACGTTCGAGAATGCGGGAGCACGTACGGACTAGATACGACGCTCGCTAGGATGCAGCGTGAAGGCAAGTTGAAAAAGGTGCCAGAAGTAATGGCAGCTGGTCGGGCAATGACGATGACTGGTGGTCATGGGGACTATCCAGACGGTGGTAAAACGGTGGACTCCCCTGATGAAATGCGTAAGGCGGTGCGGGAAAACTTTAAAAATGGTGCCCAATCGACTAAGGTAATGGCTACCGGTGGAGTAATGTCGCCTGGTGATTACATGGATGAGCCCCAATTAACGGTCGAAGAATTAAGGGTCGCCGTTGAAGAAACCCATCACAAGCATGCGGTAGTTGCTGCCCATGCAGAAGGTAATCCCGGGATTATGAACGCCTTGTTAGCTGGAGTGGATTCAATTGAGCACGGCTTCTATGTCAATGATGAAGAAGTCGAAATGATGCTTAAACATCATACATACCTTACTCCAACAATCGTTTCAGCATGGTGTATCGCTGAATATGGTCAAAACACCCTCCCCAAATGGGAACTCGATAAATTGAACAACGCCTTATCCGATCTATATCATAACGTTCATAATGCTTATGCTAAGGGTGTTCACGTCACTTTAGGTACCGATGCTGGTACTCCTTACAATGATTTTGCCAAAACGCCAAAGGAATTTGAACTCCTGGTTGAAAAGGAGGGCTTCTCAAACTTCGATGCACTCAGTACTTCTAGGCACTCTGCAGAATTAATGCAATTAGATGATTATGGGACCCTCGAACCCGGTAAGTATGCCGATTTCTTGGTCTTAGATCATGATCCGCTAGCGGATGTTAAAGCCGTTCAACAACTAGATAAAAACGTGTATAAACACGGTCATAAAGAATATTAGGAGGATTTTACTATGAAAAAACAACTATTAGAAACAGGAGCAGCCACCCTACTAGTGGCCCTTGGGTTAGCCGGTTGTGGCTCATCCTCAAGTCAATCTTCAAATGGTGGTGATACCGCCAAAAATCAAACGATCAACTGGATGCAAAGCGCCAACTTAATCACGTTAGACCCATCCAAATGTATCGATGTTAATAGCGCAACCGCCCTTGGAAACGTCGACCAGGGATTGCTAAAGGATCCTGATGGGAAGGGCGTTGTCCCAGCGGTCGCAAAAAGCTACAGCGTTTCTAAGGATGGAAAGACCTATACATTTAAGTTACGCCACTCCAAGTGGAGCAATGGTGATCCGGTTACTGCCAGGGACTTTGTTTATGGATTCCAAAGAACCGTTAATCCTAAAACTGCTTCCCAAGATGCATATCTTTATGATCACGTTGAAAACTATGCAGCCATCCAAAGTAAGAAGATGGCACCTACTAAATTAGGGGTATCAGCACCAAACAACTATACATTAGTGGTTAAGCTATCCAAACCACAAAGCTACTTTAAATACTTAGTTACAGCCCCTGCTTTCTTGCCACAAAACGAAAAAGTTGTTAATAAATATGGAAAGAAATATGGGACCAACAGTGCTAGTCAAGTATACAACGGACCATTCAAAGCCACTGGCTGGACTGGCACCAACGATACTTGGAGCCTAGTTAAAAATGATAAATACTGGGATAAATCATCAGTTAAATTACAACGGGTTAATATGCACGTTGTTAAGGATGACCAAACCGGATTGAATGAATTCCAGACTGGGAAGTTAGACGAACTTAGTTTAAATGGTAAGCAACAAGTGGAACACTTCAAGAACGACCCTGGCTACCGTGAAAACAAGACCGTTTACTCAAACTTTATCGAATTAAATCAAGATAAGGTCCCAGCATTTAAGAACCTTAAGATTAGAAAGGCACTATCAATGGCCGTTAATCGTGAACAATTCGTTAAGGATGTCTTAGGCGATGGATCAACTCCTACTAAGGGCTTTGTTGGTAATGACCTTGCGTACCACAATGGTAAGGACTTCGCTGATGTTGCATACGTTAAATCAGCTACTGAATACAACTTAGCAGAAGCTAAGAAGTTGTGGAAAGCGGGCATGAAAGAACTGGGCTTGAAGTCATTGAACCTAACCTTAACGTACGATGATACCGATAGTGCTAAGTCGACCACTGAATTCTTACAAAGTAACTTCCAGAAATTACCAGGCTTAAAGGTAACTAACGTTAACTTACCACGTCAACAAAGAATTGCTCGACTCTTCTCCGGTAAGTTCGATATGTGTGTTTCCGGTTGGGATCCTAGCTTCCCTGATCCAGTTGCTGCCCTTAGTATCAAGAAATCAGATAGTTCATTGAACTTTAGTAAATGGAAGAACAGCAAGTTCGATGCTTACCTTGATAAATCAGAAAACCAAGACGCTAACAACCCAGACAAACGTTGGAACGACCTGGTTCAAGCTGAAAAGGTATATGCAAACGACCAAGGAAACATCCCATTCTACCAAAATACTGCTCCGGTAGTAATGAAGACTAACATCAAGGGATTAAGTTACAACCCTTCAGCTAGCACCGCTTGGGACTTTTCAAAGGCCTACGTTAAATAATTAACTAAAAATAAGAATTGCAATTAATGAATTGCAATTCTTATTTTTATTGTTTAATTTAAAATCGAATCATCACGATCTCACTACACTAAAATACCACTACCAAAAGATAGTGGCATTATTCGAGGAAAATTAATGATGTACCTAGTTAGATTAAATAATTATGTAATAACAACAGAATTTATACTTAAAAGTTATTAAAGGAGTCTGCTTGTTAAACCAATTAATTATTCAACCTGGTAACATTCTACAATATCTATAATTAAAAGTAAATGATAATTTTAATCAAAAACTAATATAATTTGTAATTTATTTTTTATAATTAAATCTAAAATGAATCAACCTTCTAATCAATGGCTTTAAAATCCTAAAACAAACTTCGCCAATAATAAACCCGATTCCCAATGAAAAAGCAATCAGCAATGTTTTTAACAACCCATGCATTGCAAGCATATTCAATCCAAGGGTTAACTGTTCCATGCTTTTATAAAATAATGCACCTGGTACTAACGAAATCACGGCTGGCACAAAAATAAGGTTAACGGGGGTCTTAATTAGCATCGATTCAACGTTTGCAAATAACCCGACTGTGATTCCAGGAAGAAGGTTAGCAACGATCACGTTGGCTCCCCATCCGTCTGCAAAGATATACACCAACCACGCCAGTGCTCCAACGATCCCAGAAGCAATCAATGTCCTGCGGGGGACGTTTGTAATGACCCCGAAGCCCCACGTTGACAAGAATCCAAACAAAAATTCAACACCAATTACCATCTTATATCCCACCAATCAACATTTTAACCACTAACTTACCAATGATTACCCCACCACTAATTGATATTGCTACCATCGTGGCATCCATTCCTAAAATCAATCCTGACAAGATGTTTTTAGCCATTATTTCTCGAAACGAATTCGTTAATGCAATTCCTGGAACGATCGGCATTAATGAGCTAAAAATAATCATATCATCATTAGTACCACTAACTAATAGATTAATTGTCATTGCTAATAGTCCAATTACAAACCCACCCACTGCAACATTCAGATAGGGAGTTTTAGTTCGTCCTGTCATGACCATCGTTGCTAAATACCCTAAAATCCCCACAAAAAAGGAAAAGAAGAGGTTTAACCAATTTGTGTGAAACAATAATAACGGTGCTACTGAAACTAATCCAGCAGCAAAAATTTTTTTACGTAAGGTAAAATCAATCACCTTACTTCTAATTCGATAGTATTCACGCTGCAAGTATGAATATGTAATCTTATTTTCGACGAACTGCCTAGATAGGTTATTAATTTCATCTACTTTCTGAAAATTAAAATCGTGCCCCTTAATCTTCATAATTTGATTTTTAATTCCACGTTCATAATAAACAAAAATAACCCCTAATTCAGCATAACATTGTAAATCTGCTAATCCTGCTTTGTGCCCAATAAATTCAACGGTGGTTTCCACCCGGTTAATTTCAGCTCCACTTTCTAAAAGGGTTAATCCCAGTCGACAGCAAAAATTAGCAATCTCATCATCATTCGTTCGCATAATTCCACCTCCACTAATCAAATAATTTTAAAATTATTATAGCATGCAACAAATGAAAAAAATCACAAATAATTAATGTAAGCGTTTTCTTTTGCTTTAAATGGTGCTATAATAATCGTGAATAAAAAAACAAGCTAATTAAAATAATTGGAGTGATATAAATGCCAGCTGATCAAAATAATTGGAATGAAAAAACATGGCTCCATCGATTTGCTATTCTAGCGGTTTCACTAGTCATTACTACTGGAACTGCAATTTCACCCGCATTACCCGCAATGCAAAAAGCATTTTCTAACTACCCTGCTACCCTTGTGAATATGGTAGCAACAATTCAACAAATTCCCGCCTTCATTGTCCTATTGATGTCGGCTCCACTAGCCAGAAAATTTGGATTGAAGCAAATGATCGGTCTCGGAATTTTATTAATGGGAATTTCCGGAATTCTACCAGCATTTGTCCCTAACCTATGGTTCATTCTAGGGACTAGAATTATTTTTGGAATTGGAATTGGTTTAATTAACTCACTTGCAATTACCATCGTTAATATTTTCTATAGTGGTAATGATAAGGCTCAAATGATGGGAAACCGGACTTCATTCGAAACCATTGGTCTGTGTATCGTTAACATCTTAGTCGGTCAACTCCTAAACCTCAGTTGGCAGGTATCGTTTCTTGCCTACTTCTTTATCCTGATAATTCTAGTATTATTCTGGAGGGTCGTTCCCACCATCAAATGGGATAATCCAGTGGATAAAAACGGTAAGCAACAAGCTGAAAAGGTTAACTTTCCTGTCATCATGGCTGGAGTCTTCTGTGCAATTATGACCATGGGGCTTGCAACCGTAAGTGTTATGACTCCCGCCATCGTTGTTGACGGCAAGCTAGGGAGTGCTACCGATGCGAGTTTTGTAATTACAGTATTCACGTTGGTCAGCATGGCAATGGGCTTTTTATTCGGTCAATTCTTTAAGCTCTTCCATCGATTTGTATTGCCAATTGGGTTATTGTTCTTTACAGTAGGCCTGTTAATCATGAACTTCTCCCAAAGCCTGGTGATGTTATTAATTGGTGAAATTATTGTTGGTGGCGCTTTTCCACTTGCCGGTACCTACATTTTCGATATCATTGATAAACTTGCTCCTAAGAACTCAAATGCACTAGCTAATTCAGTATTACTAGTGGGCTGTAACGTTGGAACGGCCATTTCACCAATTGTAATGGGCTTCTTAAATCCGATTTCACCATTTTCGGGTGCCCAACCTGGAATTGGATTGTTTGGTGCCTTGATCGGGATTATGATGGTCATTATCTTTATCGTTCAATTATTCAAAAGGGCTCCTAAAAAATAGTTCAAATTAAAATAGCACGTCCAGATTATTGGACGTACTATTTTTTTACTTTAAATTATCGTCTGAAAATTGCTTTAACTTAGCTAATAATTCCGGATCCAGCCCCGATTGATCGTCATCACCATCATCAGAGTATGAAGTCGCATTGCTATAGTCATCTGGATGTAACCATTGGTCATATGCCTGAGCATATTCCTCATCGATATTCCGTTGTGCCTTTTCATAAAATGCCCGATTCCGTTCCATTACGTAACCCACTAATGGTTTGTTCTCACTTGGCACGCCAGCTCGCTGAGCATCAACATTATTCTTTCGAACCACATCTTGAATTTCAATCAACTCGTAATCAGTCACTTTATTAATTCCGGCACCCTTTTTATATGCGCGAACCTGGGCGCTAAATCCTACCAGATCTCCGTCTTTTAACTCATTGAGTTGAACGAACGGTTCGGTGTAATGGACCCAAGCGTGATCAGTAATAAAGTGACCCTGATCATCATGAACATCTAAAAACAGGATTGTTGGTTGGTAATAATAACCATCTTCATCATTGTACTCTTCAGCGTACCCCAATCTAGTGAACTTCCCGACAAATGTGTATCGTTGGTTAGATTCTAAATCCTTTAAACCATTTCTCATAGAACCATCCCTTCAAATTAACTTAATATTATTGTTACTATTTTAAGCTAATTTATCATAAACAGCAACGAGAAATGGAGCCAATTATTTTTTAGCAATGCTTATATCATGATTATTATAAACAATGTGGAGCCCATGGCTCAGGCCAGTAACCTTACTAAATTGTCCAGTATGATGACCGTAGCTAATGATTTTCTGGCCATTCTTAAATTCGCCACCGTTCAATTTAAGGGTTCCGCCCAGGGTAGCTCCCTGCTTCACGATCAAGCGGCCCTGTTTGGCAAGCGTAGTAGTTGCATTCTTAGTTTGTTTATAGCTACCCTTAACAATTATCCGTTTAGATGCTAGCTTAAGTGTTCCACCATTAATTGTTACGTTGCCAGAACCCAATGCTGACGCATTTCCAGCAATTAGTGCACCTGCGTTTAAATCAACGCCACCCTTGAAAGTATTTCGACCAGTTAATTGTAGTGAACCGGTTCCTAACTTGGTTAATTTTCCAACTCCACTAATGTCGTTGCTCCAGGTATCATTAGCATTAAAGCCACCCTTAGCTGCATCCATGTTCACGCGGGTGTTTGCTACTAATTGTCCATAACCATTAGCAGCATTATATAGATTTAACCGGCCCCAGCCTTCACCATCATCCAAGATTGGGTACCCAGTAGGCAGCTCGGTCGTTGCTAGGACCGCTCTTCTTTGGTTTGCATTTAAGTATGGTAACCGAGTGGCTAATAGCACTTCGGCTCCCTTGGGCACTACATAGGAATGCTTTGAATTAGCAATCTTTGAAAATCCATAGGTTAATCGATAGTTGTATTGGGTGGAATTCTTCTTTGAATTATCCATTCCATAGCTATTACTGTCCCCCTTAGAATCCTTCAAAACACTTTGGGCCTGTTTAAAAGCATCAGCCTTCAATTGAGCATTAGCAGGATCATTTAAAATGGCTGCTGCTAGGGCGGTCCCAAGCACCCGCCCACCAATAACGTCTAGTGGTGAATGCCGACCAGCCACGATTCGGTTATTGCCCACTTCGGATGCCCGGGTTAGTAATGATTGAAACTTTTGGGGGTATGCATATGCAAGGGCAAATGCGGTTAAGTATGAACTATTAGTGTGACCACTGGGAAATCCATAGTCATTAACTGGATCCGCTTTAGCAGATAACTTTAGGGTTGGAATAATAACCCCATTGTCCTGTGCATTGGTAACAGTGGTTCCATCCCATCTAAACGGTCGGGGATACTTGAAATACTTCTTGGCACTACTACTGGATGAATAGTTACCATCCTTTAATGTATCGGCTAATTTAACAACGCTCCCTAATTTAGAACTAGTGTCACCGGTTACCTCCGGCTTACTCCAATTAGTATCATAATCCTTTGTCTCAGCATCAGTTGGCACTTGTTTATAACCACCGGTAATATTAGCTACTTTTCTAAAGTAATCAGTTAAATTACCGAGCCCCTCCTGTACTGAATAATCCATGTCGTTTTTATCATCTAACCATGATTGATCTGCTTCTGCCTTTGTCCGATCCTTAGCAATTTTATCAGCCAACCCGATATTTTCATCTAAAATTTTAGTATTCAAACGCTTTCCATCGTTCCAATCGGAACCGGGCTGCCATAATTGATTCATTTGTGATAATAAATCAATTGAAGCATTCGTTTCAGGAGTCGTATTGGTGCTAGTGTTAGTTTGATAGTCTTGAATAAAGTAACGACCGGCATCTGACTTATGATCAGAATCAATTGCTAACGTTGCTTTATTACTAGTCTTAGCAGCTTTCACATTAATGGAACTACTGATTCCTAACAGGGTTAAACCAATTAATACGCTGGAACTTAGGATTCGTTTTCGCATTTGCATATCCCGCCTCATCATTTTTTATTTTACAACCCCATCTTAAACTAACATTGTATATTTAATGTATGTTCGATGTAAAAATAATGTAAAATATTATTCTAATGCGGAATTAGTTCACGCCGGTAAATTCATATGCAATGTAAAAACAATTTTTATTTGAATCATAGGTAACACCAATTCCAATATTAGTGAAATTAGGGTTTAAAATATTTTCCCGGTGCCCCCAATTGGAATCACTAGCATCAGCATACGTCATCGAATAAACAGATTGGTATCCAATCATATAGTAAGAAAAGTCCCTAGTGTTTAAATCTGCACTTAGGTTTTCACCATAACGATCATACTCGGCAGCCCCACCATAGATCCCGGCAGCAGTTAAATATTTCTCTGCAATTGAATTGCCCTGGGCATCATCGTGGCTAAAGTCCGTAACGATGTCCTGGGATCTAGTTTTTGCAATTGTGGTTAACAAAGAATCCTCACTCAATGTAGAGAGGCCATTTTTAGCACGAATTGCATTTAATGCAGCAAGGGCCCCACTCTTAACATCATCAATGCTGCTTGCATCTGTATTCTGAGGTGCACGCATTAAATCCTGGGCATCTGAAATTGCCACCCTTAGTTGACTCATAATCACCCAGCCGACAACCGTTTTATTATTGGGATCAGCCACACTAGTGACCTTAGCATACGTAATTCCGGCCTGATTAGTTTCAATGTCATCAATTAACATTAATGTCCCGTTATAAACCTTGGGATTACTAATGGCGGTACTTGCATCTGGTTGATCACTACTTGGTAATGAATTATAAATCGCTAAGTTATTATCGCTTAACAGAATTGCTCCATCACCCACTTTTAAGTTGTCTGGATTATCAGGAGTGAACGTTGCTTGGGGGCTAATTGAATCACTATTAACAAACTGAAATCCATAATCAGGTTGCTGAGGGGTCGCTTGCGATGAGGCACTAGATTCAACACTAGCGCTAGCTTGCGCACTTGAAGTCGCTTGGACACTTGCACTAGCTACGGTTGAGCTGGCTTGTGAACTCGCTTGACTTTGGGCAACTGGTTTCTGCTGCTTCTTGGCCTTTGTCGTTTTACTGGTGGTTGTTTTAACCTTACTAGCTGCTTGAATCCGCTTTTTTAAAGTGCTAATTTGTTTACGTAACTTGACTTTAGTCGCCTTTGTAGTGGCCTTAGCCAGTTTCGCTTGCTTTTGTTTAAGCTGCTTTTTTAAATTCACAACCGTTTTGGTCGTAATGACCTTACTTTGGGTGGCTCCATAAACGGTGGGGGAATCAGTTGCACAAATGCCACCGGTTATTAAAGCGGTTCCGACCATTAAGGTCCCAAGTCCCATCTTAAAATACTGTTTATTCTTATCCATAAAAAGACCCCTTTAATTATTATGATATACTAACATCAATGAATACTGAATGTCAGGAAGTGATGATTACGTTCAATCATAAACCAAAACCATTATATTTTATAGTCGGTTTAATTGATACCTTAATCATATTTGGAATTATAATTAGCTTAATTGTAACTGATGGTGAATACTTTTGGGGAATTGTATCATTGACGCTCCTCTACATCCTAATGATTTTAGCTGCTAGCGTTGCTCAGGCGCATAATCATAACGGGATTTTTAATAATCCAAGGATTCACTTTACAGCCGGCTTTATCTTTAATCTATTTTTCCTTTTTATCAACCCCATTTAAATTTATTGATACAAAAAAAGAACGATTAAAAATCGTTCTTTTTAAATTCTAATTCAGTTTATTAGAATGGAAGGATCTCTGGGTTAGTTTGACCCTGACCATTTGTAACTTCTGGAAGGTCAACGGTCGCACTAGCTTCCTTATTCTTAGCAACAGCATAAGCAGATAGAGTGTAATCATTAGCTGGGTAGTTATAAGTAATGGTTCCTAGACCACTTTCGGCAAATCCACTGTAGTCATAGCCATTAAACTTAGTGTAGAAAGTAACGTTCTTTTCATTTTCAGCATATAACTTAACAATGGTCTTACCAGATTGTGAACGGTCAATGCTGTAATAAGTAGGAGTAGCAGTTACGTATTGGGAGCTTTTAATCGTGTAGCTCTTAGTTAACTTCTTGCCAGCTTTACTAGTTCCATAAACAGTAAAATTGTTTTTACCAGAGTAAGTCTTTGAAACCGTAAATTTCTTGCTCTTTAAGGTCGCAGTAGCAAATTTAGAGCTGCCCTTCTTAATAACAACTTTTTTAACGTTAGCATTAGAAGCTGAACCCTTAAAACTGATCTTACCTGAATTATATGAAACACTAGGTTTCAAAGTGGGCTTAGTGCTGGCATTAGCAACATTACCAAAAGCAAATAATGGTGATAAAATTCCAGCAACTAAGACTGTCGCAAAAATTTGTTTTTTCATAATCAAAACTCCCTTATTAAGTATATGAACACATTATATCATTACAAAACCATAAAAAACAAATTCATCAGTTTTTTTAACTTGTTTGTAATATCGTTAACAAACCACTATTTGGCCTTATCTTCTTCTACATACTTATTAAAATCCATGGTCGTTTGTTCTAGGTGATTTTCAAGAAATGACTTTAGGGTTTCACCAGTATTTTTAGAAAGCGATTTAAATTCCTTTCTGGAATTCATCTTAGTAACGTTTCCGGTAATCACTACGGGAGATAAAAATTTCTTATCTTGTAAATGATTTTGAACAAGCGCAACACTTCCGATTGATAAAGATGATTTTAATTTAGCAGGAATAAAAAACTTGTATGCCTTTGGAAACAAGGGCTTATTTTTACTAAATTGAATAAAGTGAACGATTGCCGTATTATACTTCAGTGTCATTATATTATATCCCTCACAAAAATTATATTTACTTCATTATAACAGACTTCTGGTCCAAAAATGAAATAATCAGTTAAATCCAGTAGCTCTTTAATAATAAATTAATTACCAAAATAAAAAGGGTAACCCCAAAATAGCGTTACCCTTCATTATTAATTAAATTCATTAACCCGTTTAAAGTAGGCTTCTAGCCATGGCTTAGACTTCACTTGAATTTGTTCACCAGTATACCCGTTATTTTCATCTGACCAAATTGAAACAAAGCTTCCTAAATTATTCCCATTTGGTGCTTGTTGGGTAGAATCCAAATCATCCCACATTCCAGGATTAAATCCTGATAGCTCCTGTTTAAAACTATCAAAATTCGATTTGGTAAAACTATCCTTATCAGCAACTACATAGGTAAATTCTTGATTATCATTGAACGTCTTAATTCCCGCACGGTTTATTTCAGGCAGACTTGCGTTCATCTTTAATAATGATCTACGGTTAGCCGGGTCAGACACAGCACTTGATTGACTCCAGAAGTTCACAACAATATCCTTATCATATTTATTAACTTGTGATTTCATAATACTATCGTTCCAGACCATCATCCGTTTTCCATGCGCTCTCAAGTAGCGATTAATATTATTATCGAATTCCCTGATTGATACCTCGTCATCATGACCGTCAATTGAGAATTCATCCCCACCAGTACCAAAGTAACTATTCTTAGGTAGTAATGGTAAGTACTCAGCAATGATGCTCTTATATAGTTTAGTGACTCCATCAGCACCGAAATCAAATTCGTTACTATAAGACATCATCGACTTCAAGTGTGGATACTTTTTCGCCTTTAATAAATCAATTGTAGCCTTACTATGACCAGGGAATTCAATTTCAGGATAAACCGATACGTGCTTCTTTTTACCATAAGCAATTAAATCTGTTAACTGTTGTTTAGACAAGAATGGTTTATTCGTCTTTTTACTAATGTATTCCCCATCAACATATTTAGCATTTTTAAGGGTTTGTCCTAAAAATTGATTCTCAATTCCAAAATTTTCATTATCGGTCAAATGCAACATTAAGTATCGACCATGATTATCACTTACCGTATTGATAAACTTTTTAATTGTTTGTGGCTTGTAGTAAGTTCGCGCAGCATCTAAGTTCAATCCAGTAATAATTCCATAATTTTTAGTATGATCTCGTTCTTCACCATTTTGGTTCAATCGCCAGATGATTCCAAAGATTAAAACTAATACCAAAATAACCGGAATAATCAGTATTTTAATCCAGCGTTTCATTCTAAATACCCCTTTTTAGTTCGTATACCTTACATTGTAACTTATTTTCAATCAAAAAAATATAAATTAATTGATTGAATTGGATAATTAATAATAAAAAATTTATTATTAATTATTAATTGTTAAAAATAAAAAGCGATCGTAATTAATTACAAACTACCATTATTAAAAACTATTTCCGCTTCTTATCTAGAATCTTTTTCATCGTCTTATATTCAATTTTTTCATCATCAGTCAGATTATCAACTGCGGATTCAGATAATTGCCCTAACAATTCAGTAACACTATCTAACCCCAAGACGCTTACCAATGAATTAAGTTGATTAGCAGTGTCCACTGACACCCGAATACTAGTTGATTTTTCCCTTTGTTTTCTGGTCTTCTCGATTTTTTTAATTTTATTATCAAAATCACTGCCCAATTCATTTCTGGAAAAAACATTTTTAGGCATCTTATTCCGACTTTGATTTTCTAAATTTTTTCTCAGTAGATCACTCATTATTATTTCACCCGCTTAATAAATTCGTCAGTAATTTTGTCATATAAATAATGAACCTTTTGATCGTGAATATCATGTTTTTGAGATGGATTATCTGGATCAACAATTCCGATAATATCATATCTTTTAAGCCGTTCCATGTTTTTAACAATCGTTTCAAAAACATTATCACTACCAAACTGTTTCTTCGCTTGATCAAGAATTAATTGATCAACCTGTGACTTTTTCTTCAATAGTACTGGTAGAATTCCTGAAATATCATAATCAGCTTTATAATTATCAATTAATTCCTGTAGGTACTCGATATATGCTTCCGCTCCAGTATATGATCGTTCTTGAGTTTGTAAAACCACAATTACATATTGTGATGCCATCAATGCAGAATCAGTATACAAACTAACGGTTGGTGGCGTATCAATAATAATATAATCAAATTGATCTTCTAATGGTTCTAATAATTTAGAAAAATGCACTGCACGTAAATATTGATTATCAGCACCTGGATATAATTTTTCCAAGTATAGGGGATAAGATGTAAAATCCGCAAAGCTAGGTAATAGATATAAATCATCTCGAATCTTAGTTACGATGCTTTCAATATTACTATCACTAATTGCAGTCATTAAAGTAGTATCAAATTTTACTACTTCCTTTGTTTGTGCTTGTTTGGTGGCCAAATATAGCGCAGTTGCATTTGCTTGTGGATCTAAATCCACGACTAAGGTTCTATAGCCCTTTTTTGAAAGGTGGTATGCGATCATGCAACTATTTGTAGTCTTCCCAGTTCCACCCTTAAAATTACCAAAAGTAACGATTTTTGCCATAAAGTCTGCTCCTTGAAATTTTTTTAAAAAAATTTTTTAACGTGTATTATTGTATGAATGTAGTTTTATATACATTCATACAAGTATTATATAATACTTGTATGAATGTATGCAAAGAAAATCCTTCTGAATGTCCTTATATCAATGATTTTTCAAACAATGTGTATTATTGCATACCTGGATACATGTATTTTTATATACATGTATTTTTATATACATGTATTTTAGTATGCATGTATGCACGCATACACAAAAATATGCTATTGACTATTATTATTATTACGGTTATTCTTTTCTTGTAATCAAAAAAGCAACCAAATTGGTTGGTTGCTAAATTATAAATTATAAAAAAAGAATGTATACCTAGATGTTTAAATAAACAATTATTAAAAATAAAAAAGAATATAGAAAAAGAGTGTCTCTAGAAAAAATGTTCACAGCAGATTTTCCAGTCAACAGATCACAAGTACCAAACTACCTGATCACCCAACACTCTAATTAAAAAAACTATTAAATTAACAGCAGCTACATTTAGTAACTAACTATAAAAACTGAGTAATTGAAATTACTTCCAACGATTACCTTTATTATAGCTTAATTACATTGTTATTGCAACATTAATAGCCTATTTAGTTAGACCTAAAATACATATTTTAGAGGGTGGACAGGAAAGTACTTGTCCACCCTTTTTCTATTCCTGGAGGAATGGCCAATGCAATTTATTATGCTCGATGTCGATTTAATAAACAATCCTGATTTATCAAATGATGAAATCATTGCATACTCATTACTATGCGATCGAATGAAATCTTCACGTACGAACCAGCAATTTTATGATTCTAAATTAAATGATTTTTACGTTATTTACACCCTAGATCAAATGGCTAAGGATTTAAAAGTATCAGTTAGAAAAGTGGGCCAAATTTTTAATAAGCTGGTTCAAAACGGCTTTTTGACTAAGAAAAAACAATTTAGCAGAGCCGATAAATTATTTTTACCTAAATTCAATAACATTGATCCCGCTAACCGGCAGGATTTGCAGGCCGTAGATGCAAAATCTGCAAGTCCACAAACGCAAAAATTGCAAACTAATCATAGTCAAGAGAATCAGAAAAATCAATCAGAATTTAATACAGTTAATACAACCAACCAAGCGAACACAAATTATTCTCCAATTGCCAAATGGAAACAATCTGTTTGTGGAAAATTAAAAGTCCACGAACTAGTAATTGATCAGATTCTGCAGTATACCCATCAAAATTTAAAGCAAGCCCATAAAATTATGGGGATCATTTTAAATGCAAAGGCAAACATTGCTAAAAAGAATGGACTGTTAAACAGTCCCATCTCTAGATTCGAAAACAACAGTAATCTAGGCACCAAATTGGCTGTTAAATTAAAGCACGTTTTTAGCTACTTCCCGGCAAATCTAAATGAACAACAGAGATATTTGATGGCTTCAATGAAAACATTCTTCCTAGAAGCATTTGGCATTAGTAAGGACAAAATGGTTACACCAGAAGTAGCCAATAATGAATCGGGGAGGGATTTTCCGCTTCCTGACTGGATGAGATCAGATTATAAATCTAATGACAGTGAAATTACTGAGGAAGAAGAACAAGCGTTAAAAAAACGATTGGCTGATTTTTACAAAAATTAACATGACAAATTGAACGGCAAGCGAATAATTGATTCGCAATTAATTTTGAGTCAAATTAAGGGCTTAAATAGACGCTCAATCCTTAAATCGATAAATATATCCAATTAGCCTTAAAATTGCTTAAATCATCTAAAAAAGCCAATTATAAAAATTAAGTTTATAATTGGCTGGTGATTTTAACTGATTTGTTAATAATTAAAAATTTATAATAAAAATTTTATAATTAATAATAAATTACATTGATCCATTAGAGCTCTTAATGGCCTTAATAATGGCATTTCTAAAGCCATTAGCTTCTAATTCCGTAACGCCCTTAATGGTGGTACCGCCTGGTGATGTTACCTGATCCTTTAGATCTGCAGGTGTTTTACCGGTATTAAATGCTAACTTACCAGATCCTGCTACCATACTGGCAATAACTTGGTATGCCGTTTTACGATCCAATCCCTCTTCAACCGCAGCATCTGCCATTGCATCCATAAAAACATCAACAAATGCTGGGCCACAGCCACCAACGGTCCCCATGATCCCTAATTTGGGTTCGGAAGCAATGATGACGTCTCCTAATAGTGACAACACTTGATTAGCAGTTTGCTTACTTTGTTCATTAATTTGTTGCTCGAACGTAGTAGCAATAGTTCCTTGGTTAATTGCGACTGGTGTATTTGGAATAATTGCTACGACCGGATTGTTTGGAAGGGCGGTTTTAACCTCTTTGATTCTAATCCCGCCCGCAGCTGAAATAATGACTGTTTCTGGGTTAATTCCATTTAGTTGCTTTAAAACTGTTACGGTCACTGGAGCAGGAACGGTTGCAATGACCACATCTAATTGTTGGCTCTTAAATGCAGTTGGTTCATTAAATAATTGAAATCCTAGTTTCTTTTGTAGTTCGCTCACTCGTGGATTAACCGGATTTAGAACGAACAATGAACTTGGATCAACCTTATTGACCAATCCTTGTAAAATTGCGCCACCCATGTTGCCTGCGCCTAAAACACCAATTTTCATTTTAATTTCCTCCAATTTATGTTTTTAATACTGTATTAATCATACTACATTAAATATGGTTATAAGCATAAAAAAGAAGGATTGAATTGATTCAATCCTTCCTGATGTGAAAATGTTATTTGCCTATTTACCAAGTGATCCGGTAATGATTCCACCAATAACTACAATAATCAAGCCTAATGTAACGTAGATTAGGCCCTTCTTACTCTTCTTTTCACCTAATAGTAAAATTCCACTTAGCGTTGAAACAATTACGCTCATTTGTGAAAGTGTAAATCCAGTGGCAATCCCATTAACTTTTGTTGAGTACATGTAAACTGCAGTGGCGATCCCAAAGTCGATTCCAACTAAGATGTTAGCAAATGATTTACGATCAACTAATGGGTTAGGTTCGTTCTTGTCACGATAGAAGAATGAAATAACAATTGATGCTAAAACCATTCCAATTGCTTGTGGGAAGAAGGCACTCCATCCATCAACCACTGGGATTTGGGGTAGTGCTGAGAATCCAACATATCCGATCGTACCAAGTAGTAGCACTGATGTACCTCTCCGTAATACGGCTGGATCTAATCCTTGTTGGGCATCTTGCTTGTCCGTTTTAGTAGTCAATAGGATTCCAATGATGATCAAAATTAATGCAAAGAATCCAAATGTCTTATCAAATCCGGTTGCCCATTCACCAAAGAATAAAACACCAACAACTGATGTTCCAACTAATTGAGCCCCAGTAGAAATTGGCATTGCTCTCGATACTCCGATCTCTGGGAATGACCAGTATTGCGATAGCTGACCACATGCCCAACATGCACCAGAAAGCAAACACCAAAAGAACGCACTTCCTGATAGTTGTGGGTGTTTGAACAGTGCAATTACAATTGCAACAATTAGGGCCCCATAGGTATTTCCAACTAATTGGTTAATTGGTCGACCACCAGTTTTACCAGCAATTAAAGGCATTAATCCCCAGAGTGCAGCTGGGACTAATCCGACTAGAATATTCATTTTTTAAACTCCTTTTTAAAACATACTTCTTATTTGATAGTGTTAATTGTATACCTTTTTTGTACTGAGGTAAATATATGCAATGCTAAAAAACGCTTAAAAAACCCTATGAAACAACAATGAAAACGTATTCATGAAAGCGTTTTAGCCCACCAGATTAAAAAATAAAAAAATTTTGAAAGCGCTTTTTTTAAAAAAGATTTTAAAATGTTATATAATAACATTGTACTTACATTAAAGGAGTTGATTTAATTGGCAGATACTAATGCTGCCAGCAACCAATTGGAGGATAACAACGTAAAACAACTCAAAAATAAATTTATCAATATTATTTTAAAATCATTAATGTCGTTTGTTGGAATTGCAATTCTTTCAATGGGGGCTGCGTTCTTAAAACAGGCTAATTTAGGGATGGATCCATTCACTGCGATGAATATTGGATTTTCCAATACATTACACATGGAGTTGGGTTCATTTCAATTAATGGTTAATATTGGAATGTTCATTCTGGTGTTAATTTTTGGTCGAAAGCAAATTGGGATTGGAACCATTTTAAACATGGTGTTAGTTGGATATGAAATTCAATGGTTCTCTTCTTTGTACGGCCTTATTTTTCCACATGGTTCAGGAATTTACGTTGTCATTGTCGATGTGATTGCTGGATTGCTTCTATTTACACTTGGAACATCCATTTACACCTCCCCATCATTAGGGGCTGCCCCATATGATGCAATTGCGCCCATTTTTTCTAGTCGATTGCATATTAAATATCAATTAGTTAGAAACATTCAGGATATTACATTTATGGTAATTGCGTTTTTTGCCCATGGTGCGGTTGGTATTTTGACGTTAGTCGTTGCCTTCTTTGCTGGTCCCCTTATCAACTATTGGAACGAACACTTTAGTCAACAAATGGTTTATCATATTGATCACTTTAGTGCTGAACCAACGATCAAAAACGCTAGTTCAGGAATTGCTGGTGTTGGTAAAATGGGTTATAGCATGGTGGTCCATGCTTACCAACAAACCAATTTCGTTGAACAGCATTTATCTGGGTATTCAGATGAAGAGTTAATTGAATTAACCCATAACACGCAAAGATCAATTGAAAAATCAGTTAGGTTACAGCGTAATTTACAAACTCGTCTAAATGCATTAAATGAAGAAGCGAGAAAGCGGCATATTAAAATTCCTAAATTAGAGGAATCCGATGAATTAAATCTAAAATAAACACATTAGTTCCACTGCACCCTAAAGTTTATCTAAAACTTTGGGGTGTTTTTTTATGACCGAAATGAGACAAAAATCAATTAATTGTGAAATAAATATCAAACTTGTGAGATTAGTTAATGTAAGTGATATAATGCTTCTGATTTTTTTTAAAATTTGATTTTTAATTTGAAATGTAATGATATCAATCTTTAGCGCCAATTGGTTGCAAACGAGTTATTTTATTTTACAAAAGCTGCCCTTGATAACACCATATCTATGGTTTATCTTTATATAAGGTGCTATATATAGTGTAATTTACAGAAGGGACCTGTTATGCAATGCATTCTAAAAATTTAAATCAAATTACGATCATTAAAAATAGTGGTGACAAAACACCATTTTTTAGATACAAATTAGACTATCTATTTGGTCAATTGTCACTCAATGCTGATTTACAAAATCAGTTCTATCAAGAGTTATTTAAGCACGTTAATAATCAAAATGAATTAAAATCTTCAGTTATTCGTGAAACATTTAACAATATTATGAACAATAACCACTTAATTGATGCACAACGAAAATATCAAAGTTATTATGAACAAGACCAGTTGATGTGGGAAAAATCAATTGATATTGATCGTAATATTAAAAAGCTATTTAATAAAAATTCAAGAGTAATTCATGAGAATGCAAATAAGGACAGTAATGTTTTTAATACCCAACGTGATTTACAAGCTGGCCGCTCTAGCAAGGCAATTGGCTTAAGGATGTTACCGCCGTTAGTTGCTAAAGCCCATCTTCGTGGTGATATTCATTGGCACGATTTAGATTATTCTCCGGCGACTCCTGAAACTAATTGTTGTTTAGTTGACTTTAAAACAATGTTGAATCACGGCTTTAAAATTGGGAATGCGAAGGTCGCATCCCCAAAGTCAATTCAGACTGCTACCGCCCAAGTGGCTCAAATTATCGCTAATGTTGCCTCATTACAGTATGGTGGCATTTCTTTCGACCGAGCTGATGAAGTGTTGGCACCATTTGCAAAATTAAACTATCAAAAACATATCCGAGAAGCTCAGAAATGGGTTACTCCTGAAAAGCATGCTGAGTATGCAAGGGAGCGAACTCAAAAGGATATTTATGATGCAATGCAGGCATTAGAATATGAAATTAATACGCTATATTCATCCCAGGGGCAAACGCCGTTTACAACCGTTAGTTTTGGCTTAGGGACGAATTGGTTCGAGCGCGAGATTCAAAAAGATATTTTTCGAATTCGGATTAAGGGCTTAGGGGTTGAAAAACGAACAGCCATTTTCCCTAAACTGACATTTGCTTTAAAACGGGGATTAAATTTAAATCCGGGTGACCCGAATTATGATATTAAGCAATTAGCAGTGGATTGCTCGACTAAGCGGATGTATCCCGATATTTTAAATTATGATAAATTGACAGAGATTACCGGAAACTTTAAAGCCCCGATGGGGTGCCGCTCGTTTCTACCTAAATGGGTGGATGATGATGGAAATGAAGTTAACGCTGGCCGGATGAATCTAGGGGTAGTTACCGTTAACCTACCACGCATTGCTTTATATGCTAATGGAGATCAAGAACAATTTTGGACCATTTTTAAGGATAAAATGCGAATTGTTCACCAAGCATTAGCGTATCGAATTAAGCGGTGTACGGAAGCTAAACCAGCGAATGCGCCATTACTTTATAAATACGGAGCATTTGGGAAGCAACTTAGTGATGACGATAGTGTTGACGAATTATTTAACCATGAACGAGCAACGGTCTCAGTTGGCTACATTGGACTATATGAGGTGGGAGCCAGTTTCTTTGGTCCTGATTGGGAGCGAAATCAGCAGGCGCATTTATTTACGGTTGAAATTGTAAAACAACTGAACCTGCTCTGCCAGAAGTGGTCAAAGCAAAGTGGCTATCACTATAGTTTATACTCGACCCCTGCTGAATCATTAACTGACACTTTCTGCCAGGATGATATCAAAAAATTTGGCAAAGTGGCTGCAATAACGGATAAGGAATACTATACAAATAGCTTTCACTACGATGTTAGAAAAAGCCCGACTCCATTTGATAAATTGACGTTCGAAGAGGCATATCCACACTATGCATCGGCAGGATTTATTCATTACTGCGAATATCCGAATCTAAAACAAAATCCTAAGGCCTTAGAAGCAGTTTGGGATTGGGCATATGATCACGTTGGCTACCTAGGGACGAATACTTCGATTGACCAGTGCTTTAAGTGTGGGTTTAGGGGTGACTTTAATGCAACTGCCCGGGGGTTTGTTTGCCCACAATGTGGTAATCATGATCCGAAGTACTGTGATGTAGTTAAAAGAACCTGTGGATACCTAGGAAATCCGCAAGCGCGCCCAATGGTTCACGGAAGACACCAAGAAATATCAGCCCGTGTAAAGAATATGACAGGAGGAATGATCAGAAATGCCGCAGAACATGAGAAAGCCAAACAATCCGACTCCCAAAGAATGGCTCGCGAATAAAGTTAGTCTAGAATATATTGCTGATTACAAACCATTTAATTTTGTAGATGGTGAGGGTATTCGGTGTAGTTTATACGTGAGTGGGTGCCTATTTAATTGTCCAGGCTGTTATAATGTAGCAGCGCAAAACTTTCATTATGGTCAACCATATACGCAGGAATTGGAAAATCAGATTATTGAAGATATGCGTAAACCGTACGTCCAGGGGTTAACATTACTAGGCGGTGAACCATTTTTAAATACACAAGTTTGTCTAAAACTTTGTAAACGGATTCGCAAGGAATTTGGGGATCATAAGGATATTTGGTCTTGGAGTGGTTATACATGGGAAGAATTAATGCAGGAATCCTATGATAAATTAAGGCTACTGTCCTTGATTGATATTTTAGTAGATGGTCGTTTTTTAGAATCACAAAAGGACTTGACGCTGCAATTTAGGGGCAGTGCAAACCAACGGATCATTGATGTTCCTAAATCACTAGCCCAAAATCGCGTTGTGATTTGGGATCGATTAGTGCACTAATTAGCTTCATAAAGAGTAAGGGTTTAACAAGTCCCTAGCTGATTAATTCAGTTAGGGACTTGTTTTTAGGCTGTTTATAACTTATTATTAAAAATAAAATATTTACAATTTAAAATAAATATTTTATAATTAATTTTATATTGGAGGGATTGGAATGGCAAAGGTATTGCTTCATTTTAACTTTAAGGGAGGCGTGGGGAAGACCACGATGACGGTTCTGGATACATATCTGTTAAGTCGAATGGGTAAAAAGGTACTCTTAATTGATATGGATCCCCAATCAAATGCGACTGAAATTATTAACGCTACTTTTGATAATCATGAAAGACCCAAAACTTCGTTTTATGATGGTTTAATGAAATTTGATCTTTCGGGAAGTATTGTTCATATCACAGAGCATCTGGATATGATTCCATCTGATTGGGCACTAAGTGCTTGGCCTGGGAAAGTTGAAAAGCGTAACCGCCATGACCGGGCATTAATTTTAAGAGATTTAATTGAACCGTTCCGTGATCATTATGACTACATTTTATTTGATGTTCCACCAACCCTTTCGACGTTTACCAATAATGCAATTCTAGCTAGTGATTACATTACACTGGTACTACAGACGCAACGTCAATCGTACACGTCGATTTTAAAAACCGCTCAGTATATGTCACAATTGCGGGCAGATTACGATGCTAAGTATGATGTGATAGGAGTAATATTGTACCTAGTGAAAAATAATGCTAAGACTGACACTGAAATTTCGAATGAGGCAAAGAAATCATTTAGTGATGCAGTTTTTCATAATCATATTTATCAACAAGAACGCATTAAGGTATTTGGTGATGAGGGGATTCGCGACAAGGACCATTGGGATAAGCGAGCTCTAAAAATGTATCAAGCAACATTGGATGAAGAATTAAAGCGAATTGGAGATTTTAATAATGAGTAATGATTTTTTAAATAAATTAGCGAAACAAGCTAATTCACAATTGGATAATGATGATCAACATAATAGTCCGTTTGCTAGACAAAAAGAAACTAGCAAGCCGATTCAGGTTCGTGAGAGTTATTACCGTGAAATTAAAAAAATAGCATTCTTAAATGATCAAAAAATGGTGGATGTAATTGATGACATGCTTAGGTATGCAATTGATTCTGGAAAATTTAGTGAAGATGAAAAATAAATAATAGATAATAAAAAATAAATAATCAATAATTTATTTTTTATTATCTATTAATTGAACAATTAATCACAATGTGTTTCAAATTGAAATCAATTGGCGTCTAACACCCTATAAAGTGTTGAATTATCAACACTTATAAACTAAAGAGATTGGCTCAAAATAATTGAACCAATCTCTTTTTTATGTTAAATTGTGAAAGTGATAACAATTTAACGTAAGTAGGAATTTGAATAGGGAGTGAAGTTAATGATTGATTCTGTAGACCTAATGATTAATGATTTAGTTGAGAATGGACAGACCGCGCTTAACCAAATGGATGGTTTTAATCAATTTAAGGTAAATCAAATTGTTGAAGCGATGGTTAATGCTGGAATGAAACACAGTCGTGATTTGGCTGAGCAAGCATACGCTGAGACTAAGCGGGGCGTTGCTGAAGATAAATGGACAAAAAATTTATTTGCAACTGGCCGGATCTGGGCTGAAATTAAGGAACATCAAACGGTTGGAGTCATTGACAAGGATGATCAGCGGAAAACAATTACCGTTGCGGAACCGCTAGGCGTATTGGCTGGAATTACACCGGTTACGAACCCAACTTCTACAACCATGTTCAAAGCAATCATTGCAATGAAGACCAAAAATCCGATTGTATTTAGTTTCCATCCCCAAGCGATGAAGTCCTCTGAAGCTGCTGCAAGGGTAATGCTTGATGCAGCAGTGAGTGCCGGTGCTCCAAAGAATGCAATTCAATGGATTGAAAAGCCAAGCATTGCAGCTACTGATAAGTTAATTAATCATCCGGGGATCGCTAGTACACTTGCTACTGGTGGTCCTGCAATGGTCAAGGCAGCATACTCAACTGGGAAGCCAGCATTAGGAGTCGGTCCAGGCAATGGGCCCCTCTACGTTGAAGCTAGTGCTGATCAGGAAAGTGCAGTAAAAGCCATTCTCTTTTCTAAGACATTTGATAATGGAATGATCTGTGCAACTGAAAACAGTATCATTATTGATGATGCAATCTACGACCAATTTAAGGCCAAACTTGCGGCTGCTGGAGTCTTCTTTGTAAAAAAAGAAGACCAACCCCGCTTAGAAGAAACTATGTTTAATCCTAAGACTGGTGGGGTGAACGGTCCGATTCCGGGACAAAGTGCAATTAAGATTGCTGAGCAAGCTGGAATTGAAGTCCCTGAGAACACAAAGGTGCTTGCAGCTGAACTAGCTGGGGTCGGAAGTAAATACTTACTATCTGGCGAAAAGCTTTCACCAGTTGTTTCAGTTTATCGGGCCCAAAATCATGCTGACGGTTTTAAAATTGCCGATCAACTATTGCATTATGGTGGAATGGGCCATACTGCTGCAATTCGGACAACTAATAATGATGTTGCAATGGCATATGGGATTGCAATGAAAGCGTGTCGAATCTTAGTGAATACTCCATGTGCTACTGGTGGAATCGGTGGAGTTAATAATGGATTGCTTCCTTCATTAACATTGGGAACTGGTTCATGGGGTGCTAATTCAATCGATCATAATGTGACTGATTATGACCTAATTAATAAGCGTATTATTGCATTTCCGGTTGATAACCCAGCTTGGAATCGATTAATTCAAGATAAATAAAATTAAGTGAATGGAGTCCATCTAACGGAGGGACTCCATTTTTGTGATAAGATCTACTTTAGATGGGAGGGAGTTAATAATTGATCTAAATGAACACACAAAGTGGTTAGTTGATTTTTATAAGAAGCGCAAATGGTATGATTTATCGCCTGAAATTAGAATGAATTTTTTAATTGAAGAAGTTGGTGAATTAGCGAGGGCAATTCGGGCAGAAGAAATCGGTCGTGACCATCCCGGCGAGGCCCCGCAAAGTAAATCCCAGAAGGATGATAATTTACATGAAGAGTTAGCAGATGTTTTTGATCAATTGTTAATTATATGTAGTAAGTATGGGATTAACCCGGCTAGTTTAATGGATGATAGTGAAAACAAGCTTCACCGTCGTTGGAATGAATAATTTAAAATAAATAATTAAAAATTAATAATTTATTTTAAATTATTATAACAATCGAATGGCGATTCACTTGCGGTGCTAACAAGGATTCCACTGAATCGATGCCATTCAAGACGTTTTTGATCTAAGTTAAAAATGACCTAGTTATTTTAATGTTCCTTTTCTATGGTGTCATGAGGGCCAGTTACGCTTAATGAAGCACATTTTAATTTTATTTTGTTCAAGTAATTTCAGTTTAAATGTAAATTATTAAACATAATCATTAAAAAACTATGGCATTTTCATTAAGTCGTTGTTATAATACATTCAAGCAGTTAATTTTATTTGAGGAGTTGATTTTTTATGACATTTGAATATTCAAAGCGAGTACCACATAACGATAACGACGTGGTTGGTGAAATTTTGGAAGCTGCAGCTAATCCAGCAGTTATTTCATTTGCCGGTGGTTTACCTGCACCTGAACTATTCCCAGTTGAAGGAATGAAGAAGGCGGCTGACACAGTCTTCGATAACGAAGGTCAGACCGCCTTACAATATAGTAACGCTGTCGGTGAAACGGTATTAAGAGAAGAAATTGTGAAGTTAATGACAGATCGTGGTGTTGATACTTCAGTTGAACACGTCGGGGTCACTACTGGTTCTGAACAATCAATTGATTTATTAGCAAAAATGTTTGTTAACCCTGGAGATACCGTTATCGTCGAAGAACCTACATATTTATGTACATTAGACGTGTTCCGTAGTTACGGGGCAAATATTGTTGGTGTCGAAATGGATGAAAATGGAATGAGAATGGATAAGTTCGAAGAAGCGCTAAAAGCTCATCCAGAAGCGAAGTTAGTTTACACCATTCCTACGTTCCAAAACCCAACTGGTCGAACAATGTCAGTTGATCGACGGAAGAAATTCGTTGAATTAGCTAATAAATATGATTTATTAGTAATGGAAGATGACCCTTACGGAGCCATCAGATACGAAGGGGAAGAATTACCACCATTAAAGAAATTTGATACTCAAGACCGGGTGGTTTATATGAGTACTTTCTCTAAGATCTTAGCTCCTGGAATGCGGTTAGGTTGGATTGTATGTAACGTTGATGTTTTAAGTAACTTCGTTGTAATGAAGCAAAGTGCTGATTTACATTCAGATAACCTCAGTCAACACATTATTGCAACCTTCCTTAAACAAAATGATGTCTATGAACACATTAAAAAGATTAGTGATTTGTACCGGCACCGTTTCGAATTAATGTTAGATTACATTAAGAAGGAATTTCCTGCTGATGCTAAGCACAGTCACCCAGAAGGTGGAATGTTCATTTGGATTGAATTACCTGGTGAAGTTGACACGATGGAATTATTTAAGACCTGTGTTGAACATAACGTTGCCTTTGTTCCGGGTGATGCATTCTATCCTAATAAGCCTAAGATGGGGACCTTCAGATTGAACTTCTCAAATGTTGATGATGAAACCATCGAAGTTGGGATGAAGCGATTAGGAACTGCATTAAAAGAAGCATTAGAAGCAACTAAATAATTTTACAGCAAAAAACAGCGATGATTTTTTAAAATCATCGCTGTTTTTTTAATTGTTAACGTGTTTACTCAATTTACGTAAGTAAAAAAAGTTCCAAATTGTAAATGAAATTGCTGTAATCCATGATATAACAATAACTGAAACCCCAATTACAATTGTAATTTGCTTAGTTCCGATGAAGAAATCCCTTAAGATGGCATTTCCCAAGAAGTTTAAACTTTCACATAGGGCCAAGATTAAAATGAAGTTACTTAATCCATCTGATTGAACTTCTTGGTGCTTACTTCTGGATTCAAATCCAATATTAATGAATAGAAAAATTAATAGTAGTAGTCCTTGAATGTTTACGAAATTAAAGATAGCTCTAATAAATGGATGATCCAATCGAATCACTTCCTTTAATAATTAATTAAGTACCATTTTACAACATTTTAGTCCTAATAAAAGCGCTTTTGAACAATTATGCTAGAAGAATGCTTTGATAAATAGGTAAAATGATAGTAAAAATGCAAAAATCCCGACCCCAACCCTCATGACGTTAGTGGGGATAAAACGGACAATTGATGGGCCGATAAATCCACCGATGAACAATCCAATCCCTAGTGGAATAATCGCACTCCAATATACGTGAGCGACAAAAATAAAGATGATTGAAGCGATTAAATTAGCGGCTAGTGTAGCAGCGTTTCGAGTAGCGTTGTAAACATGATAGGGACTATCACTGATTTTAGATAGGACCGCAATCATGATGACTCCAGCGCCAGCGCCGAAGTACCCAACGTAGATTCCAACTAGTCCTAAGATTAAGTATTCCCAGAATAATGTATTTTTGGAACTAGCTTTTTGGCCATTTCGGGGTTGCCTTTTGGGAATTAAAATCGAACATGCAGCGAAGAAAATTAAAAATGGAACGATTTTTGAAAACGCTGCATTTGAACTATTCAAAAGGAAGATTGATCCGATAAGCCCACCAACTGCGGTCATTGCAGTAATTGGAAGGACCTCTTTTAAATGTCCTCGCAGTTCTTTTAATGAAGCTAAAATGGAGCTAATCCCACTACAAATTAGTGCAACGGTGTTAGAAGCATTTGCTAGAACTGGCGGGATGCCCACTGAAATTAAAGCTGGATACGAAATTAACGATGCCATTCCAATGATACTGTTGATGATCCCTGAAATGACACCAATGAAGATTAAAAATGCAATTGTGCCAAATGAGATAATAATCACTTCCTAGTTAAAGTTAAATTAGTTTAATTATAGCATTTTATAAACATCCCCATTTATCTTTTGTTTTATGAATGGATTATATATATAATGTAAGTATATAAATTAAACATAGGAGGAATTTCTTGAACGATAAACAACCCACGAATTCAATGAAGGTAAGGATTATAGCATTATTATTAGGACTCTTCATAAACGCCCTTGGGAATGGATTAACGATTGCTTCAAATACTGGTTCAGCATTATGGACCGCAGCTGCAGTTAATTTGGGAAATGAGTTTAAGATTGCATCCACAGTGTTTATCTTTGCATTTGGTGTTTTCAATGCGGTGTTAAATCAATTTCTAGTTATGAAGTTAAACATCGTTAGATTCATAGAGGAAATTGCTTACGTTGTCTTCTTTAGTTATGGCATTCAAGTCTTTATCCAAATGTTTGAATCCCTTGGCATTGGGAAACAATCCTTCCTTGTGCGCTCGCTTTTTTCAATCATTGGGGTAACGATGATTGGGATTTCCGTTTCCGTTTATCAACGAGCAAACATCTTCATGCATCCAAATGATGATACTAGTAATATTTTACGATTTAAATTTTTGAATGGAAGTGCGATCAAGGCTCAATTCCTTGATTTATCGTTTCCAGTAATCGTTATTATTATTACTAGCTTATTAACAGGAGAACTATATGCAGTTAACTTTGCAACGATTTACTTTTTCTTCACTAATGGAATTGTGGTTAAGTATGCTGATAAGTGGGTTTGGCCCAGTTTGATCCATAATTTTAATCCTGATGATAACTTTAAAATTAAGTCTTAAATTAAAAGGTAGTAGGTTAATTGGCATTGCCAATTGACCTACTACCTTTTTTATATTTGAAGCTTAGTTTAGTTCGTTTGGAATTAACTGGGTTTTTAACTTAATGTTATCCTTATAATCAACTGGAACTTCGATGATGGAAGGACCATCAGTTTGTTTTGCTTGATGCAGAGCAGCACTAAATTCCTCAACGGTCTTGACTCTAAAGCCCTTAGCGCCAAAGCTTTCAGCATACTTAACATTATCAACATAACCAAACTTAACCCCAGCATCGTGGCCATACTTAGCAACTTCTTGGAACTTCACCATGTCGTAGTATCCATCAACCCAAATAATTTGAATGATTGGTAGGTTTAGACGCACAGCAGTTTCTAACTCCTGGCCAGAAAATAGGAAGCCACCGTCACCTGAAATTGAAATGACATGTTGTTCAGAGCGGGTTAAAGCAGCAGCGATTGCCCATGGTAATGCTACTCCTAGTGTTTGCATTCCATTACTGAATAATAAATGACGGGGTTTATACACCCTAAAGAAACGAGCCATCCAAATATAGTGGCTCCCGATATCAACGGTGATTGTGGTATCATCATTAACCGATTCTTGTAATGCATTAATGATTGCTAATGGATGGAGTTCTTCACCCTCTTTTTGTTCAGGAACTTCTGTGGATTGATCAAAATGTTCCTTTAATTGCAGTAATTTTTCCCTCGCAGCATCTGGTAAAACTGAATCTTCAGGAATGAATGATGCTAATTCATAAAGGGTTTGGGCAACGTCAGCATTCACAATGACTTGGGGTTGGTAATCATTAGTAATTTCGGGAGTAATGGTATCGACATTAATAATTTTAGTCCCATCATTATGCCAATTGCGAGCCTCATATTCAATTGGATCATAGCCAATTGCAAGGACTAAGTCGCTCTGCTTTAAAACGGTATCACCAATTTGGTTATCGAATAGTCCAACGCGGCCGTAGTAGTTACTTTCTAAGTCGCGAGAAATGACCCCAGAGCCCTGGAAGGTTTCCACAACGGGAATTGAAAAAAGATCCAGTAATTTATGAATGGCATCGCTAACCTCTTCGGTTGATGCTCGCATCCCAGCTAGAATAACCGGTCTTTGTGCGTTTAAGAGCATTTCAGCAATTTGTTTGATGCGGGTGCGATCAGCACTACCATTGGTAATTTGTGGAAGGCGGTTAATTACGGGACGATCCACTTTTTCACCTAAAATATCCTGTGGTAATGATAAAAATGCAGCGCCGTTTTTAGGCGATTTAGTAGTCATATAAGCATTTGCAAACGCTTCTGAGAGATTATTCGGATTTTCAACCTCCTGGCTAATCTTGGTTGCTTGATTCAATAGTAGGGCACTATCGATACTTTGATGGGTCGCACGCAATACATCATCCCGTTGCACTTGGCCCCCCAGTGCGATTACTGGATCTCCCTCGGCAGTGGCGGTAATGAGGGCGGTGGCTAGGTTGGAAACCCCAGGGCCCGAAGTAACTGCAACTACCCCAGGTTCGCCAGTTAAACGACCAATGCCAGCAGCGATGAAAGCAGCATTTTGTTCATGTCTAGTAACGATTAACTGAGGTGCATTTGGATTATCACTATGCTGTAAGTCCTCAAATAGTTGATCCACCTTAGCACCTGGAATTCCGAATACGTACTTAATTCCCTGATTGACCATACTTTGGATCAGCGCTTTTGAACCCGTTAATTCCTTTGTCATTATAAAAACCCCATTTCAATGTTATGGTATACTTACTCTTGAAGGTAATGGGTGTTGACAATGCAACACCGATAAATTGACTCAATTATAGTCACTAATGTGTTGCATTGTCAACACTATTGAAAAAGATTGATGGAAGGAACCGGATTCTTATGAAAGATTTAGGATATTTAGCACAAGATATTTCAATTTTGCATCGGCAATATTATAAAGATACCGGAAAACAATTCGAACAACTGGATTTAAATCCAACTGCTGCTTGTATTCTACTAACGATTAATGACCACCGACATATTAACCAGAGTCAAATTGCGCGTGAATTAGTTTTGGACAAGGGGATGGTTGCTCGACAGATTAAAAAACTGGATCAAAATGGATGGGTAGTTAAACAACCACGTCCTGGGAAGGCACTTGAGGTTAGTTTAACCGAATCAGGACAGCAGTTATTGATCAAGGTTCAAATGATTAGACGGAATTGGTGGGCAGAGCGCTTTGCCCAAACTGGAATTAAAGCTGATTCACCGATTATTCCATCGATTGAGCGCGTTGTTGAAACGATTATTGGAGAAAATAAGGGCTAGTAATTTAATTACTAGCCCTTATTTTAAAATTCTTGTTCAATTTTGTAATGTTTACCCTTTTTAGGGTCACTTTCCTTATCGCCAACTTCGAACAACAGGTGCTTCCCATTTTCATCCTTTACCATGACCACTTTTTCATTAGTAGTCCGTTTGTCAGATGTTAATTGAGCAGTCCTGATAATTTCAGCAGGATCGATGTTTGAAGCAATTGCGTTTCCAGGATTAAATAATACGTCTTCAGCCATATGAATGCCTCCAATCAATATGTAAAATAATATTTACACTATGAATATACCGCTAATTAATTCCAAAAGCAACGATAAAGATATCAAAATAAAGTGGTTAGATAAATGACATTACCTAACCACTTTATTTAGATTATTTACTTAATGATGATGCTTTGACCCAACCGACCTTCTTAATATGATAGAAAGTGGCGTTCTTGGCGGCCTTATACTTGCGCTTGCTCTTTAGCAAACTGTTAACTGATTCCTTACTAATTTTAACGACTACTTTTTGGTTAGCTGGTAACTTACGACTTGATAATTTAACCGTTTGAGCACCGCCAAATGATGCAACCGGTTCGTCAGCCATAAAGGTGGCTTTATAGGCGGTGATTTGGTTAGTTTTAGCCTTAAAATAGGTTCCGGCTTTGATTTCTCTGACGCTAGCTAATGCATAATTCTGGTACTTAGCATTATTGATCTTAGCAGCGCTCGCATTTGTAGAGCTAGCAGTAGCTGAAAACAAGGCTAATGGAATGGTAATTGTAACCACCATTGCTATTTTATTTAATTTCATCGTAACACCTCAATAATTATTTAGTGGTTTAATTTTAATGCTATCGACGGTTAATTACAATTATAATATTTACTAATGGTTAGGAAGAAATCAATTATCCTAAAAAAGACTCAGTTAATGAAGTTAGTTTTTCAATATCCGATTCAATCAAATTTTCACCATCGCTTTGAAAGTAGATGACACCATCCACTAGGTCAACGTCCATTAACGTGTAAAAATCACGATAATGATAAGTAGGGCTCAAGCTCATTAAGTTCGGAACAATGTCGCAGATGAGATCGTTTGCGTAGTCATCATCTTCAGTCACAACGATAATTAAATAATTATAAGTCATAATTGTTAGTGCTGGATTCTCATTCGGAATGTTGAAATCGAAATCTTCGGTGATTTTGGGAACTAGCTGCCCATTTATTTTCATTTGTAGTTTCATCTAATTTATTCCATCTCCATTGCAGTGTATGCCCTTGACTTATGGGTACATTCCGCAATTCCAATCTGCGTAATATCGCTGCGCAAAATGTTATATCGATGCCCCCAGTGTTCACCAACTGAATCATCGTATGTAAATAGGTTGATGGCATTGATTAAGTTGGTCTTAGTGTCGTTCATAGCGTAAGCAAAAGCAATGTTTTCACCTAGCACATGGTTATTATAGTGGAGCTGTTTACACAGTAAATCCACCTTCCACTTGCCATTTTCAGTGAAGTGGTTAAAATGCTTTTGATCTGTATAGCCCTGCTGATTCCTTAATTTAGCTAGTGTTGCTAGGTGAACGTTCCATTTTAATGGCCTAAGATGATGTCTTGATCGAATGTAGTTGATGTATTGTAGGCCAGTGGATTTATTAATGGAGTCATTGGCGATTAGTATGTCTGGGCGGTTATTTGCGCTTAGTTCGCTGGGTAGCTTTAAGCTACCTGCAATTATCCATAGTGCCTGCTTATAGCCACTGAACTTGACTCGGTAATAGATTACTCGCCAATTACTAACCTTGCGATGAATAATTTTACCCACAGCCCCGGGATTAATACGGTGAATGGAATTTTTGGTATCGGTCTCGTTAGTGGGGAAGTGTTTGTGTTGAACGCTAGTGTTACTAGGATCATAAATAACCGTGGTGCCATTTTGATAATTACCGTTACTTAAATTGGCATTGAGGTTGTAAATCTGATTATAATTATTAATCCGTTTTCGTTGTGGTTCGGTGATATTTTTATTGATCATAGCATGAACATCGATAATTGCTCGTCTAGAATTGAAAAGTTCATTCCCAAACAAGCCAAGGTTAATTATTATGGTAATTAGAGTTAGTGATATAATTTTATTCCGCATTGAACCACCTTCTTTAATCATTATTTATTACTTACATTATATCTTGATTAATGTTTGATTATCAATTTAACATTAAAAAAGGACTAGTTTGATAACTAGTCCCCTTTGGCATATGTAAATTCCCCTTCGCATGCCTTGACTAAATTGTACACTAAATAATTTCAAATTGGTACTTTATTTTTAATCTTAATCTAATTTTTTAAGTTAACCTACCGATATTTTAAATTAAAGTGTTAAAACATATGTGTTTTGCGTTTTTGCAAAATATGGCGTCAATTGCCGATTTAACCCGCGGTCATTGCTTCTTTTTCAACAATTATCACCATTAATTATTTATCCAAAACGATTGAAACGGGGAATAATCGCGTTATAATACCAATCAAGAGCGTTGCTTCCGAATACGGCTCTAAAAAAACAACAGGAGATGTTGATTATGTTAAAGGCGATTGCTAAATCGCGGGTATTTGACCTGGTAGGGGTCATTATTGTATTGCTAAGTGCGTTTTTATCCGGGTACCTATTTGAAACCCTGGATGAAGTAACCCATTGGGGTGGCATCAGTCCGTTAGTGCCATTCGGGTTAATTAGTGTTGGCTCATCTGTCCTATCGTTATATTCAGATCGATTAACCGCTCGGATGAATAATCTGGGCAATTGGATCGGGCTAGCCGGTGTCATTCTAAGCGGGACCATTGATTACCTGCTTGGCAATAAGGGTGCCATTTTTACCTACCCGGTGACATTCATTATTCAGGCCTGGGCGATTAAGGTGTGGATGAATTCAGATCAATATAAAGCTCGGAAGGCCCCCACTGGAATGAAGGGTGGCTTGATTATTACTTCATTAATTGTTTGTTCATTTGGGTTTAGTTACTTTACAAATGCGATTGCGTTTACCCAACATGATTGGCTATTTTATACAACGACCCTCGTGTTTGCCTTATCGTTAATCGCAAACGCGTTTAACGCCTTAAAGCTAAGGGTGCAATGGCAATTTTGGGGGCTTTATAACATTGTTCAATTATTGAAAGCGCTCATTCAAGGAAACTTTGCGAACGTTGGCAAATATATTTACTACATTATTAATTCGATTTCTGGATTATCCTATTGGAAGGATTAAATTCTAGCTCAATCATTAGGAATTAATTTAAGTGTTTGCTATACTTTAGTAAGGATTTGAAAGGACTGATATGATTGAGTTTATTATTATCACCAGTAAAGATTGCTAATCTAGAGTTGAATAACCGGGTAGTAATGTCACCATGGTGTATTATTGAATACATTAATTTGTAGAAACGCTTTAATATCGGTGATGACAAGGCATTTTGTGGGTGCAGATGATACGTTGACTATCCTTGCTTAGAAATCAGCAAATTTAGTTAATTTTTTAACTGCATTAACATTTTACTCCTTAGTAACATGAGTATAAACTCCTAATGTGATTTGCGGATTAGCATGACCCAATCTCACTTGTACTTCCTTAACGGAAATTCCTGCTGAAAAAAGCATAGATGCGTGGGTGTGTCTAAATCCGTGGATCGTTATACGTTTTAAAGATGGATTATGTTTATAAATAGATTGCTGCCAGTACCTAACGGTTCTGGCAGTATACATACTTTTACCATTCGTAGAAAATACAAATGCATTACTACTCTTTGCATTAAGTCCATCAGACAATAAGGCGATTCTTTGTTTCAGTTGCCATTTTTTCAATAAAAGCATCGTTCTACGATTCATTTGCACAACTCGATTGCCACTTTTAGATTTAGGCGGGTTGATAGTAGGGTAATTCATGGCATCTCTCGACATGGTTTTATTGATATTGACTTCACTTTTTGTAAAATCAATATCACTTCATTTCAATGCTAATGCTTCACCACGTCTCATTCCAGAAAAACCTAGCAATCTAAAAAATGTTAGACAAACCAAATGTTTTTCGTTTTTAAGATATGATGTGTTTAGAAATTCATTTAGTTCATCTTTTGTATAGAAATATTCTGGCTTATCAATCTTCACTTTACCTTTTGGAAAAGTTAATCTAGTAAAGTGGTTATCTTCAATATAGCCGTTTCGAAAAGCGCGATCAAACACCTTTCCAATATTATTTGCTCTAATCTTATATCTAGCATATTTAGTAGATAGCTTGTTAATAATTGATTGAAGATCCATTAGAGTAATCGTTTTAATGCGTTTATTACCAAATTTTTTCAAAGCACAAATTCTAATATTATCTTCAAAAGCTTTTGATGTTGCTTGCCTAACCGTTAATTTATAAGATTCTAAAAATTAACGGTACACCTGTTCAAACGTTAGTGGCTTTTCTTTTTTTATATTGCCATTTTCAAGCTGTAATTCTAATCTTGATATTGATGTGCACCCTAAAGTTTGTACATTAATATATTGTTTTTCTTAGGCGGAAAGTTCCCGGTATTGAATCGGAGACTTTCCGCCTAGTTTTATTTTAATCTGATGATTATTATAATAATCAATCCATAACTTCATTGCTGATACTAAATTTTCCTTAGAATCATATGCAGTCTCAATTGCTTCTGCTTTCATAATATGAAAGAATGATTCCATTGGCGAATTATCTAAGCAGTTTCCCTTTCGGGACATACTTTGGAAGATATTATTAGTTGTCAAAGTATGTTGCCAAACATGACTTTGATATTGAATTCCTTGATCACTATGGATAGTAGTTCTGTATTTAAGTCCTTTAATTCGTTCAATTACATCTTCTAGTGGTTTCATAACACATTCAACCGTAGGGTGATCGCTGATATTGAAAGAAATAATTTCTCCTGAATACAAATCCATAATTGGTGATAGATAAATTCGATGGTCAGTATCTAAACTTCCATATCTAAATTCACTAATATCAGTGGTTAATTTCTGGTAAGGACGATCAGTTTTAAATTTACGGTTAATCAAGTTCTTACTGATTTTACCCACTTGCCCCTTGTATGAATTATACTTCCGTAGCTTACGTGAGTAAGCTGTTGATAACCAATGATTAGATTTCATGATTTTTAAAACCAGCTTGTGATTTACTTGGTATCCATGATTAGCTAATTCTAAACATACTCGTCGATATCCATATGATTTATTGGCTCGTTTGATGTCTCCAATCACTTTCGTGATTTTACTATGCTTATCGGGTTTACCTATCTTTGATTTTAGATAGTAATAAGTACTTCTAGGAATCTTAATTGTTTTAAGCACTAGTGTGACATACTAGCATGGTATTTTAGCCTTAGTACGTCGATAATTGTTATGGTTTCTTTTGGTTCTCTTCGTCGTCTAAGGCGTTCAATTTTTTTAAGAAGTCATTTTCGATCTTGAGCATTAAGTTTTCTTCTTCTAATTTTTTTAACTTTTCATTTGGCCATTTTCACTCGGTCCCTTCGGGTCGCTAAACCATCAATCCCATATAGCTCAAAATTTATTTGCCAAGTCCAAATTAAAGAAGGGGACCTTATGCTAAAATGATTATCTGTTTCCGGATAGGATGATTTAGTTATTTTCATCCAGTTTAATATATTTATCCGGTCTTTAACAGTGTATATTTGTTTATCTATTGATGTTTTCAGGCCATCAATTCCATATTTCTTATAATTTTTGACCCAATATAGAATTGTAGCACTGCCCTTTACTCCAAACTGTTTAGCAATTGTTGTTGAACCAATACCGTGAAGGTATTGAGTTATCATCGTTAATTTTTCCTCTAAACTATATTTAAACATACAAAAACACCCCTAAGTTTTGTACAAACTTAGGGGTGCAGTGCATATTGCTATTTTAGCCTCTTTTTTAGTATTAAAGCCACGTCTTGTGGTATTCATCTTATTACCAGTTTGGGGTTTAATACCAAAATAAATTCTAAAATAATACTTCTTCTTCCCATCACTTGTTCTATACTGCTTAATGCTTTCCATAGTAATTATCTCCTTTGTGCCAGGTAGCAACAAAAAGAAATAAAATGCAAACCTATGTTCTTTAATTATTATTTTAAAGTGCTTTTACTTCCAAATCAATTATATTGTGTATATATAAATTAAATTTGCTGGGGAGCAATCTATTTTAATTATTTGAATTCATAGGAGATGATATTGCTATGGAAGTAATGTTGACTAAACAGAGTGCAGAAGATATTAAAAGACATGACTATGAAATTATTCAAGAAGTTGTTGAACAGGCTTACCAAAATGGTAAAGCTTACAGCCGTTGGATTAGGGGTAAGAATGCACTAGCTGAATACCTAAGTACTAGTTATGCAACCTAGTTATGCAACCGTCACTAAGATGATTGCTGACGGGCTAAAAACGCACATGGTGTTTGGCACGATTATGTACTTCGATAGACATGAAGTCGATGATTATTTGAGTAGTAAATAAAATACAAATTAAGAAGAGGAGGATAACATAATAGTCAACTTCCTCTTTTTACATATTACAGCCCTAAATATTTCTTCTTAGCAGCTTCGAATTCTTCATTACTAATGATCCCATCATCAGCTAATTGCTTCATTTCACGTAGCTTATTAGCAGAAATAGGGGCATCAGCTTGTTTCATTTCAGAATGAACTTCATTAGTGATTCCATTCTTAGCAGCATTGACAGCTTGCTTAATGGCACTTGATAAAGGTTCAGTGTTAGTTTTTTGAATTTGCTTGATGGTAATTGAACCCATTCCATTCATGAACGAAACCTTACCGAATATCATTCCAGTGTCGTATGATACTCCATTGATTGCTGATAGGGGGATGTCAGTATTCGATGATCCAAACAATAGCTTTTTATTTTCGAACAATACAAGTTCGTTAGTAACTACGACTAGCACACTGTCACCTTTATAGCCAATCATACCTGATGTAGCGTATTTGATTACTTCATCATCAGCCATTAGCTTAGGTAATTCCTTAATTTCACGACCAGTCATGAAGGCATCGTTGAAACCAGTTGCGTTTAGTTGATCAATGATTTTCTTCATTTTTGCTGGATTATCAGACTTTTCTATTAATGCATCAATTTTACTAGCATTCATTTGGTTACCACCTTATATGTACAGCTTTTATAGTCATCAGGATTTGGACTTAATGCTATTCGAGGATTATATTTTCGTAAGATTCAATTTTAGTATTTTCACTAGCAAATAAGAATTCAGGAGCTTTACCTCTATTTTTATTATTAGCAGAGTAGGAAATAAAATACTCATATTTATTTTTTAGATTTTTATATAAAATTGAAATTTCATCAGATTTATCATACGTTACGATCCAATTTAACTCATAATCTTGTCTCATTATTTTACTGGCTAATGTTTTATGATCATTGTAATTGAAGAAAGACATGTATAAATTTTTTCCTTGCTTAAAGTAAGGGGGATCAAAAAATATAAAGGTATTAGATTTATTACTAACTTCATTAGGAATGCTGCTAATCATTTTTATAGCATCAAGATTGGTTAACTTTATTCTATCTTTCAATTTATTTATAACGTCAATCTTTTTGCATAAGGTTTTCTTATTAAATCTTACATATATCTTAGTTTTATTTTGTAACTTCCCGCCAATTGGGCCCCCATTGATAATACCACTAACATTTAATCTATTTAGCATTAGCGTGGAAAATGCATTTAATATGGACAAAGGGTTACTCTTTTTTTTATCGTGTAATAATTTAATTTCATTCCAATATTTTAGATTGTCATCATCACTATGACTACTTCCTGAATAGTCAAAAGGAACAGAATTAATTAAATTTTTCAAGTCACTTGGATAATGTAATATTGAATACCAAATAGAATAAATAGACTTATCAAAATCATTGATCCATACTCTTTTAACTTTATTGTTAACCAATAATTTAATTGGCAATCCAGCCCCACCAGCAAACGGCTCAATATAAGTCCCATCAACATTATTCTGCTCTAGTGAATTGCATATAAAGCTGTATAATTGCGTTTTACCACCTGGATATCTTAATGGTGACATTGTACTTGGCATAATAAGACACCTCCTTAACCACGATTATACATGATGAATATAAGCTTGGCCACTAATTAAAAAAATCTGAAACTTTTTTATTTGAAGAATCTTTTATTGCAATTATTAAATGTTTATAATATTCATTAATTTGATTTTTTCCATCTTTAGAATTTTTATAGTAATCAACTAAAATGCTTGTCTTTTTAACAAAATTAATTATATTTTTTTGAAAATCTTTGTTTTCATGTAAATAGATACTTCTGTTAATTAATCCTCCATTATTTTTTCCACTCGGTTTGAAGCTAACGTTTTCATCATCTATATGAAGATCTTTTTTCACATGACTTATATTTAATAAAGCAGTGTCACTATTACTTTTAACTGTATTCCAAAATTGCGTGTGTTTAATTGGGTTGTCAACATAGTCTTTTACCAATTCGAATAAAAATAACTCTGGAGGTAAAAAAGATGGTAAATATAATATATTATTAGCATGCGGATTACATGTATTTTCATCATTTGGATACATTTGTGTATCATTAACGTCCAATATGTTATTATATCCCTTTCCGTTTTTTAATCTCGCATCACCATCAAGAACAATTAATACTTTTTTAAAATACTTATCGCTTTTTCGCATGTTCTTAAGTTGTTCTTTACCAAGACCCAATGGAAAAATATCCAATTTCGTTCTTTGAAGAATTTCGTTTTCAGATAATAATTTTGGATCAACTTTATTAATTATGTCGAAGAATATTCCAAAAACTTCCGCTCCAAAAGAATCCTCACAGTATACCTTTAGTGGTGGCCTTTCAAAAGTGCTTTTATCAAATAGATCAGATTTAAGCAACTCGTAATCAGTGTATTTAGATAAACTTGGTAAAGAGGTATCAGAAAAATAAACTAATTTATAATCGTCACTATTCTCATTCTGTAGTTCGATTATTTTTTTTAGTACCAATAAAGAATGTGTTGTTAGTATTATTTGTAAATTAAGTTTATCAGATATCTCGATTAGTAAGGAAATTAAAGAATCCAAAGCTCCAGGATGAAGTGATGAATCTATTTCATCAATGCAAAGAACTCCTCCTTTATACTCATCTCCCTTTTGCATTTTTAAGTTATAAAAACTAATTATTGCTGAAATGATGTAAGATAGATTATCTTGCCCTACAGACTGTGTATTGGCAATTGTATTATTTATCTTCATATTTAACTTAGTTTTTTGTGTAGCCTCTTTTGTTATGAAATCCATACTAGCATCACTGTTTATTGAATTTGGGATTACAGAGTTATATAAATCTCTGTAATCATTAGATAAGCCATCCTTCATAATTTTATTTCTAGGATTAATGTCTTTTATAGTTATATTACTTTCACCTAATGGGAAAAGTCTTGACATACTTAGATATATCGATGGTAAAGGAACCCTTGCTGTCGCACCAATTCCTAGATTATTATATAAATTTTCTCCAGCAGCTTTTATTGTTTCATCATCATTCATTTTATATGTTTGAGGTAGTACTCTTATACCTCTTTTAGAACCACTATCATTTTTAACTCTAATTTTCTTTTTGAATGTAACATTTTCTTCAGTAAAACTTATAAATACTCGATAATCTTTATAATTTTCATTTTTAGAAATATAAAAATAGTCATTAAAATCTGGTTGAAAATCTACATTTTCAATTCTCTTGTCCTTTGTTCCGCATGAAGAAGAAATTAACGATAATATACTTGATTTTCCAATACCATTTGGGCCAGATATTACTGTTAATTTATTTCCTATATCAAAATCTTCTATGTTTTTTAATTGTCTAAAATTATCTATTCTTACTGATGATATTTTCATTTTTTCTCCTTATTCGTACCAAATTTTATTTTTAGCTATCCTAGCAACTTCTTCAGCGCATTCAGTGGGGATGCATAGTTGCTTCATGATTGGATCAATATTATCTGATGAATAGTCATCGCCAAGCAATTTAAAATATTCTGGCAGAAGTATGTCTACGCCCTTGATATCAGCATCATGTTCTTATTTAAGCGAATATTTAGCAGATTTATAATTGATACAGGGCATAGTTGTTGCTGTTCAATACATGCCCAATTTCATGGGATATGAAGAATTGCAATTCCTGATGATTGTGCCAATTCAAGTTAATAAAAATTAGGTTACTTTCTGCAAATGCCAGTGATCGCATTTGATTGTTTGGCTCTCTAGAAAGCGCAAATCCAATCTTGTGATTCCATGCATAGTCAAGCATAGCTTGTATCAATTCATCAACCATTTAATCATCTCGCAGTATCTTGGTTAGCAACTTCTTTTCATCATCAGTAAGTGGACGACCACCATAGGTCATATAGTCATCATTATCTAAGGCTTCTTCAATATCAAATGATAATTTGTCGTTTAGTTGTTCATCATTACTAATTCCTGCAAGTTTGAACATATCACCTTCTGGAATTCTTAAACCTTTAGCCAATTTTCTAAGAGTATCAATTTTAGGCTTTCTTTTGTTATTTTCAATTCTAGATATTTGAGAGGCACTTACGCCAGACTGGATAGCTAATTGATTAACCCCATATCCATTGTCTTTTCTAAGCTGTTTCAGCTTTTCACCAAATTCCATAACGTAGCCTCCTATCACATTTATTTATTATATTTTATTGCCTATTGGCAATTTTCACAATATTTTTTGCCTTTTTGCAACAAAAAATATTGCCTTTTGTCAAAAGGGTATATAATATAATTTGTAATCAAGAAAAAGAGGTGATTACAAATGAATTCAGAAGAACGGATGGTTCCTAAAAGTGATGAATTAAAAGCAATAATGAAAAAGAAGAATTTATCCAATGCTGAATTGGATTCATTGATGGGAGTTAATGTATCAACGGTTTGTCATTTTATGAATGGTAAGAGAGGAATGTCAGCAACAACTATTGGCAAACTATTGAATTCTTTAAATCTTTCAAGCGAAGATTTTAACCGCTTATTTATTTTTAACCAATCGTTGCCAAAAGGGAATGGTATGATAACATAGGCAATCGCAATCGCTCTTTGAAAACTAAACGTTCAGCTAATTCATTGAAAGGAGGTTAATTGAATGGAATACAAAAGCATTCTAGAAAATGAAATTAAAAAATTAAGAAGAGAAAGTATTGCATATGACGCTGATAAAGAGGCTGAAAGATCATTGGCAATTCTTGAAATTGTTAAATATTTAGATAAAAAAGCTCTAACGAAAACATCGCTAGGGCTATCGATGAAAGTACAAATTAAATTGTTAAAAGTGCATTTAACAATTTAATCAACTAAGAACTTCTTCATGATTTCTTTTAATAGTTTGAACTTGAATTCAGCTTCAATATTGGTAGCTTGATACGATGCATCTGAAAGTTTAGAAAACTGTTTTGCTATTTGCGTGTTTATAGCTTCTGAACTGTATTCATCAAAATTAGAAAGTGAATTTTTTCTAGTTCTGCTAACTTTTGCTTAAATTCATCTTTTAATTCATCATGTGATTCTTTGTAGTACTTATCGAGTTTTGTATCAAATTCTTCAGATGTCATATTTTCACCTCCCTTCGTGGAGTAATTAAATTATATATAAAAAAGGAGCATTTCAATTATGGACTTCAAATATTTGGATAATGATTCAAAAAGAGTTATAGGAATAGCTTCTAATATGGAAATAAATGGTCGGCACTATGTCGAATTATTTATTTCGCCTATAAAGAAAAATACAACAAAAAAAGCCTCCGTGCTCTTATTTAAAGTTATGGCACAAAAATAATTAAACTTTAATGCTGATTCGATTCGTATTGTACCAGTGAATATAGTTCGATGTTCTAACTACTACATATTCATAACTATTGAAACGGGTCAAAAGGGCAAACTCACGTTTGAGTAACGATTGAAATGGCTTCAATGGGACTATCGTATGGATTGCCCTTCTTAGAATAAGATTGGCGGATATGATTGACTTTAAGGACCTTCTCAAATTGAGAAATCGTATATTGACTGCCCATATCTGAATGTAAATATTTTTTGTCCCTAAGTGCATCAATAATAGTTGATTTAACTAACTCACTCGTCATTGACTTAGAAATTTTGTAAGCTAACACGTTAGAAGACTGGTCATCAAAGGCCGTACCTAAATAAACCCATGTTCCTGGTTTAAGCTCTAGATAAGTAATATCTGCTCGCCAAACTGATTTAGAACGGGTTAACTTTTTAATTAAATTAGGTCGTTTGGGCATAATCAACTTGCGTACCTTGTTTCTTAAACCGTCTAATCATTAACGAGTGAATATTTAATTCATTCATTAATCGTTTTACTCTCCACGTCCCAATCTTGATTCCACAAGTTGTCCTCAGGGAAACACGTAAATGCGGTGCGCCATAAACTTTATAGTTATTTTGCCAAATTTCATTAATTTTAGGCTTAATTACTTCGTCTTTCTTGCGGCGACTACTCGCCTGATAATGCTTCCAGTTATAGTAGGTTCGCCGCGGCAGCCCGATTGCTCTCAAAATGCTAGTAATGCGATAACCATTCTTTTGGAGCTGCTCAATTAGCTTCAGTCCTTTAACTCTGGTTATTTTTTGCCAAGAATTATCGCAGCAACTTTTAAAATATCACGTTCCGCTTCAACTTGCGCTAATTGCTTTTTAAGGGCTCTAAATTCTGCATTCGTGACGTTACCGTCTTCAGTTGAAATTACTTTTTGATCCTTGAATCATTTAGCAATAGAGTTTACGGTCATACCATATTCTCTTGAAATTTAGATCATAGAACGATTTTCGTCATTATGCATCTTTACGATGCTATCTTTGAATTTTTTTGAATACCTTTTTGAATAATTAGACAAATTAAAAAATCCCATTTTAAATGATATTATCTCACAAAACCTAAGGATTTGCTGTACCATTATTTAGTATAGAATCAGTTTAATAATTATGTATATTGCTCTCTAGCAATTGACTGTCCCTTTGACTGTCCTTTATTTTAATCTATTTAAATGTTAGCAATTATAATTCGCCTTTGCTATACTTTAGTAAGGATTTGAAAGGACTGATACGATTGAGTTTATTATTATCACCAGTAAAGATTGCTAATCTAGAGTTGAATAACCGGGTAGTAATGTCACCAATGTGCATGTATTCTGTTCAAAAAAGGGATGGAGTGTTAGAACCGTTTCACTTCGTTCACTATGGCGCCAGAGCACTTGCAAAGGTGGGGATGGTGATTACTGAAGCCACCGCTGTGTTACCAAATGGCAGAATTTCGGACAGGGACCTGGGGCTTTGGAATGAAGAACAGGCTGATAAGTTATCAGAATTAGTGGATTGGCTGCATTCGTTTGGTACGAAGGTCGGGGTGCAATTAAACCATGCTGGACGGAAGGCTGAGGATGCTGAAATTGTTTCTGCACCCAGTCTACTGCAATACAGCGCTGACTATTCCAAACCACATGAATTAGACCGCCCTGAAATTAAGGAAATTAAAGCTGCGTTTGTGAAGGCTGCTGAGCGGGCACAGCGGGCCGGGGTTGATATGCTTGAAATTCATGGGGCACATGGCTACCTATTAGATCAATTTCTTTCTGCCTTGACCAATCACCGGACCGATGAATATGGTGGCTCACTTAAAAATCGCTACCGGTTAGTTCATGAAATCGTTACTGAAATCAGAGCACGATTTAACGGCTCGTTATGGATTCGCTTGTCTCTGACTGACTATGATGAGACCGGAGTGCAGAACACAATCGATGATTGGAAACAAGTTGGCAAGTGGCTTGAAGCTGATGGGATTGATTTAATCGATGTCTCCACGGGTGGTCTGATTAATAAAGCCCCAAATTTGCCGGTTCATGATGGCTATCAAACTCCGTTTGCCACTGAATTGAAAGCTGCGGTTTCGATTCCAGTATCGACGGTGGGGTTATTAGATAATCCTGGACTATGTGAATATATTTTACAAAATCATCAGGCTGATTTAATTCTTGAGGGCCGGGCATTACTCAGAAATACCAATTGGCTAAGTGACGCTGCTAAGCAGCTACATGATCATGATTTTAAGGCCTATAATGGTTCTTATCAACGAGGACAAAAGTAGTTCGGCTGCTTTTGAACTAAAGAAGGAATTTAATAATAAATTCTTTCTTTTTTATTTTTAATTATAAAAAATACATTATTTATTATTTATAATTTATTTTTAATTGCAAATAATATGAAGGAGCGATAACAATGAACATTGCAGTGATGGGGGCAACCACCCTAACGGGAAATGCAATCATGCGCCAGGGAACCCAAACCGGGAATCAAATGACGGCAATTGATGATGATGCTGATAAGGCAATTCAATTATTTGGGCAGACCACACCGTTAATTGCTGGTGATCCAATGGAACTAATTAAGGAACAATTAGAACATTTTGATGTAATTATTGATGCCTATTTACCGAAACCGGAGCAAGCATATCGACAAGTTGATTTAGCCACTAAGTTAGTGGCGATGTTTCGTGAAACGCATGCACCAAAATTAATTTTTATCTTGGGTGCTAATAGTCTGTTGACGGGGCATCGTTATGAACACTTGTTAATGCAGGACTTAAAAAACGTGCCCATGATGAATCCGTACCTACCGTTATTCAATGAACAATTGAACGAGTATCTTTTTTTACGGACAATTAAAGACGTGAATTGGCTGGGTATTTCACCGGCAATTGATGTTTATGAAGGTCCGGTAACTAAATATCAAGTGGGAGCGAACCATGTCTTACGGAATAGTGCTGGGCAATCACGGATTTCATATGCAACGTTAGGCAAAGCCGTGATTGATGAGGTTGAAAAACCTGCTCACCATATGGCTAGATTTACGGTGGCAGAGGAATAGGGAGGCATAAACATGGCTGAAATACCAATTAATGATCATGACACGTTGAATTTAGGCAATCCAAATGCACCGCACCAACTAACGGTGGTGATGAATTTAAGTTGTCGTTATTGTAAACAGTGGTGGCGCCGCAATTTCAAAACGATTCAAAGCGCCATGGATGCTGGACGGTTAGCTTTGCACATCAAGTTTTGGACTGTTAATAAACCGGCGTTGCTAATTGGCAACATTGCTCACCAATTCATTGATTTTAAGCATCCGGAGATGGCTTTTGAATTTGTAAAAAAATTAATTCAAAATCAAAATGATTTCAAACGCTATTCAGTAGAAGCAGTTCCCAAATATTTACAATCTGAATATGGGGTCGTAACGCACAATGATGATTCCGACATTATAAATACGACCCTCGAATTAAAAAGCGCTGGCGTCCGTGGAATTCCTACGATTATCATTGATGGCAATTGGCATGATAGTTATCACTATCGGTTACCTGAGTTATAATTTTTAATTGACAGTTAGCGATTGAACGCCTAGAATTTTTGGTAACTAGACTGGGGGCGGAAGACTTGAATAATAATATGGGGCGATTAACGTTGATTGCGCTTTTGTTGGTGGGGCTTCCATTGACCGGATTAACCAATAATGATGTGATTGCATCAGCAAACGGGACTGATCGTGTTACCACTAAAAAGATTGGCATTATGGTTGCGTTAAAACAAAAATATGGTTACATGAATAATCAATTTATTCACTTTTGGAGTTACTATAACAAGACCAAGTTTACTAAAAAGCTCCGCGGTGATCATTGGCTAACGGTTAATGGTGATGGGACTGCTGATACCTATTTTAAGGTGCATGGTAATCTAGTGACTTATCATTCTTTGGAACCGACTAAAAATGGTGGAGTTGCTGGAGCTAAAGTGCTTACCCACCATACAACCGTAAGTAATTTGAAGAAGCATTACTATGGAAATCATAAACAGCGATCAAAGGTAAATCGCTACGACCGAATAATTAAGAATAGTACTTGGTAGGATCACTATTGATAGGTCTAATTGAAAAATAGCCGGTAACCATTTGTGATTAAATGGTTACCGGTTATTTTGGGTTAAAAATCTAATAAGAATGCCAAAACTAAATCCTTAATGTGGGAAATTTCACTGGGGCTTAATTCAAAAAGGTAGGCTTGATTAATGTTACCATGTTTGTTAAAGGCATCATGATCAGCTCGTTTGTGGTTAGGGTTAGCAAAAAATTCCCGTTCCGGAGCGAGGGGGATTTTTAAATGATGCATTTTTAAATCAACTTGCCAACCCGCTTGCCCCCAGATATATTTGTGAAATTCAGCGGGTTTAGCAGCAGCATATGAATCACTGATTGCAATGCTGATCCCCATGATATGTTGGTGGTGGACATTTATAATGATGTCGCCTGTTTTAATGTTTTGCATGCATTCGTACGAATTGGATTGACTACCATCACGGTTTCTTTGTGGTGACCATAAAATTTGCTTTGCAAACTCGTATTGATAGCTTTGATTTTGTGAAACTAAGTACCATTTAGCCATTTGATCATTCCTGTTAATTATTAATATATTAATAATTTTAAATGATCAGTGATTAAAAAGATAGATCTAAAATGTATCATATTAAGATAATACGCAATAGAATGGAATGATAATCATCAAATTCAAAATTATTGGTAGGTATATCCTGAGTTTAGTCGTTAATATGGGGGCAAGCTTTGTAATTGTGACTTTTTTACGAGTTAGTTTGCCAACTAGTTTGACCCATGGAAACATCCCCGAGGTTCCGCCAGCGCCAATTGCTGATTTTTTGTTAATTGGCTGTTTAATTGCGATGGGGCTAATGGTTAACTGGTTGCTTAATTCCAACATTGGAAAGCAACTAACTGATCAACGGAATTCCCCGTTGCTATTAAGGGGAATTAACTGGTTGGGCCTAATTTTTATTGCATTTGCACTGGTTGGCATTAGCCTAGTGGTAAATGAGGGGAAATTCAATGATTTGATGCAGGCTAGCTTGATGGTTGCTCAATGGGGAAGTATCATTTTGACGCTAGTTGATTTAATGTTTACATTAAGACGAAATAATGCTAACTGGTACCGGTGGGCCCTTTTATTCCAATTAATGACAATCATGTGCTTCTGGCTGAATTTATGGATTTCACCAGCTTAATCAAATAGCTTACTAGCGTTAATAGTAAGCTATTTTTAGTTAAATCCGCTTCAGTGATTATTAATGTAAAATATGATTGTTCATTAATTAAAAATAGATTAGAATTTAATGTTGAAATTATTAGATGAAATGGTATACTTAGAACACTGTTGTGATTAAACAAAGGAGTGGATACATATGACAAGAAAAGTAGGCGTAATTGGAATGGGGAACGTAGGTGCAGCCGTTGCCCATCATATGGTAGTAGATGGTGTGGCTGATGATTTGGTATTAATTGATACTAATGAAAACAAGGTCCAAGCAGATGCGACTGATTTTCAAGATGCGCTTTCTAACTTACCGGAACATACTAACATTACGGTGAATGATTATTCAGCATTAAAGGATGCTGACGTAGTTGTTTCAGCAGTTGGTAAAATTTCACTACAAAAGGATAATAAAGAACACGATCGGTTTATTGAACTGCCATTTACGAAGAATGCAGTTCGCGACGTAAGTGAAAAACTGAAAGCATCGGGATTTCATGGGGTATTAATCGATATTACTAATCCTTGTGATGTAATTACAATGATGTACCAAAAATTCACTGGGTTTCCTAAGCATCGGGTGATGGGAACCGGAACGTTGCTTGATTCATCACGAATGCGCCGTGCGGTTTCATCGGAATTACATATTGATCCCCGTTCGGTTGGTGGTTATAACCTTGGTGAACATGGGAATTCCCAATTTACCGCTTGGTCGACCGTTAAGGCGTTAGGCCGGCCAGTAGAAGAAGTTGCAAAGGAACGCAACGTGGATCTTGCTGATTTAGATGAGGTCGCAAGAGCCGGTGGATACACCGTTTACCATGGGAAACATTATACCAACTATGGGATTGCTTCTGCTGCAGTTCGATTGACCAAGGTTATCTTAAGTGATGCCCATGCTGAACTACCAGTTTCCAATTGGAATGAGGAATATCAAACCTACTTATCATACCCAGCAATTGTGGGGCGTGATGGTGTGGTGGAACAAGATAAATTGAATTTAACGGATGAAGAAAAGAAAAAATTGCAGGCATCTGCAAACTACATCAAGACGCGTTTTGATGACACCATTGCTAGCATGGAATAGCAGTAATTAAAAAAGCCCAACCTATTATTATCTTGATAGGTTGGGCTTTTAATTACTTAGTAGTTGTTTTTTCAGGGGTATGAATGTGCTTAATTTGAAACCCGGTTACGGCACTTAAAATGGAAAAGACTGGTGAAAATAAACTTAGAAATACAAATGGAAGGTATGCAATGGTTGGAACCCCTAGAGTAGCGGTCACGAAGCTTCCGGCAACCCCCCATGGAATGAGGTACGTTAATGCGGTTCCACCATCTTCTAGTGCCCGGCTCAATGCAACTGGGGCTAAATTATGCTCCTTAAATGCCTTTGCGAATGATTCACCTGGCAAGATCAATGAAAGAAATTGTTCTCCAATGAAGAAGTTCACTCCCAAACAGGTAATGATTACCGAAATAATCAACGAAGCGGTGGAGCGTAAGTGACTGGTCAATGGGACCATGATGGCTTTAATGATCCCTAGGTTAATCAGGAGCCCCCCAATTGATAGGGCAACAAAGATTAAAGCAACGGTCCCCATCATTCCAGCAATGCCACCCCGGGTCAACAGCATATCTACCCGCTTGTCACCGGTTTGTGAAACGAATCCGTTTTGAATTACGTTGTTAATTTTAATGAGGTTGAGTCCAGGCATCCGTAGTAATCCCATGATTCCTGATACCAATAGGTTAATAAATAGGGTCGGAATGGTTGGAATCTTAATCCATGCACAGATGAACAATAAAAAGACTGGAATTAGCGCAACTGGTGAAATGATAAAATGGTGTTGTAACACACTGATGGTTTGGTTCACACTAGCAAAGTTAGCATGGCCGGTATGCCGACCTAAAAACGTGTACATGATAAATGCAACGATACTAGCTGGAATGGTTGACCACATTAAGTTTTTAATGTGATCAATTAGATTAGCATGAACGACTGAAGCAGCTACGTTCGTGGAGACTGAGAGTGGGGATGCTTTGTCACCGAAGACGGCTCCCGATAAAATGGCACCAGCAGTCATTGCTGGATCCACGCCTAAGGTTAGACCAATCCCCATGAATGCAATTCCGAGGGTTGAACAAACTGTAAAGGCACTTCCAATTACGGCGCCCATTGCACCACAGATTACAAACACTGATGGGAGGAACCAGTTCACGTTGATTAAATGAAATCCGTAAACCATTAGGGTTGGAATAATGCCGGTAGCAATCCAAAGTCCGATTAGTGATCCAATTAATAAAAAGATAAATAGTGGTAAAATCCCTGATTTAATACCAACAATGAAACTCTCGTTAATGTGATCCCAAGAAAAGCCACGCCACTTAGCCCAGAAAATTAAGACCATGATGCCAAATAGGATGGGCACTTCTGGTGAGATATGTAATCCAATGATTCCAACTGCCATGAGGGCAAGGATTCCGATTAGAATAATAATGCTTTCAGTTAAGGTTAGTTCTGGTTTTTTATTTTTCATGATAAATGATCCTCTCTATTTGATTAAGCTAAATTTAATGAAAGTAATCATTTTGATATCGAACGATTCCACCGCAATGATGCAGGTTTAACATTTTAACTCCTCCTTAAAACAAAAAAGTCCCAATTGCAATAAATGCAATTGGGACGATGTGGACGACCGCGGTACCACCCATTTTGACATAATAAATGTCATCTCACTAGATGGTAACGGATCTAGTTATTATCCGGTTTAAATGGTGCTTTAATGTATTTCGAATCAGCTACCCTGATCGGTTCGCAGCAACCACCGACTTTCTGACGCCCAGATAACGACCTAATTAATTAAAATTAAATATTTATTAAATTAACTATAATATTATCACAGTTTTGATTAAATGCAACCGATTCTTTTATCAAAACTAAAAACGCCAATTACCAAACGGTAATTGACGTTATACTTTAATCTATTAATCTGAACAACTATAATTAATTATAAAGAGATTTTAAATGGTTTGAGGTGATATGGCATTAATTAATAAACTAAAGTACGTTTACATTTTATCATTAACATTAAAAATATTTCAATTATTAGATACAATTATTAAAGTTTAATTACTAGTGTTTAAATTAAAATCACCATCATGTAGAATAACGGTATTAACTTTGATTGGAAATAATTTAAACAGGGGGCTAACTTTGAAATTTAAGTGGGTAGTGATTGCTTTAGCCGCAGTGGTGGGAATTTCATCGATTCCATCAATTTCTGCTTCCGCTAAAATGCAGATAACTAAGACCGTCCCAACGTCTTATCATGGGACTTGGTATGGTGCAAACCTGAAAAACAGCCGTGAATTGATTTACATCTCAAATCAATATGTAATTACCGGCTCTTATTCTAAGTACAATGCCAAAACACATCAAATTAAATACGATTACGATACTGGGTATCTACCTAAGGGCACTGGGTCTAACAAACTATTGTTTAAAAAGGTGCTTAAGGGTGATGGTCAGGCAGGAACCACATATACTTTTAATCAGGGGAGTGACATTGTAGATCAGCTGCCCGCCTATTGGGTTAGTAAGATGAAGATTAAGGGTAAAATGCAACCGGTCTTAAAAGCGTATGAAAATTATGGCGAAGTCCAGGTCTATACTAAAAAGCCAGTTGCTAAGGATTATTCTTATACCATTAAGCAAAAAAACGTTGGTTCTGAAATTGGTAAATAAAAAAACTAGCCATTTGGCTAGTTTTTTTATTATTTATAAGCATTTGTAAGTACTTTTCCATTTTGAACTGAGTAGAGCACCTTATCCTGATTGCTGTAATCAGTCATGTTAATCTTAAAGTTCTTGTCCTTAGTCTGCTTAGCCACATTAGCGGAAGTCTTTTGGAGTCCCGAAACAAAACTATCCCAGGCCTTAATTCCTTCAGAATTGTTTTGGTTACTTAACTTAATGATCTGCTTAAGGTCCTTACTAATCGGAACTAACTTAGCAGTATCGGTCCCCTCATCATAAGAGACCTTAAATAACTTCTTGTAGTTTTTCTTTAATGAACTTACGAAGTTATTAATGGCAATTTGTTGTTTTTGATTCTGTGTGGATTCGGAATTAGCAGATGAGAAGTAGGTAGCTGGTAAGCTACTCTTCTTAGGGGCCTTTTCGTGATTGTTATTTTGACAAGCGGCTAATGTGAGCGATGAAGCTAAAACCATAATTAAACCCATAATTTTAGATTTACGCATGTATTAATTCATTCCTTTTTATTACAAGATAACTATAATCATATCATTAATAGCAGTCTACATAAACCAAGAATGACTATTTTTAATATTTTGATGCTAATTTGTTAAAAACTAGTTAAGATGTTACTGCCTAACGAAGGGAAAATGTTAATTAATCCTTGGATTTGCTTGCGACTAATGTGCCACGAAATTACCATGTTTAAAATTTCGATTGCATCTTCAGCCTGGTCACTTAACTCACTAGCACCCACTAAGAAATCATCTTTATCAAAGACTAATGTTCTAGCGGCCACGGTTTGCCCAGAGGCTTTATAGTACATTTCGCCAGATAGGACCGATCGTTGAACCCGGTAGTTGGCGTCTTGCTCCACAGCTTCTGGGTTAACACCGACTGATGCCAACCGTGGCGAAGCAAAGACGTTCGTTGGCATTGGTGGAAATTCAATTGCTGCGGTTGTTTCACCGATGAATTGCTTGGTTAGATACTTACTTTCAAAGGTAGCAACGGGTGATAGCTCTGGTTTGCCCAGGTTAATTACATCTCCATCCGCATAAATATTATCAACACTTGTTTGCAGGTGGTCATTTACCTTAATCCCATGTTCATCATATTCTACACCCACTTCTTCAAGACCAATATTATGCACGACTGGATTACGACCACTAGCATCTAGGATGTAATCAGTTGCTAATTTTTGATCTTGATATTTAACCACTAGTTCGTCGTTGTGGGTTTCAATTGCTTTAATATCGGAATTAGGTACAAAATGCATTCCTCGTTGCTTTAAGCTATTAACTAGCTTATCAACCAAGAATGAATCAAAGCCACGTAGGACGCGGTCACGGTGCATTAAAATGGTTACATCAGCGCCAGCTTCATTCGCAATCGTTGCTAACTCGATTGCTACGTAGCCACTTCCGATTACCGTTAACCGTTTTGGAAGGTGGTCGATTGATAGAAAATGGGTGCTATCATGGGTTAACTCAGTGCCAGGAACGTCAATATGGTTAGGGGTTAAGCCAGTGGCGATTACAATTTTATCAGTGGTTAGATGCTTACCATTGACCGCTAATGTGTGGTTATCGACCAGTTTACCATAGCCATGGATGACGTCTACTCCTGCTGCTTTGAGGCGTTTTTTCATGCCACCGGCTGGATCAGCATCGATATTGCGATGCTTTCGTTGCATATCCTCATACCAATCAACCTTCAATTTATTTCCACCATAGATGGTTTGAAACTGGCTAGTCCGGTATGCCAGTTCGGCTGGGACGTCTAATGTAAATTTAGGGGTACAGCCAAAATTAGGGCAGGTCCCACCAATTGCAGTGGATTCAATAATGGCGGCCTTGTATCCATGCTTACCGAGTGGAACGGCCCCGTTAACGGCACCGACCCCTCCGCCTAGATAAATAACATCATAATCGTATTGATTACTCATTTTCATTTCCCCGCTTTCGTTAATATTCATACTTAAAAGTTTATCAGAACCAATTAATAAGTAAATCAATTGCGCTTGAAATTTAATTAGAAAAACATTTGACTTTTCTAATGTTATGTTATATAGTGTATTTAACTTAAATTTACTATAAATTATTAAATCGGAGGGATAATCATGGCTGCAATTATTATTATTTTAGTCTCAATTCAAATGATGTGTTTTGAAGTTAAAAGTGTTAGTCCATGGTTATCCTATAATCGCGACTAGTCTAAGTCAAAACTAATAGACTAATTGCATAGCGAAAGACCATCCTCAGCACTTTTTGTGTTGATGATGGTCTTTTATATTTTAGAGGGGGAATTGATATGATGAAAATCGGAGTTACTTCAGATGCATATTCAAATGATACTGATCCATTGGGCGGCGTTCCTAAGGCCATTATTCACTTATTAAGATCACATGGGATTACACCCGTTGCAGTACCAATTGGGAATGTTTCAGAAACGAATGCCTTAATTGAAGAAGTTGACGGTTTAATCATTAAGGGTGGCATTGACGTTAATCCAAAGCTTTATCACCAAATGGCGCTTTCGACCACCGATGTTCCTGATGATAATCGGGATGCAGCTGAATTTACTGCATTGCGGGATTCAACCTCTAACGGTAAGCCAGTTTTGGGTATTTGCCGCGGGATGCAAGCAATCAACGTTTATTTTGGTGGGAGTCTTTATCAAGACATTTATTCACAACTACCAAACGGTGATGAATTACTTAATCATACTGCTGACTGGGATAAGGGTTATTTCCCAACCCATATGATTAACGTTGATCCAAACAGCTACCTTGCTAAATCAGTTGGAACTCGAACGAAGGTTAATTCTCGACATCATCAAGCAGTTGCTGAAGTTGGCAACGGCCTAAAGGTGGTTGCCCGTGCTGATGACGGGGTGGTTGAATCAATCGAAGGAAAAAATGGTTTGATCCAAGGAGTTCAATGGCATCCTGAAAATCTTTGGGAACATGATCCAAAACAAGAACAATTATTTGAAAACTTTTTCGCACATGCTAAAAATCGCGTAACTGAATAGTGGCTTAGTTCGGTTTTAATTGGATTGAAAAGTTAAGGATGTGATTAGATTGGCAAAGCACTCACTTTGGAAAATTGGGGTGGTTGCGGCACTATCATCATTGGTGTTAGCAGCCTGTGGTTCGAATAACAGTAGTTCAGAAACGAATGGGAGTAAAAAGGATCTGGACTGGATGAGTAATGCTAGTATCTCTACGTTGGACCCTTCTAAGGCGGTCGATAGTGTTAGTGATCAGATTGTTTACAATGCTTACCGCGGTCTTTTGACCCTGGATGGTGGAAATAAGGTGGCCCCAGGAGTAGCGACTAGCTATAAAGTCTCTAACGGTGGGAAGACGTATACCTTTTATCTTCGCCATTCTAAGTGGAGTAATGGGACCCCGGTCACTGCTAAGGACTTTGTTTATGGAATTCAAAGGAGTGCTGATCCGAAGACAGCATCTCAATCTGCATATTACTTAGATCATATCCAAAATTATAATGAAGTCAAAAATAAGACTAAACCCGTTTCTGCATTAGGGGTTAAGGCGGATGGCGACTATAAACTAGTGATCAATTTAAGCAAACCCGAAAGTTACTTTAAGAATTTAGTTACGTTGCCAGTCTTTTACCCACAGAGTAAAGCGGTGGTTAAAAAGTATGGTTCGGCGTTTGGAACTGAGAGCCATAAGGCGGTTTATAACGGTCCATTTAAGGTAACTGGATGGACTGGAAGTAATGATGGTTGGAATCTTACTAAAAACAACTACTATTGGGATGAAAGTAAGACGAAGGTTAATAATATCAAATACAATGTAATTAAGGATCCAACGACTGGCTTGAACCAATATCAAGCCGGTAAGTTAGATGAATTACAGTTGACTGGTAAGCAACAGGTCGAACACTTTAAGAATAGTAACCAATTACACTTGCGAAACACCGATAGTGTTTACTACCTTGCTTTGAACCAATCCAAAGTGCCGGCGTTCAAGAATTTAGACGTTCGCAAAGCAATCTCACTTGCCATTGATCGGAATCAATTGACTAAGGACGTCTTAGGTGATGGTTCATACCCAGCGAAGGGCATCGTGCCAAAGGGCTTAGCCTCCTACAAGGGGAAGGACTTTACTGATTACTCCACTAACCGAAGTGCTACGACCGGAAACCTAGCTGAAGCTAAGCGGCTTTGGAAGAAGGGATTGGCAGAAACTAACACCAAGAAGTTGAGTTTACAACTATTGAATGATGATACCCCCACTGGTAAATCAGTCAATGAATTTCTACAAAGTGAACTATCTAAATTGCCGGGCTTAAAGATTACCAACGTTAATCTACCACACCCAACCAAAATTAGTCGGTCATTGAATAATCAATTCCAAATTTTAGTTGGTCTATGGTCACCATCGGTTACTGACCCTACTTCACCGCTAAATATTAAGGTGAGTGATAATGCCCTTAACTTTGGTAAGTGGTCTAATTCGGAATACGATGCTTTAATGGATCGCGCAACCGGAGCCGATGCTAACAACGAAGCCAAGCGTTGGGATGACATGGTTAAGGCTAATAATATCTTGTTATCACAACAAGGGGTGGTTCCACTTTACCAACAAGTACAACCAGAAGTGATCAAGTCGAATATCCATGGAATTAAGTACTATCCAAACGGACCTACTTGGGATCTTTCACAAATATATGTAAAATAGCATTAAAACATTAAAGGAAGCCGTTCATACTGAATGGCTTCCTTTAATGTTGATTGGTAATATTAAGGCTGATTTAGACTCGGATCCATAATAGGTCTTACAATATGTTATTATTAAAGTAATCAAAAACGCTAATTAGGGAGCGGTCGAGGAATTAATTATAAATTCATCCGTCCAAAGAAGCTAATTAAGGTGTTGATTAGGAATGGTGATAATAGATGAATAGATTATTAGTGATTGAAGCAATTTTAAAAACCAACAGCTTTACTAAAGCGGCTCAACTACTGGGGTATACCCAATCATCGGTTAGTCAAATGGTGGCTAGTTTAGAAAAGGAATTTCATATTCAAATTTTAAAACGGTCTCGACATGGGGTGAAGTTAACCCCAGAAGGCCGGGAATTATACCCATATATTATTCAAACGATTCATCAATATCAGGCTCTTAAAGAAACCGCAAGTTCAATTCGAGGGCTAAAGACAGGGACCGTTAGGATTGGTGCCATTACTAGCGTTAGTTGCTATTGGCTACCCACACTTTTTAAGCAATTTCGTGAAGAATATCCAGACATTGAATTTGTATTACAACAGGGTGATTATGGTATGATTCTAAATTGGCTAAAGAGTGGGCTAATTGATTTTGGATTAATGACCGCTGAGTATGGGGATGGGTTTGAAAAACACATTATCCATACGACCGAAATGAACGCATTCTTACCGGCTAATCATCCGTTGGCTAATTTAGATCGGGTCCCCATTGAAAAGCTGTGTGATGATCCCTTTATCCTAGTTGAAGGTGGTGGGTATAGTGAGCCATTAGAAGCATTTAGTAGGGCGCACATGACCCCAGACGTTAGATACCGAATTCAAGATGACTATACCATTATGGCAATGGTTGAGGCTGGCCTAGGGATTAGCATTCTATCAGAGTTAGTTTATCAGCGCACTGATTTTAATATCGTTAGTAAACCGGTGGAGCCAGCAGTAAAGAGACCGGTGGCAGTGGTCCATCGTGATAAGGAGACGCTCCCGATTGCTAGTCAATACTTTATTGAATTTTTGATTGATAATCAATCTCAACTCAAATAATTTTAACGTCAGGAGTGAACTAAATGACAGCGATCGAATTAAAATTAGGTGACATCACTAAATTTAACGGTGATGCAATTGTGAATGCTGCTAATGAGTCCTTAATGGGTGGTGGGGGCGTTGACGGTGCAATTCATTATGCAGCGGGACCGGAGTTAAACAATGAATGTGCACGCTTAAACGGCTGTCGAACTGGGGAGGCTAAGATTACCGCCGCCTATCGATTGCCTGCTAAATACATTATCCATACCGTGGGCCCGGTGTGGCATGCACAACCCAGTGATGCAAAGAAGCTAAAAAGCTGCTATGTTAATTCATTGCGGTTAGCTATTCAAAATGATTGTAAAACGGTAGCATTTCCATCAATTAGTACCGGTGCATATGGCTATCCGGTGTCAGCGGCAGCACGAATAGCTATTACGACCATTCAAAATTACCCATCCAACTTAATCGCTACGATCATTTGTTATGATCGGAAAACATTTCAAGCATATCAAGCCATCTTAAATCGCTAGTTATTGAGACTGATTTTTAGGGTTACTCGAGTGCTGACTTGGATGGGAATCATTTGACCCATTGAAGTATGAATGTGGGATGTTGCCATGGATTTGGAATTGTTTTTGGTGGTTAGTTGCAAAATTATAATCATCTACGATTAATTTCATTTCATGATGCGATATTTTGGGTTGATTATTATTGGCATGTGCAAAAAACGACCCAAACAGCAGTAATGCGCCGATTGTTAGTGCAGATAATCCGATGTAGAGGCCAATTAAATAACCGCGGTTTGACATGGTGATTCCTCCTTTCGATTGCTATATGGTTTTCTTAACTTTTTCTTTACTTTATTATAAAACAAATTTAAGAATTTGTAAGTGCTTTTATTTGTAATTTTGAATTAAATTAGTTTGATATTTGAAAATAAAAAGACTGACGATTTCGTCAGTCTTTTTATTCCACTAGGTTCATAGTGATCAATTTATACTTAATTTTAGTGGGTTTTGCTTTGATTTTTTTAGAATGTTTGGCAGTTCCCACCTTACCATGCATTGAAAAGTAAGTAGTAACGTGTTGAATTTTGGAAATTACTAACTGTGCATTGGGCTTTAATAGAAATTCCTTCTCCGGACTATTAATCGAAATGGGGGCCACATATGCTCCATTATATCCTGCTGGAATATTAATTTTTAAGAGAATTGAGCTTTGAAATCCGGTGGCGATTTTATGTGAAATACTAGATGATGAAAATGCTGCATCTTGGTATATTTGACCTACCTTTAGTGGTTGGTTATTAATATTATCCTTTAAACCAGCTTCATTAATTCCCCGGTAGATGGTCATTTTGAAGGGGGTTTTAAACTTCATAATGGCCGATTTAATTAGTTCACTTTGTTGTTTCACCTTATCACTAACCGGCTTTTCGGGATAGCGCAGGTACTTATTAATGCTCTTATAACCGTTATTGGTATAGTTACCAATTGCTTTGACCTGCTGGTTCGTTAGTGATTTACGCCATTTTTGTTCAATTTTGGTTAACTCCTTGGTACGACTTTTATTAACGTTCGTTGAGTGAAACGAGTAGGTAAAACGTTTAAAGTCTTGTACATAAAGGGGTTGGTTTTGATTAGCGAATAGCACTAAGTAACCGTCCAAGTATGATTTAATGATACTACCACTGGCAAATTTAGGCATTTCAACCGGTTGATTATAATCAGGGAATTTATTAACCAATGGATATGCATCTACGGATTGATTTAACACCCATGTGTTACTTGATAAATCAGTAACGTACGAGCTAGTGTTGTTATATTCGATCAATGATTGATTAAAATTATCGCTAGCGTTAACTGTGGGATAAATTCCAATGGTCCCCAACAGAACGCTAGCGATAATGGTTGGTTTAATAAGTTTCATAATAATTAGCTCCTAATTGAATTACCTCTCTGTGATTGATTATTGTGGGAAGTAAATATTTAATACCTTGTCTAGTGGGACGACCACTGAGTTCACCGTTTCGTTAATATCTGCATCAAGGTGTTTACGGTACCACCGACTAGCATATACCACGCTACCAGCAATTTCAGCGGAAAGTAACTCGGAATTACCATTGAAGATTAACCCGTGCATTTCACAATAAGAATCGATAATTTTTTGGATTTGCTCTTGGAACATGTTATAAAAAATGTTTGATAGATTGGCACCGGTTTTGGGATCTAACGTTTTGTTGTTGTCCTTGATAAATTGAAAAAACGGTAGTGCAATTTTAGTAAGTAGCTCTAATCGATATGGATTAAAATAATTTAAATTGTCGAACGCGGTTTTAAGGTATCGATCCAGCCACTCCTTAGAAGCAAAACTAATAAATTCGTCCTTATTTTTAAAATGACGGTAAAAAGTTGCACGTCCAATATTTGATTCCTTACATAAATCATTAACTGAAATTTTTTCAAATGATTTTAGTGTTCTTAACCGAAGAAATGCATCGGTCAATGCTTTTTGAGTCTTAACAACCCTGGCATCTTTTACATTCATTTACTCACCCTCTAGAATTTAGCGGTAGAATCTGTGCTAAAATATAATACTGATATTAACATAAATCGGCTTATAAATATATAGTATTTCAGTTTAATGTCGAGTGTTAGTGTTAGAATCGTTAGACCTTAATTATAATAGCTTTAATTTTTAGATACAGGGGATGAATAAATGTTAAATTATCATCAACAGTCCGAATGGACGGGTGATTTAGGAAAACTCCAATCACCAATTAATATTGTTCCTAATCAATTTTCAAATGATCCACAACGGTTTAATTACGATGTTCAAACAGATTACATTTTAAACCAAGTGATTGATGATGGCACGACGATTAGACTAACTGGTAGTGGTCAGGCCAACATTTTTCAACGCACCTTTCAATTTCAACAGGTCCACTTTCACATTCCCGCTGAGCATTTAATTGCTGGAGCGCGGTTTCCGTTTGAAATTCACCTGGTCCATCAAAATGCGATTGGGCAAAAGCTAGTGACTGCTCTAATGGCAACGATAGGGGATGCCAATTCTCAATTTGAGCAAATTTTGAACTCGTTTGCCCCCAAAAGCATCAATCACGTAGCAATTAAAATTACTGATTGGATTAACTTTAGTGCAAAACACGGGTTTCATTACCTAGGGTCATTGACTACTCCGCCCTTAACAGAGGGCGTGGAGTGGTTAGTTTTAAATAATGCTCCGATTACGATTAGTGATGAGCAACTTCAGCGTTACCGGAAGCTATTTAAGGAAAATGCTAGGCACTTACAACCACTTAATGATCGAAAAGGATACTCCTTTTAATGCTATTTTTAGTGGATGTAATATAGTAGTATCCATCCCACTAGTAACACCGATTCGACCATTAATGTGGTCCAAATGATTAGTCTTAACCGACTGTGCGCTTGCACCATTTGGTCTGGCATTAAAACGATTTTTAAATCATTATCCAGATGTGTTCGGATGTATTGTTGATAGATTAAATTATCACGGGCCTCGGTTTGGACACTAGCGAGAAAAATTAAAGCAGCCTCAAAAAACATAATGGTCAGTGGAATAAATCCCAGATAGAAGTTACTGATTAGATAGCCACCGAGCGCAATTCCAATTGTGATGCAAAGGCTGCCACTGATTATTTGTTTGATTTGTTTGTTTTTGATTCTTGAAGGATCTTGCTGAAGTTTATATGTATCAATTAACTGGCGCCTAATAATTAGTTGATTAGTTGAAATCTTGGGCCAACGTTTCTTGATGAGTTGAAGATACGCCCGTTTAAGGGTCCCTAAGCGGATGAATTCGATCATAATTAATATTAAGTTGACGTTTAATAGCATCTTGATAATTATTTTGAGCTCGGTAATGTTAACCACCATCCTCTGATAAATTAAAAAACTAGCCGAGGCTAGTTTAAAATGAATTAATGAAGCGGTCCATCAACAAATTGAGCTTTACCGTATCCAAAACTCCAGTCTGCATCACCATTGGTAGATAGACTCACTAATAGGTTTTTAGGGTCTAATCCAATTTTTTCTTGAAGGCCCTTTGCTAATAAATCATAGTAAGCACGTTTTTGAGAAACGTTTCTGGAACGGGTGGTAATTTGGAATACAACAACATCCCTACTTCTTTCGATTCCAAGTCCTGAATCCAAGATATTCATTTCAAATGGTTCGTGTTGGGTTAGTACTTGATACCGATCACCATTTGGAATGCCAAAGGTATCCAACATGGTTTGGTATGAGACTTCTAATAAGTCCTTTAGATATTGTTCATCATGACCCTTAATTACATCAATTCGCATAAGTGGCAAATTAATCACATCCTTATCTATTATTAGAACCATTATATAATAATGATTAATCATTGTGAATTATATTACATTACTTAAGAACTAAATTATTTAAAAATTACTATTGTTTTAACCGGTAGGACTGCAATCCCGATGATAATCTCATATTAAGTGTTATACTTTACTTGTAAATTAAAATCATTTTGATATAATTAATATTAGTTGATAATCATTATAAAGTAATTCAAAAATTATTTAAGCTCTGAAAGGCAGGTTATAACTTATGAAGGTTATTGTACTAGGTTCTTCTCATGGTGGCTATGAAGCCGTTCGTCAAATTTTAATGGATGCACCAGATACTGAAATTCAATGGTATGAAAAGGGTGATTTTATTTCATTCTTATCATGTGGGATGCAATTATACCTTGAAGGGGTTGTAAAGCACGTTAATGATGTTAGTTATGCCAAGCCTGATCAAGCTAGAAAAGATGGAGTCGATGTTTTTGTAAAACAGGAAATTACTGCCATTAATCCTGCTGACCATACCGTTCACGTTGTAAACCATAATGATGGTTCAGAACGTGATGAAAGCTATGACAAGTTAATTATGAGTCCGGGTGCCGTTCCAGCTGATTTACCAGTTGATGGCGAAGGCTTGGATAATATTTATAAGATGCGTGGCCGTGACTGGGCAATTAAGCTCAAGGAAAAGACGGTTGACCCATCGGTTAAAGACGTGGTCGTAATTGGTTCTGGATACATTGGGATTGAGGCAGCCGAAGTGTTTGCTAAGGCTGGGATGCACGTTTCCATCGTTGAATTTAATGAACGACTATTGGGTCTTTACTTAGACCAAGAATTTACCGATACCTTGACTCAGGTAATGAAGGCACATAATGTTGATTTCTATGGTAGTCAAGCTGTTTCCGCTTATAAGGGTGAAAATGGTAAAGTCACTGCAGCCGTTACCTCAAAGGGAGTTGAACTACCAGCTGACCTAGTAGTTGAAGCTGCTGGGATTCGTCCTAATACAAAGTGGTTAGACGGAGTTGTCGAATTAGACGATCACGGACTAGTTAAGGTAAACGATGCTAACCAAACAAGCGAACCAGATATCTATGCGGTGGGGGATGCAACCTTAGTCCCATTCGCACCTACTGGTGGTAAGTCAAGAATTGCGCTTGCTACTAACGCTAGACGGCAAGGTCGCAATGCTGCAATGAACGCTCTAGGTCAAAAGCATGCAATGGTCCCAGTTTCAGGCTCTAGTGCATTGTCAGTATTTGATTATAAGTTTGCATCTACCGGTTTAAAGGAAGGGACTGCTGGTAAGTTTGGCGTTAAGACCATGTCAACAGTAGTGAAGGATACTTTTAGACCACCATTTGTACCTGATGCTGCCGGAAATGCTGAGGTGCTCTTCAAGTTAACTTATGATCCTGAAAGTCACGTTGTATTAGGTGGTCAAGTAATGTCTACTCAAGACGCAACTCAAAATATGAACGTCATTTCATTAGCAATTCAAGCTAAAATGACCGTTGAAGATTTAGCATATGCTGACTTCTTCTTCCAACCAGGATTTGACCGTCCATGGAACGTCGTGAACGTTGCAGCTCAACAAGCACTTGAAGACTTAAAAAAATAATTAATTAATAATTTAAAATCCACCATCCCCTTTAAAAGGGACGGCGGATTTTTATGTTTAAATAAATATTAAGAAGTGGGTAATTCTAGATTATTTTACTTGTTATCATCTTCACAAACGGTTATTATAATCATATAAATAAAAGACATTCAAATTGAAAATGAATTAAATTTAAAGGGGTATTAATTATGAAGGTAATCGTTATCGGTTGTACTCACGCAGGAACATTTGCTGTTAAAGAAATTTTGAAGGAGCATCCAGATGCTCAAGTAACGGTTTATGAAAGAAATGATAATATTTCATTTCTCTCTTGTGGAATTGCACTCTATCTTGATGGAAAGGTTTCTGATCCACAAGGCTTATTCTATTCGAATCCTAAGGAATTAAGTGAATTAGGTGCTAATGTGCAAATGTTACACGATGTGAAATCAGTAGACACTACTGCTAAGCAGATCGAAGTGGAAGATTTAGATTCGAAGAAAGTTACCACTGAAAGTTACGATAAATTGGTGGTAACGACTGGTTCACGTCCAGTACTCCCGCCAATTGAAGGGGTTGACAACAAGAACGTCTACTTTTGTAAGAACTGGCATGATGCCCAAGTGCTATTCGAAAAGGCGCGCGGCAAGGATCAACGGATTACCATCGTTGGGAGTGGTTACATTGGTGCCGAATTAGCTGAAGCTTATTCTAACCATGGCCATGCCGTTAACTTAGTCGATACTAACGACCGGGTAATGTCCAAGTACTTTGATAAGAAATTCACTGATGAAATTGAGGACAGCTACAAACAACACGGGGTTAAACTATTTTTAGGCCAACGGGTTGCTAAGTTTGCTGGTGATGATGAATTGACAATTACCACTGATAAGGGTGAAATTAAATCCGATATGGCAATTCTATGTGTTGGTTTTAAACCCAATACCGATCTTTTAAAGGGCCAAGTTGATATGTTACCAAATGGTGCCATTAAGACTAACGACTACATGCAAACTTCTAATCCAGATGTTTTCGGTGCCGGAGATAGTGTTGCAGTTCATTACAATCCAACGAATACGGATGCTTATATTCCATTGGCTACTAATGCCGTTCGTCAAGGAATCCTAGTGGGTAAAAACCTTGAAAAACCAACGGTTAAGTACATGGGGACCCAATCATCTTCCGGACTGGAACTCTACGGTAATGCAATTGTTTCGACTGGATTAACGATGGAAAATGCTAAACGGCAAGGGGTTAAGGCCAGCGAAGTAATCATCGAAGATAACTACCGTCCTGAATTTATGCCAACGACCACGCCTGTTTTAATGTCATTAGTCTATGATCCAGACACCCGCCGGATTTTAGGTGGTGCATTAATGAGTAAGTACGATATTTCACAATCTGCAAATACTTTATCTGTATGTATTCAAAATCGGAACACGATTGATGACCTAGCAATGGTTGATATGTTATTCCAACCAAACTTTGACCGGCCATTTAATTACTTGAATATTTTAGGCCAAGCTGCTCAGGCCCAAGCTGATAATCAATAATAATTAAAGCTGCTTAAGGGATCCTTCTCCGGAAGGGTCTTTTTATTTTTAATTAAAGTTCTAAACAATTGAATAGTATTCAAAATTATTATATGTAATAATAGTATGAATAATTAATGAAAGGGTGTTATTAATGAGTTCGATTTATGATTTTACTGAAACTGAAATGAGTGGCCAAACGCTACCACTTAGTCAATACAAGGGGAAGGTGATGATAATTGTTAACACCGCTAGTAAGTGTGGCCTAGCGGGTCAACTAGCTGAACTTGAGACCCTTTATAAAAAATATCATCAAGATGGCTTAGAAGTCGTGGGCTTTCCTTCTAACCAGTTTAAACAGGAACTAGCGGATGATGATCAAATTAGTGAATATTGTCAAATGCACTACGGGGTGACGTTCCCAATGACTAATCAAGTCCGGGTCAATGGGAACGATGAGACCCCGGTCTTTACCTACTTAAAGGATGAGTCCGGGCATGGCCGCATTAAGTTTAACTATACTAAATTTTTGATTGGCCGGGATGGGAAGTTAATTCATCGGTATGCACCAATTACTAAACCTTCAAAAATGGAACCTGAAATAGTTGAAGCGCTATATTCTAAAAATTAGGAAGAAGAGAACAAGCGATGGCACTTCGTAGGACGCACATCGCCGTTTCAGAGGCATTGGTACTAGGTGGATTGTATTTTACTAACCAACCCATTTCAGTTGAAATGATCAGTGTCTTGGGGGTCTGGATTGGCGCTCAAATGCCGGATATTGATGTTAAAAATACCAGAATAAACCGTTTCTTTGGTGTGTTTGGATTTATTTTTGCAATGCAAAAACACCGGACCTGGACGCATAGCATCTGGGCGGTCTTATTGATGGGAGGCGCTGCTAATTACCTCCCGGTATTGCAAATGATGAATGCTAATTTTGCAGCAATTAACTTTCAACGGGTCTTTTATTGGGCTATTTTTGCTGGTTATTTGCTTCACTTACTAGAAGATAGCTTTTCCAAACAGGGGGTGCGGTGGCTTTATCCCATTTCAGTCAAGGGGACGTATAATAAGCATCGTCGCGCTGGGAGCCGCCGTAGTAAGTGGTATTTTTATCAAACTGGTGGCCCTGCCGAACGGTTATTCTATTTATTTGCAACATTAGCAATTATTTATCTATCAATCATGATTTTTTACAGCAATTATTTAATCAAATAGGGAATTGACATTTCACTGTCAATTCCCTATTTTAATTATTCAATTGAAATTAAATTCACCTTGCTAGTTCCATCGATCGTTTTAATATTAGCTAATAAATCGTTAATGGTGTGCTCCATGTGGGTTAAGTCTAATGAAATCACCACGCTTGCAACGTTATGGATGGGGATATTTTGATTAATGGTTAGGATGCTAGCGTTACTCTTAGAAATGGTGGCCAGTACCCTTGATAATAAACCACTCCGGTTATCAAGCATGAATGAAATTAATGCCTTGCGGTCCCACGATGAATTGTTAGCTTCGTAGACTAAGTCCTTATACTTATAATAACTACCACGACTGATGCCTACGGTTTTAACGGCATCACTGATTTTTTGCACTTTACCCGTGTCAAGCATATGCCGTGCTTGAATCACCTTACCGAACGTTTCCGGCAGTAGTGATTGATCAATAATGTAATATTTCTCGATCGGAAAGCACCTCACTTTTAAACCCGTTGTTATCAACGCTAACTGCGTGGACTGACCATTGGGGGAATTTAGATTGGATCGATGAGATTAACTGCTCTTGGTTATCCGAATCGTTAGTGATTGCCATCATGGTCGAACCACTGCCGCTAACGTATAACACTGCGTCAGAGTGGTTACAGAGTGATTTTACTTCTGGAAAATGATGAATTAACTGCTGACGGTATGGTTCGTGCATTCGATCGTTCATCGCCGTGTGCAGTTGATCGATATTACCAGTTTCAATTGCCCGCGTCATTAATAAACTATGGCTAACTTGATGGGTAACATCAGCGTAACTCATCTGTTTTGGAAGCACCCGTCTGGCATCAGCGGTACTAATTTTAAAGTCAGGGATGATTGCCGTAAATTGATAATGCCGATTAACGGGATATTTGACCACTTGAACTTGTGAATGCGAATCAATGAATGCCATGCAGAGGCCACCGTAAATTGCTGGGGCCACGTTATCGGGGTGGCCCTCCATTTCAGTGGCAATTTCTAACAGTTGTTGGTCAGTGAGGGGATTATCGAACCATTGGTTAGCGCCCGCAAGGCCCCCAACAATACAAACGGCTGAACTACCTAGTCCTCTGGAAACGGGCACCTTGCTGTTGATTTCAATGTGGACGTTTGGAACTGGCTCGCCTAAGAAGTCACAAGCGGCTTTGAACCCCTGGTACACTAAATTATCCTCATTTTGAAATTCTGCGGGACAACCACTGATGCTTAAATGTTCAGTCTCGTTTTCGCTAAATAAAAATGATGAATGCATGGTAACTGCAATCCCGACACAGTCAAAACCGACTGCTAGGTTCGCACTGGTTGCTGGAACGGTTACTTTAATCATGATTGAACACCTCCATTGAACGTTGGTAAACAAATTCTGCCATTTGACTAGGGTTAATTACCGGTGCCTTAGCTTCCGGTAGTGACCATACCTGTGCCAAATTTTTAGGGACCGCTACGTTAGTGAAATCAGCTAGTTCCTTAGTCGTATCGATTGCATTTTCTTCGTGGTGGCCAATTACCGCATCCGCTACGGCATCCACAAACTTGTAAGGACTAGCGGTGCTAAGTAGGACCATTGGCGTATCTGGATCTTTGGCCTGTTCACGACGCATGACCGAGTAACCAGATGCGGTGTGGGGATCCATTAAGTAGTGGTACTGCTCGAAAACGGTCTTAATTGACTTTTCGATTTGGGCATCGTCGCTATAGCCACAAGCAAAGTCTTCCTGAATGGCAGCTAATAGTTCTGCACTAACTTGGTACTTCCCGGTTGATTCTAGCTGATCCATTAATGCTTTGATCATGTTTGAATCTTCACCACTCTTATAGAAGAGTAATCTTTCAAAGTTACTAGAGATTTGAATGTCCATGCTAGGCGCTACCGTCTTGAAGAAGGGCCGGTTACGGTCATAAACCCCGTTTGCAAAGAAGTCAGCTAGGACCTTATTAGAATTACATGCAACCACTAGTTTTTTAACCGGGAGTCCCAACAATTTAGCATAGTAGCCGGCTAATACATCCCCGAAATTACCGGTAGGGACTGTGAAACTAACCGGGTGGCCCACCGCAACTTGGCCATTTTCGACTAGTTGCTTGTAAGCGTTAAAGTAGTAAACAATCTGGGGAATTAACCGGCCGATATTAATTGAATTGGCACTGGAAAGGCTAATGTGATCACCTAACTTGGCTTTTAATTGTTGATCATTAAAGATGTGCTTGACGTTTGTTTGCGCATCGTCGAAATTACCATTGATAGCTGCTACATTAGTGTTATTACCCTTAGTCGTCAACATTTGTTGCTTTTGAATGGGACTCACACCACCATCTGGGAAGAAAACGCTAATCCCCATTTGATCGGTATCCTTGAACCCAGCAAGGGCAGCAGTTCCGGTATCACCACTGGTAGCTGCAAGAATCATTACCCGCTGATTTGGGGTGAGGGCAGTTCGCATTAATTCTGGTAAGAGCTGGAGTCCGACGTCCTTAAAGGCGCTGGTTGGACCGTGAAATAGCTCTAAAACATGAAAATTATCAACGGATTTCACCGGTGTAATCCGTTGATCACTGAATGAATGATCGTATGCATTATGCAAACACTGATTAATTTCTTCATTAGAGAAGTCAGGAAGGAGCACTTTTAAAATCTCCGCCGCCATTCCTAGATAATCTTTTTTAATTAATGTCGAAAGCTCAACGTGGCGGTTAGATAGGTCTGGTAGAACGAATAATCCCTTATCATCAGAGAACCCCTTGATGATCGCCTGCTTTGCATCAATTTTAATGTTAGCGTTTCGTGTGCTTATGTACTGGTTAGCCATAATTTTTATTCCCCCATAAACTTGCATTTAATTTATAACCATGATAATATGTTTTTGAATAAAAAACAAGTGTTTATCAAAAATAAACAGATTTACATAATTAATTAGGGGGATGGATTTTATGAATATTGCGATTTTAGGGTTAGGGACCGTTGGTACGGGAATTACCAAGATAATTGAAGGTGCTAATCCAACAGCGATGACAGCAGATCTCCATATTTCCCACATTTTCGTTCGTCCAGATCGCGTCGATCAGGGGGACAAGTTAGTTTCTGATTATAATGTAATTTTAAATGATCAAAGTGTTGAGACGGTGGTCGAGGTTTTAGGTGGCATTGAACCGGCTCATACGATGATTACACAGGCATTGAAGCATCATAAGAACGTTGTAACTGCTAATAAGGCGGTGGTTGCCTGTTATATTGAAGAATTTAAGCAACTTGCTCGTGAAAATAACGTCCAGTTTCGGTTTGAAGCCAGTGTCGGTGGTGGGATTCCATGGATCGTGAACCTCGAGCGGGGATTACGCATCGACGCCGTTGATTCTGTCCACGGAATCTTTAACGGGACCAGTAACTTCATCTTAGATCGAATGACGAAGACTGGTGAATCGTTTGAATCCGTACTAAAACAGGCACAAGACCTTGGCTATGCTGAAGCAGACCCGAGTGCTGATATTGATGGCTATGATATTGAAAATAAGTTGTGCATTAGCGTTGACGTAGCATATGATACGTTGGTTCATCCTGGGGAATACCTACCTAAGTTCGGTATCCGGACGGTGCAGGCCAAAGACATTGAATATTTCAAGCAACTGGGGTTAGTAGTTAAGTTAATGGGCCGCAGTAAGCTTAATGGGGATCATTTTAGCTACGTAATTGAACCGGTATTATACAAGGCCGGTGAATTTGAAGCTAGTATCAGTGATAACTTTAATTGCGCTAGTTTCCATGGGGCTTCAGTCGGTGACCTCGGCTTTATCGGTCAGGGAGCTGGAATGATGCCAACGGGACAGGCCGTTGTTCAAGATATTTTAGATATTAACGGTCAGGTCAAGCATTTGAAGCGGACCTTAGATACTAAGTTAAAACTAGAAAACCGCTTTGATAAGGGAAATTACATTGTAAGAACCACCAGCACTCAATTTGATTCATTGACTAGCGACTGGCAGGTTACTAGCGATGGCGAGTACAGGACGGTAGTAGATATTGACGCCCAATCAATGCATTCGATTATGAAAAAAGTATTAGCAGATGATAGTGAAGCATTTATGGCACGGGTCGCAGGAGGTGTTGAATAATGATTGTTGCTAAATTTGGTGGAAGCTCGATGGCAGATGCGGACCAGTTTAAAAAGGTCCGCCAGATTTTAAATCAAAATCCAAAGCGGCGAATTGCGGTCGTTAGTGCCGCTGGTAAGGGAGTAAATAATCCCGTTAAGTTAACTGATCAATTAATTCAAATTTATAATTTAATTCAAGCGGGTGAGGATTACGCCGACCAGTTAAATGAAGTGTGGCACAGAATCGAAACCATCGTTAATGAACTGGATCTCTCATTGTCAATTCATGAAGAACTGGCAGCAATTGCACAAAACGTTCAACATATGACCTATGCTGAATTAGTGTCACGTGGGGAATACTTAACTGCTAAGTTATTAGCTAATTACTTAGGGTGGCCAATGATTGATTCTGCTGATTTTTTAGTTTTAAATGCTGGTCAGGTTGACTATCAACAATCCAGACAACGATTACTGGAGCTGGGCAAGCACATTGAACACTGTGTGATTTCCGGTTTCTACGGGGTCGATGCTGAAAATAACATTACTTTGTTGCCCCGTGGTGGTGGTGACACCTCCGGAGCAGTCGTTGCTAATTTAGTTAATGCTAATTGTTATGAAAATTGGACTGACACGAACGGAATTTTAGCGGTTGATCCTAGAATCGTTGCTAATCCTGATAAAATTGATGTCTTATCGTACGATGAACTTCAAGAACTATCGTACTTAGGGGTTAAGGTATTCAATGAGGAGGCAATCCAACCGGTCCGAATGAAACAAATTCCCATTCGCATCATGAATACGAACCAGCCGCAACTAGGCGGTACTTTCGTGGTAACGAATAAAAAGAATGTTGCGGACGCATCTACAATTGCTGGGGTGGCTGGGAAGCAAAATCAAGTCATTTTGACCGTTAAAAAGTACCAACTTTCGAATAGCGTGAATGCAATTATTGACTTGATCAAGGTCGTAAATGCGTTTCACTTCAAGTCCACTTATTCACTATCTGGGGACTCGATTAATTTTGTTTTGTCTGGCCACATCGATCAGTCAACACTCGATCAGCTGGTTACGCAAATTAAAAATGATATTGCTCCGGATGCAATTAGCTTAAAAACTGGGGTAGCTAAGATTGCGGTGGTTTCTGAGTCATTTTATGGGCGCCCCAAATTAGTTGGTAAGATGATTGACCTATTAGAATCCAATGGGATTCGGGTCCAACAAGTAATTCAGACCAGTACTGATATCAAGGTCGTCTTTGGAATTGCTAATCAGGATTATCAACGGGCAATTAAGTGCTTATATCAACAATTTTTTCGTTCTTCACAAGTTGATGCGCGAATGATCATGAATTATTAATTAATGTCAAAATAAATGTTTAGGCAATCCTAATTTTATTGTTGACATCTTCATTGATTTAAATCTATAATGATTAAGGATAGTTATCTGAGATTCAATGTTTTCAAGCCTTATTGAAATCACTAAATTCCATTCTTCCTAATATTAGACATAGATTATAATGAATATTCCTTTCTTAAAAATGACTGATAACTTTATCCTAAGCGAAGCCCAGCATTCAACCTCAGGTGTTGTATGTTGGGCTTCGTTTATTTTTGGGGGGTTAAATCCAAATGGAAATCAATTCAGCAATTAATTTAACGTTAGAAATTCAGTCCAGTGCATCGCAGGTTGATAATGAAATGAACTGGCAGTTGTTAAAAGAGATTCATCCTAAGGCCGTCTTTGTTCCGTTCAATGCGGGTGGCAATCAACAACTAGGTGATCAACATCAATTTGCAGCCCACATTCAAAATCAACTGGGGATCCCGGTAGTGCCGCACCTAACTGGTCGTTATCAAACTAAGACCGGGGTCCAGATGATTCTAAAGCAGCTCCAAGCGATTAACATTAATCACTTACTCGTGTTACGTGGCGATGATATTAAGGGCCGCCCGATTCAAAGTGCATTTCCCCACGCAAGTGACTTGATGGAGTTGATTAGGGCAGTCGCCCCCGATTTTCAAATGATGGGTGCGTGCTATCCGGAGGGGCATTACCAAGCTCCCGATTTAACTACTGACATTATGAACCTTAAATTCAAGGTAGCTGCCGGCTGTGAAGAGCTTGTGACCCAGGTTGGCTTTGACAATCACATCATCCAATCATTTTTGAAGCAGGTCCGTTCAATCGGAATCCAGGTGCCAATTCGAGTGGGCATTTTACCGGTGATTGATCGAGACCGCGTCTTGAAAATGATTCGACTAACTGGAGTGACGGTCCCAAAGCGGCTTGCGGCTATTTTAAACATTACCGATCCGGATGAATTCCAACGGGCGGGGTTGCAATTTACTAGTGATCAAATGAATGCACTAGTGCGACTGGGAATTACGAATATTCATCTGTATACTTTAAATCACCGTGCTTTTTTACAACGATTAGTACAAGATGTAAAAGTGGAATAGTTGCTTCAGAACTTGTATAATGAGACTAATATAAAAAAACAATTAATTTTAAATAATAAAATGGGTTAAAGGAGAAGTCAGCATGAGCGAATTTAAGCGATTATACCCGGTGTTACAACCAGAGCATTATGATTTATTAATCGACGTGGATCGAGGAAAGAAGTTAATTAGTGGTAAGACAACGATCACTGCAAACGCTAAGCAACCCGCAGTGGCAGTTCATCAAAAGGATCTGACCGTTTCAGCAGTGATTGTTGACGGGCAAGAGGTTGATTTTAGTGTCGATAATGAGGCGGAATTGATCAACATTACATTGCCAAACACTGGCAATACAACCATTACGATTGAATACACTGCTCCATTAACTGATACGATGATGGGGATTTATCCGTCATACTACGAGGTTGATGGGGTCAAAAAACAACTAGTTGGGACTCAATTTGAAACCAACTTTGCCCGGCAGGCATTCCCATGTGTTGATGAACCGGAAGCAAAGGCGACCTTTAGCCTAGCGATTAAGTTCGATGAACAACCTGGCGAAACTGTAATTAGTAACATGCCAGAAGTAAAGCAAGAAGATGGCGTTCACTACTTCGAACCAACCGTTCGGATGTCGACCTACTTAGTGGCATTTGGGTTTGGTGACCTCCAAAGTAAGTTCACCACTACCAAGAGTGGTGTTAAAGTCGGGGTATTTGCAACCAAGGCGCATCAGCCAAAGGAATTGGACTTTGCCGTTGATATTGCAAAACGTTCAATTGAATTTTATGAAGATTTTTACCAAACGCCATATCCACTTCCCCATTCATGGCAGTTAGCATTGCCTGACTTTTCAGCGGGTGCAATGGAGAACTGGGGACTAGTTACCTACCGGGAGGCATACCTGTTATTAGATCCTGACAATACCTCCCTTTCGACCAAGCAACTAGTAGCGACCGTAATCGCCCATGAATTAGCGCACCAATGGTTCGGGGACTTAGTAACAATGCAATGGTGGGATGATCTCTGGTTGAACGAAAGTTTTGCTAACATGATGGAGTATGTAGCTGTGGCTGCAATCGAACCCAAGTGGAACATCTGGGAAAGCTTCCAAACTTCTGAAGTCCCAGCTGCGTTACAACGTGATGCAACCGATGGGGTTCAATCAGTTCACGTCGAAGTGAACCACCCAGCTGAAATCGATGCATTATTCGATGGGGCAATTGTATACGCTAAGGGGGCCCGGATGTTAGTGATGGTCCGAGCATTGATCGGCGACGATGCATTGCGCGAGGGCTTAAAGCAATACTTTGCTGCCCATAAGTACGGTAATGCTAAGGGTGATGACCTTTGGAACGCACTCGGGAAAGCATCTGGAATCGACTTAGCCAAAATCATGAAGACCTGGTTGGAACAACCTGGCTATCCAGTGGTAACTGCTGAGGTGGATAATAATGGTCAACTAACTTTGACCCAAAAGCAATTCTTTATTGGTGAGGGTGAGGATCAGAACCGGCTCTGGCAAATTCCACTCAATAGTAACTACAGTGCTGCACCCACGATTCTGGCGGAACCAAAGGTGGCCCTCGGTGACTACAATGCATTACGGAAGCATGCTGGAAAGCCATTCCGGGTGAACGTTGGGAATAATTCTCACTTTATTGTGAAGTATGATGATACACTATTGGGTGACATTTTGAAATCGGCTGCTGATTTGGGTCCCATCGACCAAATGCAAATTTTACAAGACCTCCGGTTATTATCGGAGGCAGACCAAGTCAAGTATGGCTCTGTCTTCCCGGTCTTAAAGCGGTTTGCTGATAGCCAATCGGCAGTCGTAATTGATGGATTATACCGGTTAGCAGCTAAGTTTAAGGACTTTGTTACCCCAGACTCTGCCGCTGAAGGGGACTTACGGCGTTTCTTTAATCAATTAAGTGCTGATCAGGCTGCTAGATTAGGTTGGCAACCACAAGCTGGGGAGTCTAATGATGACCAACTCAGTCGGCCGACCATTTTAAGTGCCGCCTTGTACGGGAAGAATGCTCAGTCCATTCAAGCTGCTCACGAACTATTTACTGCTAATCAACATGATCTGTTCCATATTTCAGCAGATGTTCGGGCCCTGGTGTTAATTAACGAAGTGGAAAACTACGGCAACCAAGCATTATTCGATCATTTATTGACCGAGTACCGTAAAACTTCGGATGCTAGCTATAAGAGTGACCTATCCCGGGCGGTAACGCACGTTAAGCAACCTGAATTAGTAGCGGAATTGGTCGCTAAGTTTGAAGATAGCGATACCATCAAGCCACAGGACTTAAGAGCGTGGTATTTTGGGACCGTAATGAACAATGAGGGACAACAAGCTGCATGGGACTGGATCAGAAATGACTGGCAATGGCTTGAAGATACTGTGGGTGGTGATATGGAATTTGCGACCTTCATTACCGTGACTGCTAGGGCATTCCATACTGCCCAACGGTTAGCTGAATTTAAAGCGTTCTTTGAACCTAAGTTAGCCACCCCTGGATTGACCCGTGAAATTAAGATGGATGTTAAGACGATTGAAACTAAGGTCGCATTAATTGAATCTGAAAAGGATTCGGTGGCTGAGGCTTTGAAAAATAATTAATCTTAAAATTAAAATGGCTTTTTCAACAATGAACGTTGAAGAAGCCATTTTTTTGCGTATGTATGCATAAACGGGGGAATGAAAATGCTTAATAATCAAGTATATATGTTACAATTTATTTCTGAAATTTATGGACCGCGTGACTTTGTTGCGATTAATGAAATCGATCGTGATGTGATTATTGGGGACGCTGCTAGTACATGGCGATTGCCAGTGATTGATGTCCAAGTAGCGGAGCCCCATGAGTTACTCAAAGTAATTTTGGCCGCTATTAACCATGGTTATCGACTAGTTGTGACTTCCCACAACACTAATTTTGCGGTTAGTTCATGCGAAGTGATTGATTGGACCATTAAGTTGTTAGAGCGGCGTTATTACATGAGTAAAGCCCGGGTAATTGATTAGTAAATTGATGTATAATTAACTTAATTAATGGAAAATGGGTGGAAACAATGAAAATATTGATTATTCAAGGGAGTCCGGATGCGGGTTCGCTATCGCATGCCAATGCAGAAAATTATTACCAGCGGGCAAAGAAACTCGGGCTCGATGTTCAAATGGTGGATCTAGCTAAGGATCAATTTGATCCGGTGTTACGATATGGATATCGCAAGCACATGGAAGACGAAGCATACCCGAACCAAATGCAAACGTTAATTCAAACTGCTGATCACTTAGCCTTCTTTTTTCCGGTTTGGTGGTCAGCTGAACCAGCGGTTCTAAAGGGCTGGTTCGATCGGGTATTCACTCCGGGGTTCGCTTATCATTATGATAATGGGAAAACCATTAAACTTTTGAAGGGCAAAACGGCTTCGCTCTTTATCACATCGCATGCCCCAACGTTCTTTTATGGACTCTACGGTGGGGTCATTAGTAGGTGGAAGCACATGCTGCTGGGCTTTTGTGGTGTTAAGTTGACCCATAAGTTAATTTTAGGGAACATGGATAAAACCAGTGATACAGACGTTAAAAGGAAACAATTCATTAAAAAGTGTGCAAATACCCTGATTAAAAGTTAGTTTCGTTTTATAATATACAATTGTGAACGATTAAATAATTAAAAGCGATGTAGGAGGAATAATTGTATGGCAGATAAGAAAGTGGCACTGGTTACTGGTGCAGGACAGGGAATTGGTAAGTCGATTGCTGAACGGTTAAGCAAGGACGGTTTTTCAGTTGCCTTGGTAGGGCGTCATTTGGATAAGGTGCAAGCAGTGGCTGATGAATTGAATCAAGCTGGTGGGGATGCATTTGCCGTTAAAGCTGACGTTGCTAATCGGGATGATGTTTTTGCTGCTGTTAAAGCCACTAAGGATCATTTTGGTGATTTTAACGTAATCGTTAATAATGCAGGGGTAGCACCATCCAGTCCAATCGAAGATGTGACCCCAGAAGACCTTGAATTTACATTTAAGATTAACGTGGGTGGTGTGATTTGGGGAACCCAAGCTGCCGTGCAAGCCTTTAAAGAACTTGGCCATGGTGGTAAGGTGATTAATGGATCATCCCAAGCCGGCCAGGAAGGGAATCCTAACTTAACCGTTTATGGATCGACTAAGTTTGCCATTCGGGGCATCACCCAGACCACTTCTAAGGAATTAGCAGAACGTGGAATCACCGTTAATGCTTATTGCCCAGGAATTGTTAAAACGCCAATGATGGAAGATATTGCCAAAAGTGTGGCTAAGGAAGCTGGCAAGCCTGAATCATGGGGAATGGATCAATTTGCTAAAAACATTTCCATGAAGCGCTTATCAGAACCTAGTGACGTATCGAACCTAGTTTCATTTTTAGCTAGTTCTGATTCAAACTACATTACTGGTCAATCCATTTTGGTTGATGGTGGAATGGTTTATAGATAAAAGTTACAAAATAAACGCTAATTATTAACCCAATTCACTGCTCTATAATTATTAAATTATTTTAATAGTTGTGGAGCTTTTTTGGTACAAATTTATTGAATATATTTAACATCGTTTCAAAAACATGGTAAAATGTAAGTAATTATTAAGTTTATTAAAATTTTAATTAGGATGTGTTGAATATGAACTTTTCAAAGAAAGTGGTCACTGCAGTAGCAGCGGCAGCTTTATTCTCAAGCGTTGGAGTGACCTCCGCAAATGCAATGTCTACATACAACCAAAAACAAACTGCAGTCACTAGCATTCCCTCAGTGAAGGTCGTAGATAATACGAACGTCTTCAAGAAGCTACAACCATATAGTGGTGGTAAGTACCAATCCAACAACCAAGGTAACCTTAACCACATTACGGTTGGTAGAGGGGCAACGAACGTTAGTTTTACGACCCATGCGTTCTTAATGACCAGTGCTGGTTCCCCACAAAGTGCGGTTCAAGTTGGGAAGTACCTATACACCATGTACAATGCTAACCGGAGTGAAAGTGATAACGATCTTCAAGATTACATCGTTCGTTACGATACTAGCAAGTTACAGAATAACCAATTCCCTACTGATGCAATTAAGGTAGGACCAACATTCAATGGTGGCCACGGTCAATCACTATCTTACAACCCTAAGACGAAGCAACTATGGTTCTTAAACATTGCTCGTGGTTCTGCTGAAAGTGCCGCAGCTGAATTAGTTAGCCAAAGTTCATTGAAACCTACTAACAAAGTTCAATTCAAGTTCTCACAAAACGGGAGCTCAATTGATAACAACTTAACTTTCGATAAGTACGGTCGTGCTTATACTTACGTTAAGAGTGGTGGTGGTAGTGTTCCTCAAGGTGCCTACAAGATTTACCGTGGGAGCATTAGTACTAAGGGCGTTCACTTTACCCTAATGCGTAGTGCAATCAGATATTCTGCTGGTTCAATTCCACAAGGATTTAGTTACAATCCTAAGAACGGTCGGCTCTACTTTATCTCCGATGGGGTTATCATTTCAGCACCATCCGGTAAGTTGAACAACCTTTCAAAATCAGATATTAAGTACGTTCGTGCAAATACGAACCGTGAATTTGAAAGCATGGTCTTCACTAAGAGCGGAAAGGGATACTTAATCTCACTCCGTCCTGATGAAATGATGACGATGAAGGGTTCATTCTAATTCATTAATCATTAAACAGAAAATAGCAGTCAAAATTAATTTGACTGCTATTTTTTATTGCTTAATATTTAAAAATATTTAATAATTAAGAATAAATGCATTTAAAATGAGGGTGGTTAAAAGTGAAACGGAAACGCCGAACGAAAAAAACAAAGGGCTCATGGACGATTTTCGAGACGGTCTTCGCATTTTTAGTGGTAGTCGGGATGATTGGAAACCTTTCGAATGGAGATGAACATTCAAGTAGTCACCATGACAATAAGGTCGAACGAAGCTCCGTTACTAGCGACCAAGCTAGCAGTGAGCACCAGCAAAAGCCTACTCACCACACTGTTAAGCAGGTTAAAGCGGCTCAATCGAATACTACGAATAATGATCTAACTGAGAAGTTAGCAGCGAAAAACTACCAAAGTGGGCAAGCAGCATACATAGATGTGAATGGTGGTCAAAGTACATTAAAGGCCAGTGACTGGACCAGTAATCATATTCATTATGCTAATTTAGATGCTTTGAACCGAACTGCTGCTGCAAACACCGCTGATTTAGAAAGTCGTAACGTAGCTGATGTTTCATTGCGAACCACCCAAACGGTTTATCCGACCGGTTGGCACCAAAAATTCATTAACAATACTGCGATCATTAACCGGGGCCATCTGATTGCTTATAGTTTGTCAAAGGGGATTTCCATTGACGGTGTTTATAATCCGAGTGATCAATCGGGAGACCAAAATAACCCTAAAAACCTGTTTACCCAAACTGCATTTAGTAACCAACGGGTGCAAACCATTTATGAATCACGGGTGCGGGATGCTTTGCGGAATGGTAAAAAGGTGATTTACCAAGTGCAACCCGTTTTTCGTGGCAATGAGTTAATGGCACGCGGGGTTCATTTACAGGCCCTTTCGACCGATGGGACTTTAAACTTTAACGTCTATTTGTTCAATGTTCAACCCGGAGTGAGGTTTGACTATGCCACCGGGCGTTCGACGATTGATAATTCAATGACGGTCCCAACTCCAGCTGGCGCACCGACATTTAGTGATGACGATCGTTCGACTGATCGCTATCAAGATGGTGATTTAAAACATCACCGTAGGCATTCTGCATTTGAATACGCTGCTGGTGCCTATGCGGCCCATAAAATCTATCAGCATTATCGAGACCGCCACTATGCACATCGTAACTACACGCATCATTACTACTACCATCCACGCTACCACTTTAGTCGCCACACTAGATGGTAATTTATATTAGGGGGATTTCAATTGAATCAGCAAAACGTTCAACATCCGATTCGGGATTTCATTTTCAAAGTGTTAAACGGTTCCGCACAGGGAATTTTAATTGGGGTGTTACCATCTGCAATTGTAAAGTACCTGCTCGCTTCGTTGGTCCAGGACAAAGTGACCTGGGCATTGCAGCTTAATTCGCTACTGGTATTATTCGGATCGTTCATTCCACTATTAATTGGGATGTCAGTGGCCTGTCAATTTAAAATGAAACCACTTAACATTGGGACGATTATGATTGCGACCGGGGTGGCCTCCGGCTCAATTAAATGGGCGACGGTCAATCCAGGATTTGTGAATCCCATTTCCGACGTTAAAAATACGGTCGCTAGTACCATCTACATTGCCAACGGAGCTGGGGATGTGATTAATGCAATGATCGTTTCAGCACTTGCGGTGATCATTATTCAATTAGTGGATAAATACCTCGCCGGGTTCGGGGCGGTGGCAATTATCTTTACGCCATTGCTAGTGGGTGGTTTAGTCGGCTTGATCGGTTTAAACATCGCACCGGGAGTTGCTCTGATTACCAATGAATTGGGTGTGATGGTCGAAACGTTTACCACCCTGCAACCGCTGTTGATGAGTATTCTCATTGCAATGGCGTATTCCTTCATCATCATTACGCCGGTGTCGACCGTTGGAATTTCACTAGCGATCGCACTATCTGGGTTGGGATCCGGAGCTGCTGGGGTGGGCGTCGTTGCTACCACCGTGGTCTTATTGATTAATTCGATGATCGTGAATAAACGCGGAACTTCCGTTGCCATCTTATTAGGGGCAATGAAGGGGATGATGCCCTCCGTTTTCAAGAAGCCAATCATGATTTTGGCGTTTATGGTAACGGCCGCCATTTCTGCAGTGCCAGTCGCGCTCTTTAATGTTCAGGGAACCCCCACTTCAGCTGGATTTGGATGGATTGGATTAGTTTCGCCAATTCAATCGATGATTGTAAATGAAAGTGAACGTAAATTTATTACCCATACGGTTGGGATATTCCCGTCCTTAATCACCTGGTTAGTGATTCCAATTATTGCCGGGGTAATCGTTAATTTTATCTTTACTAAGGTCTTGAAATTATATCAACCAAGCGATTTACAACAGGAAATTAAATAGGGTTCAATTGAAGTTACGATTAAATTCGTGACTTTTTTTATTTTTTTTGAAATTTAGTTTGACAAATCAAAATAAATGGAATATGATAGTGTCAACATAAATTATTAGAAGTTACTGAGAAAAGATGAGTAACCTATTGTAAGCATCACAGAAAGCCATGGTTGTTGAGAAATGGTATGTACGCAATTGGTGAAGATGGTCTTGGAGTAACCACATAGTGGGTGAGTTAGAAATAATTAGCCGGCTACGATTAACGCCCGTTACTGCGTTTGAGTATAGCTATCATGAGTGTACTTATGAGAGTTGGTCCGATTTTTGGCTAACTGAATTAGGGTGGTACCGCGTACATAATGCGCCCCTAGATGAACAACATTAAAGTTGTCATCTAGGGGCGTTTTTTTGTACCCTCATTCTAATTAATTTATGCAAATAATAATTTAAGGGGTTTTAGCATATGACAAAGACAATTATCGGATTTCCAAGAATTGGTGAACATCGTGAATTAAAATTTGCAACTGAACATTACTGGAAGCACCAAATCGATCAATCAGAACTATTAGCAAACGCACATGACATTAAGGTTGCCCATTGGCAAGCTCAAAAGGATGCCGGAATTGATTTAATTCCCGTCGGTGATTTTTCATTCTTTGATAACCTATTGGATACCGCAGTTGCATTAAACGTTGTTTCCAAGCGTTACCGTGACTTGAACGTTTCAGAATTAGATGAATATTTTGCACAAGCCCGGGGGTATCAAGCAGATGGTGAAACCGTGCGTGCACTACCAATGAAGAAGTGGTTCAATACGAACTACCACTACATCGTTCCAGAATTTACTAATGAGACCGACGTTAAGTTGATTGGTCACAAGTTATTTGATGAAATCAAGGAAGCCCAGAATGCTGGAGTTGATCCAAAGGCGGTCATCGTTGGACCATACACGCTGCTAAAACTATCACGCTTCTTAGATGGTACTAAGCCAGCCAAATTTGTACAACCACTCATTGCGGCCTACCAAGAACTACTTGCTAAGTTGAACCAAGCGGGAGTTGAATACCTCCAAATTGACGAACCAGCGTTATCATTCGATGTTGACGGGAATGAAAAAGCAATCTTTGATCAACTATATGATGCCATCTTGGCTAATGATCACGGGGTAAAGGTCATCTTACAAAGTTACTTTGGTGACATTCGGGATGTGTATGAAGACGTTACTAACAAGCCATTTTATGGAATTGGATTAGACTTCTTGGAAGGTGCACACAACCTTGAGTTAATCAACGAAAAGGGCTTCCCAGCAGATAAGCACCTCTTTGCCGGCGTCGTTAATGGTAAAAATATCTGGCGGAATGAATATGACCATACGCTAAACTTATTAGCAAAAATTAAGACGGATGCACCAATCGTGCTGAGCACTTCCTGTTCACTCCTCCATGTGCCATATTCAGCAGCCAATGAAGATGGATTGGCTAGTGACGTTAAGCAACACTTAGCATTTGCAATTGAAAAATTAGGTGAGTTAGTTGATCTAGACCACATCGTCAATCATGATGATGCAGGAGCCGACTTATTAGCAAAGAACGAAGCGCTATTTAAGAACGTTAAGCATCCCGTTAACTCAACTGTTCATAATCGCATCAATGCATTGACCGATGCTGATTACACCCGCTTACCAGAACGCAGCGAACGTGAAAAGGTCCAAAAAGATGAATTTAAGTTACCAACATTACCAACCACTACGATTGGATCATTCCCACAAACCGCTGATGTTCGTGCTAACCGGCGGAAGTTTAGACACCATGAAATTACCCGCGACCAATATGATGAGTTTAACCGTGAAAAGATTGCGCGCATCATTAAGATTCAAGAAGATTTGGGCTTGGACGTATTGGTGCATGGTGAATACGAACGCAACGACATGGTCGAATACTTCGGTGAAAAGTTAGATGGATTTGTCTTCACCCAAAATGGTTGGGTTCAATCATACGGAACCCGGGGCGTGAAGCCACCAATTATCTGGGGGGACATTAGTAGAACCGCACCCATCACCGTTGATGCATCGGTTTACGCTAACAACCTAACTGATAAGTGGGTCAAGGGAATGCTGACCGGTCCGGTGACCATCTTCAACTGGTCCTTCCCACGTGAAGATATTGCTAGAAAGGAAACCGTTACGCAGATTTCATTGGCACTCCGCGATGAAGTACTTGATTTGGAAAAGAATGACATTAAGATCATTCAAATTGATGAACCAGCACTCCGCGAAAACCTACCACTGCGGAAGTCTGATTGGTACAAGGAATACCTGGATTGGGCAGTGCCAGCATTTAGATTGGTCCACAGTGGTGTCCAAGAATCGACCCAAATTCATACGCACATGTGTTATAGCGAATTCGGCGACATTCTAAAGGCGATTGATAACTTGGATGCCGATGTCATTTCATTCGAAGCATCACGGGCGGACTTTACCTTAATCGACGAACTAGTTGATGATCACTTCCAGACCGAAGTGGGCCCCGGAGTGTACGATATTCATTCACCACGGATTCCATCAGAAGCCGAAATTCAAGATTTAATCCAACAAATTATTAGTAAATTACCAGTTGATAAGATCTGGATCAACCCAGATTGTGGGCTTAAGACTCGTTCTGAACAAGAATCGTTCGATAGCCTAAAGAACATGGTTGAAGCCACGAAAGTAGTAAGGGGGAGCATTTATGAACATAGCTGATCTTTTTAAACACAAAACAGTGTTTTCACTTGAAGTCTTTCCACCAAAGAAGTATTCATCGGTGGAAACGATTCTACCGACCTTGACGGCCTTAAAGAACGTGAACCCAGATTTTATATCGGTCACGTTAGGTGCCGGGGGCTCTGCACAAAGCGATGGAACGGTGGCGGTAGTTAACTTAATCCAAAATCATCTTAAGATTCCTGCAGTGGCCCACGTGCCCGGTCTGTATCAAGACGAGGAACAAGTAGATCAGTTAATTCAACGCCTCCAATCAATTAATGTAGATAATATCTTAGCCCTTCGTGGAGACCGGATTCCTGGATTAGCGCCACGGGGTGTGTTTAACCACGCCAGTGATTTAATTACCTACGTGCATTCCAAGTATCCAGACGTCCACATCGCCAGTGCATGTTATCCAGAATGCCACCAGGAAGCGACTTCATTTGTTGATGACATTGAACATTTGAAGCAAAAAATTGATGCCGGCAGTGACCACTTGATTTCGCAACTATTTTTTGATAATCGTCACTTCTATGACTTCCAAGAAAAATTAGCTCTGGCTGGGATTAACGTGCCGGTGGAAGCTGGAATTATGCCATGCACGAGTAAAAAGCAAATTGAGCGGATTACCGAAATTTCTGGGATTCCGGTGCCGGATAAATTTAAAAAGATGATGAATCGGTACGCAGACAATAAAATCGCACTTCGTGATGCTGGAATTGCCTACGCCATTGATCAAATTGTGGATTTAGTATCACAGGGGGTCGACGGGATTCATCTCTACACAATGAATAAGCCGGAAGTGGCACAACGCATTTGGGATGCCACCAAAAACATCTTTGGGGCTACCGAACTGCATGATGACGGTCGGCTAACGATAAAATAAGCTTAAAAATGGGTCGCTAATGGACCCATTTTTTAGTGGGGCAAGATAGTTGCATTCCCACTTAAAAATAATTACGATAATATTAGTTAGATATTTTAAAAAATAAATTATTAATAACAAATTATTTATAATTAGGAGGATTCAAATGACAAAAACTTGGTTAATTACCGGAACCTCGACTGGCTTTGGCCGTGAACTAGCAGTGCAGTTGGCTACACAGGGACGCGTTAACTTGGTAGCGAGCGCAAGGAAACCAGCCGAATTAGATTACCTGGATCAATATGACCATGGACAAATCCTAAAAACGCAATTAGACGTGACCAATGAATCTGAAATTAAAGCGACCGTGGATCAGGCAGTTAATAAATTTGGATCAATTGATGTATTGGTCAATAATGCCGGGTTTGGATATTTTGCAACCTTTGAGGAAAGTGATGAACACCAGACCCGCGCCATGTTCGATGTGAACTTCTGGGGGCTGGTTGATATGACCAAAGCAGTGTTACCAACAATGCGGAAGCAACGGTCTGGCATTATTGTGAATCTATCATCGATTGCTGGAATTAAGGGAACGACCGCACTATCGTTTTACAATGCAACTAAGCATGCCGTAGAAGGGGTTAGCAAGGGATTACAATTAGAAGTAGCTCCATTTGGCATTAAATTGATGTTAGTTGAACCCAGCGCATTTAGAACCGACTGGGCAGGCCGTTCATCATTAAAGGCGGTTAGTCAAATTAATGATTATCAGCAGCTATCTGACCAACGAATTGCTGGGCGGAGTGATAGTGACCACGGTCAATCAGGAGATCCAAAGGCGGCAGCCGAGATCATCATTGACCAGGTGGAAAATCATGGGAACGAACTACCGTTCCACTTGCCACTAGGGAATGCTGCCATTGATTCTGGTGAAAAAGAGTTAAAGGCGACCCTAGCTGAATACCAAAAGAATGCGGATTTAGCCCGGTCTGCTGATCGGCCCGCAAAATAATAATTAGAAAATTATGAAAAAAAACGTTGACATTCTAATTTAGCATCATGTATACTAATGTCATTCAATAAATGAACTGAATCGATTCGATGGAGTCGGGGTTTAGATTTACTAAGCGAGTGCCGTTAGATGCAAGGGCATTAAATGCTAAGTCCTTAAAGATTGAATTGATAACACGGTGTGCTATTCGAGGCCACCTGGTGATCACCCATTACTGTGATAAGGACTATGATGATAGTCCGTAAAGAGGGGTCCTTGTGACCCGAAAATAGGTGGTACCACGTTATAAACGTCCTTCAGCATTTTGCTGGGGGGCGTTTTTTGGTTCATACATAATAAAGGGGATTGATGAGATATGAAATATGGATTTATCGGTGCAGGTGCAATGGGTTATCGTTACGGAGTTATGATGCAGGAAAATGCTGGAATCGATGTTGATTTTATCGATACCTGGGAACCCAACGTTGAAAAAGTCCGTGAACAAGGCGGGGTCAAAGTCGCACGGGATCATAAAAACCAACACATTGTACCAATTAATATTTACTACCCTGAAGAATACACTGGGCATCCAGATGTTTGGATTATCTTCAAAAAGCAGATGCAGTTAGCAGATGAATTAGAGCGGGATAAAGCAGCAGGGATTTTTCATCCTGATCAATATGCCTTTTCTGCAATGAATGGAATGGGGCACTTTGAAAAGATCGAAAAATACTTTGATCCAGATAAAATCATTTGTGGGACCGCAATGATTGCGACCCGGATGGATGGCCCCGCTGACGTTGACTTCATGGGAGCTGAAAATGGTGAAGTCATGCATATGGCCCCATACAATAATAAGCCCGCCGATGAAGTGACTAAGCAAGTCTTTGCAGATTTTAAGCAGGCTAAGTTAGGCCCAGTAATGGCAAAGGAATGGAAGGGCATGTGCATGTCCAAGGTCGTTTACAACGCCGTGGTGAACACCCTTTGTACCATGTTTGAATTACAAATGGGTCAATTCATCGAATATCCCAAGGTCCCTGAAATGGCGACCCAATTATTTAACGAATCCTTCGATGCCTGTGAACGGGCTGGAATCGAAATGATCGAGACTCGCCAGGAACAAATTGATTCCGTTACCACCACGAGCCATCAATTTAAGTATCACTACCCTTCAATGTATCAAGACTTCTCGAAGGGCCGGCCAACTGAAGTGGACTACATTAACGGCTACATTGCTAAAATCGGTCGTGAACACGACTACGTTTGTCGGACCCACGAGTTTATAGTAAACGAAGTCCACATGGTTGAATTAATGCGGAAGTACAAACATAATAATTAATTTAATCCTCATCCATAGTAACAACACATAGTTTTACCCACATAACCCACATAATGATTGAACTAATCGTCAGTTAACGATTAACCCATAGCAATACCCACATAGCTTGATTGAAATTGATAAGGATAATGATTACCACCGTATGTTTAAGATTATAAATAATTAGTTGTAATAAATAACCTCCGATCAGATTATATCTGTTTGGAGGTTATTTTGTATGCTTAACCGATAAGCATACCTTTTAAGGGGTTTAATTGTTGGATGATTGAGTAAGTGATTCAAATTTTAATAATATTTGAAGTCGATGACATATAATAAATTTATTTTTGGAACAGTAATAACGATAATTAACATTATCGTTATTAGTGCCTATATAGTTTATCGTGGTCACCAGTATCAATTAATGTTAAGACTAGCTCATCTTGATCGATTTTATAAATCACGATCCAATTGTCTAAGCTTTTGTTACCACGTTTAGAAAGTCTGCCAGGATGAAAAAATCGATATCATTGCCAGTTATTTGATAGCGAGTGGTCCTTAGATTTTAACAAGATGACCTTATCAAGGTTAATGATTGCTGATAAGACGGTTGAGATTAATTCGATTGGATAGTGTTTTTTAGATAGTTTCTTTAAACTCCGTTCAAATTGTTGAGTTTGCTTAATTTTCATTACGTTTGATTGTTTCTAGATATTTGTTGAAAGATTGAATAGTCCCATCACCGATTTGTTTATTTTGGTCATGTTCTGCAGCTTCCTTAGCAGCTAGTGCTGAAGGGGTGTTTAAATAATCACTTTCTCCACTAGCGATATTAGCTAATGCAAATTGGATATAATTTGAAAGGCTAAGACCGCGCTTTTCTAATTCAGATGTAGCAGCACGTTTTATATCTGGTGCAATACGTACACTGATGCGATCTTGTTTTTGAACTGAACTTTTAGGCATAATAACTTCCTCCTTAATTACGTATGACTCTTGTCATACAATTATTCATAGGCAAATTATAGGAGCAAAAGAAATAACTGTCACTGATAACATCTTTATAGTTAAAAAGGATTAAGTTAAATTTTTTTATCTGGATTCTTTACATAGTCTCAATTTTTTCAAATATATATTCATAGATACAAAAAATAAAGGCATATATAACCACATTTAGTAGTCGATTTTCTATATTTGTAAAACTATAAAATACCATGTCTAGTATAACTGCCAAGAAAACTTCTAGGATTCTTAGTTCAATAATCTTTTCAGAGTTACTTTTCATTTTAAACACCTTCTATAATTAATTTTATCATATTTCAATATAGTTTTAACGTAACTTAAGATGATTGGATAAAATAGCACCTTCAAATCAACAAGGTGCTATTTATTTTGTCCTCATTTATCAAAATATAATCATCATTGAATTTACTCTGACATTAGCTTATGCTTTGATTAACCATTTAAAACATTGATATATCAACGATGCAACCATAGGGTGCGGGCTATGTTAGTATATAGAGCGGCTTTTTAATCGAATTATATTTACAACTATTAAGCCAATTCGGATAATGAAATTAAATCAAACGACGGGAGGCGGACTTATGAAAAATATTTTTAGCCATCAGTTAATTACACTGAGAAGACAAAAGAAATTATCACAAAGTTCACTAGCAAATAAATTATATGTAGCAAGACAATCCATTTCAAAATGGGAAAACGGTGATTCAGACCCTAGTATTGAAAATTTAATTAACTTAGCAGAAATCTTCAATGTGGATTTAGACTATTTGGTATTTGGTACAAATAATGCCGATAATTTAGTTCTTAAATTGAGTCAAATCCAAAAATCATTCTATCAACCGGTTTTAAAAGGTGTTGATTTAGAAATATATAGTCGCGACCGGATTGCACTATTAGGAAGTAACGGTTCCGGTAAATCAACATTGTTTAAAATTATCATTGGTTTAATGAAAGCAGATAGCGGCAGGATCGAAAATCATATTAATAATTTGGATTCATTGAACGTTATGCCTCAAGATAACGTTTTGATCGATAGTTTCAAATTAAACGAGCAGGTACAATTGACCGCAGCCATCAATAAAATCACATCGAAAACGTTTATTCAAGATATGATTAAGAAATTTAGTTTGACACCATATATCAACACCAATGTTAGTAAATTATCTGGTGGCCAAAAACGACGGTTATCCTTATTGTTGAGTCTACTTAGACCGTCTAAATTATTATTGTTGGATGAACCCACGGTGGGGATGGATTTAGAAACAATTGATTTCTTTTGGAACTATTTAGACCATGTCAGCGGAAGCGTCGTTACCGTGACCCATGATTTTAACCAAATTGATAAATTCTTTTCACGTGTCGTTCTATTAAAGAATGGCATAATTGATCAAAACGTATCGGTTGACACTATCCATAGCCATAATCAAACGATTGAACAGTGGTATCGCCACTTCAATGATTAGGAGGAAAACATGATTAAATTATTACAGATTAAACCGGTCCTCAGAAATAAAAACTTTATCTTTTTCACAATCCTTATCCCGAGCTTTTGGTTAATTTCTCTTGATATGATGCTTTTTCATACTGGGACTCATGATTATTTTGGTTCTAAAATCAGCTATAAATATATTATCTTCGCTACTTGTTGTTTGACGGGGATTGCTGGTAATTCTTTAGTTACCTTTAGTAAAAGAATTAATACATCTAGAGAATACTATTTACTTCAATTTAAAATTTCACATTATTCGGTATGGAATTGGCTAACTGATTCTCTATTAACCCAGTTGATTTTGAACCTGATGATTAGTATCATACTATTTATTGTGGGGATATTCCTCCATGTGACGACATTCAATTGGACAATCTTAATGCTAATGCTATTGATCAATATAGTTGGAATTTACCTAAGTTTGATTGGTTTTGCCCTCGGAATTTTAGTTGATGGTAAAACATTAGATGCTAGTGGTTTTCCAATTATGATTTTGATGGCCTTTTTACTAATTCCATTCAATCATTTTACGACTGGATCATTCGTTGATTGGATAACTTTAGCCCAAAAAGTATTTCCAGGTTATTATACCTATAACATTCTTTCGCACTTATCGGATACCATCGCTGTAAATAATGGTGATGTGATGGCATTCTTTGTGAGCATGGTACTTACAGCATTACCATTTCTGATTATTTTAGCTTTGAAACTACCTAATAATCGAAATATGATGAAAACGGGGGATTCAGATGATTAATTTTAAATTGATCCATGATCAGATTAAACAAAATTATGAACATGGAAAATATGGCAATTACCGAAACGGAAAATATGAATATAATGGACCGTATGCTAATCATAATGATAATGCAAAAAATATTGGTGATTATGAAAGAGGAAGATTACAGGCAATAAATGATTTTAAAACAGGTAAGCACTTCAGAAAATATCCTAAAATAAGTCTTGAAATAATTAATATTGTATTTCATGGAAGAGCTGCAGAGGTTGTAAACTTTATCCATGGTTATAATGATGAGAAAAGGAAATATAAAAATAATTAAAAACGCAAAACATCCCTTAAGCTGGTAATTAACCTTAACTTAGGGGATGTTGTTTTAGTATGATATAATACCAAATATAGAAATACATAGGGGGAGATTCACATTGCTGGATTAATAATTAGTTACATAAGATTAGCAATTATCCTTTTTGGAGGAATAATTATATCATTTTATTATTCCCAAAATACTCAAAAAACAATTTAAAATCATTTGTTAGTCGTTTTAATATTTATTTTCCTTATCTAAAACAGATTGATTATCGATCTTTTAAGGCACGTTTGTTGTTATCAATTGCACTGCTCCTATACTAAATAATGGCACAGCAAAGCCTACGGTTTTGTGAGATAATATTATTTAAGATGGGAGTTTTTAATTTACATAATATATTTGACACTCTCATTATTATTTAATATAACTAGCTTTTAAATTAATTATAAAGTAGTTAATTATTATTAAGAAAATTATACCTATTGTTTTACTAATATTTATACTATCAATATTTAGTATATCTGTTGATAATTTGGTAGTAAAGGGGGATTCTACTGATAATAATGAATATTTAAGTACAACAAATAATTCTATAAATATCAATGGAAAACTTTTAGCAAAGATGAAATTGATAAATCTCTTCAAAATACTGTTCAATTAGTTCAAGATAATCAAATGAATGATGATTTATCTTATAGATTCGCTCCAGCAGCAGGAGTTTTTTTAATTCCTGGAATCGGTGAAGTTGTAATTGCTGGTGGTGTAATTACGCTAGCTAGTGTTGGAACGATTATTGCAGGAAATTGGTTATATGATAAAATAGTATCATATATATCATCACATAGTACTCCTAAAGAGAGCATATCTACATACTATTCTAAAAAGTATGATATTCCTAAAAAGTTAATAGATAGTGATGGAAATGTGAAAATTGGTAGTTTTTCTCAAAAAATTAAAGGAAAAACTGCTTATAAGGACCCAAAAAACTGGATATTCAATAGATAAGGATATGAGTAATCATGGTGGGAGAAAATGGAAACTAAAAGATAATGATGGTAAAAGAAAAGCTTCGCTTTCTGATGATGGTAAAATTTTATCTAATTAATGTTTGGTAATTTATATTATGAAAAAAATAAAATTTAAACAGTACGTATTTTATTATGACCCTTCACTATCTGACTGCATTATGGATAATAACAGCATTACCTTAGTTAAAAGTAATAATGATGTTAGGGTTAATATTTCAATAAATAATAATATACTCATATTCAGGCCAAGAAATGGCATTACGATCCAAAAAGTTAGAAATAAAGTGTATATGTTATTATCAAATGAAAATTATGGAGGAATTAATGAATAGTATAAATGTAGGTAAATATTCATTTTCGTATGATGAAAAAAAAATTCACCTAATGACAGATAACAAATGGACATTGTTATTTCTTGATGATGATTATTCTAATATCCTTTTAAAAATTATTGTATCATCCAATAATGAGGTTAGTTTTATCCCGACAGAACATTTAGATTTACAGAACATTAAAATTGTTGCACAGTCAGATTTAAAATACAAAATAATCTCGTTGTAGATTATAGAGGTTTATAAATTGAAAAAAATTAAAATAGAAAAAACAAATTTTGAATATAACGAGGATGATATGACTTGTTTTTTTGATAATGGTAATAAACGGGCAGCTTTTATCAGGGGTGATGAAATTCAATTAATTATTGATTTGGTTGATCATGAAGTTGTTTTTCACCCTGATGTTAGGGTGAATATTTATGAAATTGATGATAATTCATATCGAATTGAATCGTTTTATTAAAATTGGGGAATTAATATGCAAAAAATGTTTTTTAATAATTACACATTTCTCTACGAAGACAGCCTGACGTATTTTTTAGATGAAAGATATCAGAATATTCTATTTGTCAAAAAGATTAATAATAATCATATTAAAAAAAATAAAATAAATTTTTATGATGGTGCTAATATAATTATTCAGAAATGCGATAGTTATATTAAGTTTCATCCTCTATGGAATGTATGTATTGAACAAGTTGATGATAAAACATATAAGTTATCAACTGATGATTAATTATTATAATGAAAATGCTCCTATACTAAATAATGGAACAGCAAAGCCTACGGTTTTGTGAGATAATGTTATTTAAGATGGGAGTTTTTATTTTGTCTAATTATTCAAAAGAATTTATAGATTTAATTATTTCACTATTAAAGAAGGGCCACATTACTAAATCTTTAGCTAAATACTATGATGTTTCAGCTAAAATTATTAGTAGTTTGTTGAGACAGATTTCCATTATCATAATTAATCGGATGACCCTTGCTATTTAGATAACTGAGGTCGAAATTAATATCTTTGTTGGAATGTTTTATATCTTTGTTATGCTTAGCATGTCTATACATAGCACACCATGGTTTACCATTTTGAAGGTCAACTGTGTCTGTAGCTCCGAGTGGTTTCATATTACTTCTCCTTTGTAATTAAATCCATTTAAAATAAGAAAGAGCGGAGCGCTGAGTTACGCGCAGAAAGAGCTAGCGCCTTAAGTATTTTTGCGCTTGCGCAAAAATACGGCGCTCTGCGAGGCAGAAAGAACGTATGCATCTATGTTAGCAAATAGACATATTATGTATTAATAATAAATCACTATAAATGATAATACGAATGAGAGACGGAGCTAACGCTCGTGATCTTTCGGATGAATACGGGCCCAACTATCAAACTATTATTCGCTGGTATAGTTAAGATGAAAGAGTTATCAATCCTAATGAGCGATACATCAAAAAATTACAAAAACAATTAATGGCTTTAAAACGTGAAAATGATATTTTAAAATCAGCCGCGATAATTTTATTATTTATGGTTATCCACGAATTGCTGCTGTACTAGGTGGTATAGATGGAATTATACAAAACTTATGGCATTAATATTATAATTAGAAGAATAAGCCAAAGCAGTATTAATTAATTTTATTATATTAATGGGTATCAACATAACTTTTAGAAAATTTTTTACTTTAAATTGATAAATCAATAAATAGAATTCGGGATATCTCACTGTTATCGTGCTAGAATGAATTTAATCACAAATTTTCGGGAAAACTATACAACAAAAAAGAAAAGAAACTTTATAACTAATGATTAAGGTGTATCGTTACTAAGCTCTAATACACATGATTATAAACATGAAAAAAAAGAAAAAGAGAATTATTCATTTTTTGTAGAACAATTAAAGGCGAACGATAGACAGATTGAAGAACTACATAAATTACTAGATCAATCAAAACAACTACATCTCACTCAACAAAATGAATTACAAAAAGAAAAACAAAAGTTAAAGAAAATAATAAATATAGCATCAAGTCAAATAATGTTAGAGATAATGACAATTAAACAAAGTAGAAGGCATTTTTTTAAATTTTTTTGATAAACTTTAGTTTTATTATTAAGTCTAGAATAAAAGCCACTATAGGTATGATACTTAAGATTATTTTATAAAAGTATAGACATTTATATATTTTATCTGTATAATTAAAAATTATATTTATTTGTGATAGTTGTCTATAATTTTTGAGATTATAAATATTATTATTGCAATTAATATTGAGGATAAATATATATTTAAATTTAATTTTAAAACTATTAGTACTGTAATTGCACTAATTATTCCCACTAATATGCTTTTCAATTGATTATTTTTTTCATATCATCTACCTCAATCTATAATAAATAATTTTTAAGGATGTTATATATTATGCGATTAATTAATAAATTAAGTTTAATCACACTGTCTTTATCACTTTTAGGGGCTACATTGTCTCCTATTGTAGTTAGAGCTAATTCAGATTCTAATGTGAATTATGTTGAATCTAAATCTACAAATAATAATGATGGCATGTCTCCATCTATTAGTCAAGATTTAGATACTAGCGTTTTAAATAAATATATAAGTGTTGAAAATAACCAATTTGTTTTAAAATTACCTACTAATCTTAAAATTTCCAATGATTTAAAAAACAAAGCCTTATCTGAAATATCTGTTACAAATAGTATAATTAAAAATCAAAATTTAAAAATTGATCCTAAAACGCTTATTGCTACTGATAACTTCACTGTTGATGATAATAATTCAAATGATGATGATGGTATATCTTTTCGTTCTTATGGAAAAAATGGGGTAATAAAATATGGTTGGAATTATGCTAGGATTGGTTTTGATGCTGGACTAACTAAAGATATTGTTACGGCTGGTGTTTCTGGTGTTGCTGGATATCTTAGCTATATAGCTAGTGGCCCTGGAGCTGCTGCTGTTGTATCTGCGGTTTCTGCTGTTGTGGGTAACCATATTCATATCAAGAACGGTACTTATGTTGATTATAATGTTTTCACTCATAAAATTACTAGATATGGATGGCAATAATATTATTTTCATTAACTGCATTCTTTTTTATAACCACAAAGCTAATTTGTAAATAAATATTAGGTAATTATCTAGCTTATGAGATTTTTTCATCTCATATGATCTGACCCCAATAAGTTGGACTAGTAATTTTTGCTAGGATATCAATCCCAAATATTGATTTGGTGATTAATATCCTAGTTTTGCTTTTATTCTATTATCATTGTAATCCTTAATCCATGATTTCATCGCATGGATTAAGGATTTTTTGGTATCATAATGCTTATTCATCATTTCAATTTTCATAATATGAAAGAATGATTCCATTTGAGCATTATCTAAACACGTTCCCTTACGGGACATTGATTGAATAGCTCCATATTTCTTCAACGTTTGAACCCAAACATGACTCTGGTATTGAATGCCTTGATCACTATGCACAATCGGATGATCAAAAGTGTCTTGAATGTTATCTAAAGTTCGAATTAATGGCTTTAATGTTAATGCTACCGTTGGGTGGCTATTGATTCCATATGCAATGATTTTATCAGAATATAAGTCCATCACTGGTGATAAATAAACCCGATGGTTTATATCTTCATTGCCATATCTAAATTCACTTACATCTGTTGTTATCTTTTCACCAAAATTGTTAGATGAAAAAACGCCATTTAAAACGTTATCAGCAATATGGCCTACTTGACCTCTGTAAGAATTATATTTACGTTTTCGCTTTCCAAATAACTGACACTGTAAGCTATATTTCTGCATAATTCTTTGAATTCTTTTATGGTTAACATGATTCCCATTGTTATTGAACAGGGCGGTTATTCTTCTATATCCATAAGCCGGATGGGATTTAACTGCTTGTTTAACCTTATTATCAAGTTCATTGTTTCTTTTAGAAAGCGAAGCTTTCTTGTGGTAATAATAACTACTTTTAGGAAATGAAATTGATGATAATATCTTAGAAAGTGCAACATTACTGAATTTCTGTATTAATAATTCAACACTTTCGTATCGATCATTATTCCTAAGTAACTTTTCGTATTCAAGTTTAATTGATAAGGTTAAATTTTGCTTTTTCAATATTTTGATTTGCTTTACAACACTATTTGTGAGAACATTCTTTTGATGGGACTTATGTTTATTCATTAAATATAGGCTTCCATTCTCTAATCTCCGTTGCCATGTGAAGATGCTTGACGGAGATGCAATATTAAAATGAAGTGCTGTTTCTGGATACGACTTTTGGTAGAGGTGCATCCATTTCAGCACTTTTAATTTATACATATAAGAATATTCTTGATCAAAATGTTTTGCAATAAGTCCTGATTTACCAAAGTTTTTATAAGCAGTTACCCATGAATAAATTGTTGCTGATCCTTTGATATCATATTTACGGTTCAACGTAGTTGAGCCAATTCCAGAGAGATACTCTAAAACCACTTTTAATTTCAATGCACTACTATATTTTGCCAAAATAAAGACCCCCATAGACTGAACATTTTTTGTCCAACCTATGGGGGTCTCTTCAACACTCGCTAGAGTGTCCTTTTTGTTTTGCCTTTTTAGAACTTATAGTTAGATATAATTCTGTTTGAAGGAATTGTAATATCACAATACCATGTTAAATATAGTCTAGCATCAGTTGTAACGTCGCTGTTGTCTATATCAAAATGATCTATAATTACATTAGTGTTTGTTGAATCGGTTAAATAATTAGATTGAATAAGACGCAAAGAATCCATATAAGAGGATGTCTAACTATATTGGTAGGAGTGGTTATATATGGTTAGATAAAGTTGAATGATCTGACAATCCTTTGGATGAATTTAAAGCCCACAGAATTGAACATTAGTGTTCTCTCCTCTGTGGGCTTTTTTATGATTAGTTGTGATGAAGTTCTTCTTTTATCAGGTGTGTTGTATTTGGTTATAATCGTTTATTAAATAATTGGAATCAAAATTATTTAAACATTATAAGTGAGCTTTTTTTCTTCTTAATGTATTTTTTGCTAGCGAGTATCCTTTTACAAAATTATAAATTTCTATTGCTCTGTTATTGAATAACATATTAATTAAATAAATTAGTTTTACAGGGTAGTGCTTAAATTTGTTACGAATTTTATAATCATTTAATGCTTGATTATATCCTAATTGGAAATCTTTACTTTGACGGCGAAACATGTTGTAGTTTACACTTTGGGGGATTCCGCCAGAAAAATTATAATTCTCATAATTTTTCTTTGCAAAATCATAGTTTCCGTTTTCATAATTTTTTTTGACAAAGTCATGTAAATTCAGTAAATTCATACATACAACTCCTTAAGCAACACACATTTTAAAAAATTACCCGTGCAGGATTCTAACCTATAATTCTGCTCTTATAAGCAGCGTCTTAAACAATTGACCAATGAGTATGGTACCATACTAGCATAAAATAAAAATTAATAAAGAGGAAATATTGAAAATAAATCAACTTTATTTTTATTAATTTTAGCCAATCTGTTAAATAGAATCCCTTTTTTATAAACTGCTCCTATGTAAAGCTATGGCACAAAAATAATTAAACTTTCATACTGATTCAATTCGGATTGTACCAATGAATATAGTTCGCTTTTTAACTACTAGATCTTCATAACTATTGAAACGGGTTAACTTTTGATTAAATTAGGCCGTTGGGCATACACGTACGTACCTGGTTTCTTAAATCGTCTGATCATTAATGAGTTAATATTTAATTCATTCATCAATCGTTTTACTCTCCGCATCCAAATCTTGATTCAACAAGTTGCCATTAGGGCAACCCTTAAACGCGGTGCGCCATAAACTTTATAGTTGTTTTGCCAAATTGCATTAATTTTAGGCTTAATTATTTCGTCTTGCTTGCGGAGACTACTTGCCTGATAATGCTTCCAGTTATAGTAGGTTCGCCTAGGCAACCCAATTGCTCTTAAAATGCTAGTAATGCGATAATCCTTCTTTTGGAGCTGTTCAATGAGCTTCAACCCTTTAACTCTGGTTATTTTTTGCCAAGAATTATAAAATATCATGTTTATCTTCAACTTGCGCTAATTTCTTTTTAAGGGCTCTAAATTCTGAATTCGTGACATTACCGTCTTCAGTTGAAATTACTTCTCGATCCTTGACCCACTTAGAGATAGAGGCTACAGTCATGCCATGTTCTCTTGAAAGTGAGATCATAGAACGATTTTCGTCATTATGCATCTTCACAATGCTACCTTTGAATATCTTTTTGAATAATTGGACAAATTAAAAACTCCCATCTTAAATAATATTATCTCACAAAACCGTAGGCTTTGCTGTGCCATTATTTAGTATAGGAGCATTTTGTGTTGGAATTTTATATTAAGGGGAGTTATTTATTATTGTGTTTCCCCCTTTAGTAAATTTGTAATAATAATTGCAAAAAATAATCCTAACGAAGCCATTAAACATACCCCTGCAAATCCAAATGAATCATAGATAATTCCACCAATTCCGGAACCAATTGTTAATCCCAAATACAAAAACGAACTATTAAATGACATTAAAGTTGATCTATTTGATGGAACGACATTAACGATATACGAATTCAAAGACGTAACTCCAAAACCTTGAGCAAAAGCTAATAAAATAAGTAAAATAATAATTCCCCAAATATTATTTTTAGAAATAATGAAACCTAAAATAAATACGATAGAAAAAATAGCATTTAAATTAATAGATCTTTTCTTACCTGTAATATTCATTACTTTTCCACCAAAAAAACTAGCAATAAAATTGGATAAACCATAAGCAATGAAAACATATCCTGTCATGGCAACGTTAAACTTAAAATTATTTTGAATATAAGTTCCTAAGAAAGTGTAAATTCCGTAAAATCCAATCATCCAACTTAAAGTAATCATTAATGCCGGGACAGCGTTTTTTGTTAAAAATACATTTTTGAATGAAGCTAAATAAGAAACTGATTTACTATTAATAATATTTTGTTTTGGAGCGAATAAAATAAACAAAAGGGCTACTAAGGTTAATACTGCTGATCCCCAAAATGCCATATGCCAATTGCTTAGTTGCGCTAATAGGGTCCCTAATGGAACTCCAATTGCAATTGAAAGTGATAATCCCGACATTACAATTCCCATAACTTGATTCAACTTTTTACCATTAAAGTTACTTCCAATAAATGCCCAAACATTAGGAACAAACAATGAAGCTCCAATTCCAGCAATTGTACGATATATATAAAACTCTATTAAGGTATGAGAAAATCCACATAGAAGAGACCCTACAAAAAATATTAAAATACCTATAATCAACAATGTTTTTTTATTATATCTATCACCTAATGGACCAAATAATGGAGATCCAACTGCAAAAAAAATTGCATATATAGTGACTCCATAAGCAGAAAGCGCAATTGATGCATTAAAACTTCGAGCAATTTCTGGAAGTATTGGTGAGATAATAAAAGAATCAGCTCCAGTTACAAATACTCCGAAAAATAATCCCAAAATAGTCAAAAATTTTTTCTTTTCTAACATACTGATGATTCTCCCTTCATTTCCTAAAGTTTAAATCTTAAATAAAATTCATTCAATTGAATAAACAATTACTAGGTAACATTTTATTGTCTATTAAGAATAACTATAAAATCTAAAAATAAAGATGTTCCTATGTCGATAAAAGAATTTAAGGCTAAATTATCAAAATGATGAAGGAATGAGGGATGGAGCTAACGCTTACTACCTTTCGATAGTTCTCGCTATCAAAATATTCTTTACTGAAATCATGAATCTGAAAATAGCATAAATTTTGATGAGTGTGACAAAACAATTAATGTACAAGTATAAAGGTGCACATCACCTAATTATCATACCTCAGACTTGGATTAAACTGTTGCTCTATAATGATATTCCTTACGGTCCCATCAATGAACATCAATGAGCTTATTTAGCTAGTGGCTTTGATGATAAACTTAATTAAATTATTTCATATAGTATCATGCAAAAGTGATTGGTCAACTAGCAACTGAACCGATTGTTCAGACCCACTGGGCTTTACCTAGTATTTTAATTATCAATAGTGATATTTTTAGTCAATATATCAGCTAGCTACCACGATATAGATAAAATTAGAATTAGTTATAAATTTTTGTCTGGATTCTTGACATATTATAATTAATTATATTAATATAAATTCTAACTTGAGGAGGTGTTTTTAATGAATAACGCTACTAAAAGTGAATTTAGGCACAATGAAATTTGTCCATTAGATAGCACATTATCAATACTATCTGGAAAATGGAAATCTATCATATTATGTAGGTTAATGAATAAAAATTTTCATTTTAATGAATTGAGTCGCAGTATTAATCAATGTTCACGTAGAATGCTAGCAATACAATTAAGGCAATTAATTAATGATGATGTAGTTAAAAAAAACATTATGATTAAAAATCACACAAATGTAATTATTTGTTATTCACTGACACATTTAGGTAGATCATTGGTACCGTTAATTAAAGAAATGGATAAATGGGGAGAAAAATATATAGAAGAAGAACAAAAAAATAATTAACTTAAATTTAAAATTAAATCGATGAAGAATCCCCATAGGGAGGGCAGAAAATTTTCACCTGTTTCTATGTCAATAACTTGAACTAATTTTATGTAGTTTTGACCAGACTAATTCTGTCATGATTTAACATCTTATATACCAGTCAATGCTTGCGATTACTTCTTCAATTGTTTCCAACTTTGTTTGATGAACAATCTATCGTTTCAGCATCGAATGAAAGTTTTCGATGTGGGTATTATCATAAGGATGGCCCTTTAATGAGTAAGAAGACTGGCTTATCAGCTACTGCTGCTTGCATCGTTTTAGTCACTAGTTCGTCAGTCATTTCATTGCCTACCATTTGATGTGCCAAGCTTTATTAACTAAATTGGCTCGTTGTTAATAATCGTTGTGCGTAGTTGGCTTTCTGTATTTTTTATTCATGATGGAATTAACTGCTAAATCGCTCTGGAACTAACTTTAAGGCCTTGATTCAAAAGGACTTGGTAAATTTTTGGATACCCATAGACATACGACTCTGCTGTCAAGCAACTAAAATGGTCTGTTTTAAAATAATATTTTGCTAGTCTCGAACTGTTGGTTCGTGTTTGATTCGGTAATGGTAGTTTTTTTGGTATTTTAAAAGCATGTAGCGTAATCGCTAAGCAGTTTTCCATGTTATAAACTCTTGATAAAACCCAAGTCTTCTTTAACGGTTAACGTTTACTAGGTAACTTCGTAGCTCGTTTTAAAATTTCCATTTCCTCATTAACTTGAGCTAATTTTTTTCCATTTGAACGTATTTTTCATATGAAATCTGCTTTCCATTAACATTAATGGAAGAACTCTGTTTTAACCAGCAACTGATTGTGTTAGTTGAAACATCGTAGTCCTTAGCTAGAGATTTAATACTGTGGTCTTGCTTAGATAATGAAATAATAGAATTGTTCCTATGATTAAATTCCAGACAAAAAATTTTAATTAATTTGCGTCCTGGCTATTGCACGATGATCTGCTCCTATGATTAAAATTACATCAGATTTAATCATAGGAGTATGCATTCTTAATTATTACTTAACAGCGCGCCTAATTTTGCATTCGTTTCATTTCATCATTCAGTTAACTTCATTTATAAACAGAAAAAGCATAAATTTGATCAATTTTGTGTTGACATTCAAAATGAAACGGATTATTATATCCATAACATATTAATTAGAAGTTACTGAGAAAAGATGAGTAAGCATTAAGCTGATTTTAACAGAGAGCCTGAGCTGATGAGAACGGGTATTTTGGTTGGTGCTGAAGATGGTCTTGGAGTAATTTTAAATGGTGAGTCGTCAGATGAGCCGTTTACGAATTAACACCCGTTACCGTGTTGAAGGATAGCTAAGTGAGTGTCCGGAGATGGCCGTTAAGATATTGACGGCTAAGATAGGGTGGTACCGCGTACATAGAGCGCCCCTAGAATTGGAATTAATTTTTCCATTTCTAGGGGCGCTTTTTTATTTTTCAATCTTTTGGAACCAAGGAGGACATCGCAATGACAGTAAACGTTAAGAACGGGTTTGTAAAGAGTCAGCATCAATTACCAGCTCAAAAGCTGCTGAACCCAGTTAAAATTTTAATTTTAAATTTAATGCCAACTAAACAAACGACGGAACAACAATTTATTAACCTTTTGAGTCAAGTCCATCAAGACGTTGAAATAACGTTCTTATATACTAAGACCCACCATTTTAAAACTACTGATCAAGATCAGGTTGCCAAGTGTTACTGTAGTCTGCAGCAGATTTATGACAACTACTATGATGGATTGATCATTACCGGGGCCCCGGTTGAACAAATTGATTTTTCAGCCGTTGATTATTGGGATGAGTTCTTAGCAATTAAGGATTGGGCGACCACCCATGTGGGACAAACAGTCAATGAATGTTGGGCTGCCCAAGCAGCGCTGTACACTGACTTTGCGATTCCAAAGGTGGTGCTCAAACATAAATTATTTGGCATTTATCAAGCCAGTTGGATTGATTCAAATTGTCAGTTAAGCTTCAAGTTACCACGGTTTACTAATCCACAATCACGGCATTCACAATCGGTAATTAACCGGAGTGCACTACCAAGTGGGTTATCGATCGTTGCTGATAATTTGTTCACCGGTCCATTAGTTTTGCATTCCGGAACAAAACGCCAAACATACTTTACCGGACACCCTGAATATGATGCTGACACCTTGGACTTAGAATACCATCGTGATCTAGTCAAAAATGAAGGGGTGGCTGCTCCAGCAAACTACTACAACCGTGAACACCAGGTTGAAAACACTTGGCAAGCTAGCAGCATTCAGTTGTACCAAAATTGGATTGATTTAATTGAAAGTGAGGAACTTAATTATGACAAAAAACAAATTGCACTTTGAAACCCTTCAGGTCCACGCAGGCCAAGTTGTTGATGAAACTGGCGCTCGGGCGGTCCCAATTTATCAAACGACTTCATATGTATTTAAGGATGCCAAACAAGCAGCCAATCGGTTTGGCTTAAAGGATCCCGGTAATATTTATACCCGGTTAACAAACCCAACGACCGACGTTGTGGACAAGCGGGTCGCAGCCCTGGAAGATGGGACCGCCGGGGTAACCCTTGCCACTGGGTCTGCTGCCATTACTGCCGCCATCTTGAACATTGCTGGTCAGGGTGACGAAATTGTGGCTGCTAGTACCCTTTATGGTGGAACCTATGATTTATTCGCGGTGACTCTGCCTAAGTTGGGGATTACGACCCACTTTGTTGATCCCGATGATCCCGAAAACTTTGCAAAGGCGATTACACCTAAAACTAAGGCGGTGTACGTTGAAAGTATTGGGAATCCTAACATTAACCTCGTTGATTTTGAAGCGATTGCGAAGGTGGCCCATGCTAATAACATTTTGTTCATCGTTGATAACACCTTTGGGACTCCATACCTAGTTCAACCACTAGACCACGGTGCAGACGTTGTCGTTCATTCCGCAACTAAGTTCATTGGCGGTCATGGGACCACAATGGGTGGGGTCATCGTGGAAAATGGCAAGTTCGACTACAAGGCGAGTGGCAAATACCCGGGCTTTACCGAACCGAACGACCAATACGACGGATTAGTGTTTGCTGACTTAAAGGGTGCTGCCTTTACCACTAAGGTGCGTGCAGAAACGCTGCGTGACTTAGGGGCGACCATCAGTCCATTTAACTCCTTCCTCCTATTACAGGGATTAGAATCATTGTCATTACGGGTCCAACGCCACGTTGAAAACACCCAAAAAATTGTCGAATTCTTATCACACCATCCTAAGGTAGCTTGGATTAAATATCCAGGCCTAAAGGATAGCCCGTACCATGCGTTAGCGGAAAAGTACTTCCCTAAGGGCGTGGGTTCGATCTTTACGCTGGGCTTGACCGGTGGTGAAAAGGCTGGAAAGGAATTGATTAGTCACTTACAACTATTTTCGTTGCTAGCCAACGTGGCTGATGCAAAATCATTGATTATCCATCCTGCTTCGACGACCCACGCGCAGTTGAACGATGAACAGTTACGTGAAGCGGGAGTCACCCCAGACTTAATTCGGATTTCAATCGGGGTGGAAAACGCTGACGACTTGATTGCTGATTTAAAGCAGGCTCTTGATCAAATTTAAAACGATTAATTAGAAAGTGGAGTGATAGGTATGAGTAGTGATTGTAAATGGCAAAAAAAGATTGATACGATTTTAGCACAAGCGGGGAACCGCGTTGATAATGTAACGGGTGCAATTTCAATGCCGCTTTACTTTTCAACGGCTTATCGACACGAAGGGTTGGGCAAGTCGACGGGGTATGATTATTCACGGATGACCGAACCGACGCGGGACGTTTTAGAAGATGTCTTAGCACAATTGGAAAATGGCTGTAAAGCATTTGCTGTCTCATCGGGGATGGCTGCGATTCAACTAGTCTTTACCCAGTTCAACACTAATGATCACATTGTGGTTTCAGATGATTTATATGGCGGTTCGTTTCGCTTCTTTGATTTATTAGAACAACATTACCACCTTAGATTTAGTAAGTGGGATGGCAAGGATTACGCTGAATTGGACCGCCTATTAGCAGATGATGCAAAGGCGGTGTGGATTGAAACCCCATCGAATCCAACCATGAAGGTGATCGATATCGATGCCACTGCTAAGCATGCCCACCAAGTGGATGCCCAATTAATCGTTGATAATACCTTTTTCACGCCGTTAATTCAACAACCGTTGAACCACGGTGCCGACATTGTCGTTCACAGTGCTACTAAGTACCTATCCGGGCATAATGATTTATTAGCGGGCGTCGTAATTTGTAAGGACGAAGCCACCGCAACTGAAATTGGGAACAACCTAATTACGATCGGGTCGAATTTGGCACCATTTGATTCATGGTTATTAATCCGCAGCTTGAAGACGTTACCACTACGGTTACGCAAACAAGAAGCCAATGCGCAAGCGATTGTAGCTGCATTGCAAAAATCCGACCTGGTGGATTCCGTCCGGTATCCCGGTCGCGGTGGGATGGTCAGCGTCTACGTTAAGGACGCGGTCAATGTGGATCAATTCCTTCAGCACCTGCAGGTCATTTCCTTCGCTGAAAGCCTTGGGGGGACCGAAAGTTTAGTCACCGTCCCTGCTATTCAGACCCATGCCAACCTTAGTGAAGCGGAACGGCAACGGGCAGGCATTACTAATAATCTCCTCCGAATTTCATGCGGAATTGAGGATTCTGACGATTTATTAAGGGATTTAAAACAGTCACTACTGGCTGCTAGTGATAAAGTGGGGGTGGATCACGATGGCAAATAATCAGTTTTCAGATTGGACAAAGGTCATTAAAAGTACCACTAAACCGGACCCAGCCACTGGCGCGATTAACCCACCAATTCAATTATCGTCAACGTTTGAACAACGTGATTTTGATCACTTTGGTAAGTGGGACTACTCGCGGAGTGGTAATCCAACCCGGGACGTTTTAGAAGCCAGCATCGCCACCCTTGAGCACGGGACCCGCGGATTTGCATTCGCCACTGGGATGGCGGCGATTTCCACGGCCCTGTTGACTTTAAACCAAGGCGATCACGTGATTTTAACTAAAAATGTCTACGGCGGCACGTTTCGCCTAGTGACTCAGGTGTTGGTTAAATACGGGATTGAATACACCTTCGTTGACCTGGGCGATGAAGCGGCTTTAAAGCAGGCCTTTCAGTCAAATACAAAGGTCGTCTACATCGAAACGCCTTCCAACCCCACCCTCCAAGTAACCAACATTGCAGACGTTGCCCAAATTGCGCATGCCCATGGGGCGTTAGCCTTCGTTGATAATACGTTCATGACCCCAATCCTTCAAAAACCACTCGATTTAGGCGCTGATTTAGTGCTGCATAGTGGGACCAAGTTTTTGGCCGGGCACAGTGATATCTTAGCCGGGTTAATTGTCACTAAGGACCAGGACTTAGGTGATCAGGTGTACTTCTTGCAAAATGCAATGGGGGCAACGTTAGGGGTTTCTGATTGCTGGTTATTACTACGGGGCATCAAGACGCTAGCCGTTCGCATGGAAAAGGAATCAGCGAATGCATTAGCATTAGCGACCTGGCTAGAGCAACAACCACTGGTGACCAAGGTGAACTATCCGGGGCTATCAGATTCACCGGACTACCCAGTTCAATCGAAGCAGGCAGCTTCCGGTGGTGCAGTTCTGTCTTTTGACATTGGCAGTGAGGATAACGTCAGAAAGCTGGTCGAATTAGTCAAAATTCCCGTCTTTTCCGTTTCACTAGGGGCGGTCGAATCGATCCTCTCCTACCCACCTAAAATGTCACATGCTGAAATGAATCCGGCAGAACGGCATGCTCGTGGCATTACCGACGGATTACTCCGCTATTCCGTTGGGCTTGAGGATGTTGAAGATTTAAAAGCGGATTTAAAGCAAGCCTTTGAGCAAATTAAATAATCCATCAATCGGGTGAATTTTTAGAATTCACTCTTTTTTTATGCTTTGTGTTGACAAACGTAAACAGACGGTTTAGGATGTTAGTTGTAAAGTTTACATATGTAAACACAGCCATGAAGGGAGCTGAGAACGCTGATTAGAATAATCGGATTAATGATTGGAATTGGCTTGATTGCATTCATTGGGTGGTGGTTTTTTGCACCGCGCCCTGAAGATCGCAAGCAATCGGCAGTGGTCGCAAACCATCAAACGGTAGCAATTGATGTTAACGGTGGTTATGCTCCGGAAACCGTAGAATTGCAGGCGGGAGTGCCAGCAACCCTGAATTTTACCAGACGGGATCCATCGGGGTGTTTAGACCACGTAGTGTTCAATGATTTTGGGATTAATCAGGAGTTACCGAAGGGCAAAACCGAGTCAATTGATATTGATACTAGCAAGCCGGGGGTTTATCAGTGGGCTTGTGGAATGGATATGTTTCACGGAAAGGTCATTATTAAAGCATAATTGGGGGCATTAAAAATGAGTGAAAAAGAACAAGTGGTAACTGTAACTGTTGATGGTGGCTATCAACCAGCCGTTGTAAATTTAAAGCAGGGGGTACCAGCTAAATTAGCGTTCGTACGAAAGAGTGAGCAGGGATGCCTAGATACCGTTCAGTCTACGGATTTAGGATTTAATACTGAATTGCCACTAAATCAAACGAAGACGGTTAGTGTGGATACTGCCCAAGCTGGTGAATTTACGTTTAGTTGTGGGATGAACATGGTGAGCGGAAAGGTCGTCGTTAAATAATGACCACGTCCCAGCGCTTTTGGATTTCACTGGTGCTATCAGTACCAATGTTAGTTCAAATGATTTTAATGCCAATGACCGGGTGGATGTTACCCGGTGGTGATTTGACATCGTTAGTTTTAGCAACCCTAATAATGATCGTTTCAGCACGGCCGTTTTTACAAAGTGCGTGGGCATCATTTAAAAAGCACCATTCCAACATGGATACGCTCGTTGCGATTGGGACCATGACTGCGTATGGATTTAGTCTATATGCGATGTTTAACCACCAACCAGTGTTCTTTGAAACCGCAGCGTTCGTAACGACGTTCATCCTGTTGGGTCAGGTGTTGGAAGTCAAAATGCGTAAGCAGGCATCAAATGCAATTGAAAAGTTACTTAATTTACAGGCTAAGGATGCAATCGTGTTCAGAAATGGCCACTTTCAAAAATTAGCAATTGATGAAGTGGTCACGGGCGACATCATTAAGGTTAAACCGGGTGCAAAAATTGCGGTGGATGGCGTGATTGTAAAGGGTCAATCCACAGTTGATGAGTCGATGGTAACTGGTGAAAGCATCCCGGTTGAAAAGGGAGCTGGTGATTCAGTGATCGGTGCGACCATTAACGTTGACGGGACCATGGAATACCGGGCTCAAAAGGTCGGCAATGATACCATGCTCTCCCAAATTGTGGCAATGGTCAAGCGAGCGCAAAATAGCCATGCCCCGATTCAAAGTCTAACGGATCAGGTCTCTAATCTGTTCGTACCGGTGGTTTTGATAATTGCAATCATTACGTTTTTGATCTGGTACGTGGGATTAAATGCCACCGTGGCCCAAGCGTTAATCTTTGCAGTGTCGGTAGTCGTGATTGCATGCCCGTGTGCACTGGGGTTAGCAACCCCCACTGCACTAATGGTTGGAATTGGTCGTGGTGCTAAGTTAGGGATTTTAATTAAGAATGGTGAGGTTCTTGAAGCCGTCAATGGCGTCCAAACCGTTGTGTTTGATAAGACCGGAACGATTACCGTAGGAAAGCCACAAGTGACTAGCGTTCGGGGTGATTTACACCGGGTGGTGAGAATCGCCGCTAGTTTAGAAGCCGACTCACAACATCCGTTGGCAAGTGCAATTGTCCAATTCGGCAATCAACGGGGGATTGAACCATTGCCGGTAAGTCAATTTAAATCACTGGATGGTTATGGGGTGACTGCTCAACTCAATGCCCAACAGTTTGTGGTTGGTAAGTTGGGCTCACGCAGCATCAGTCCGGATTTACAGCAACAAGCAAATGCGATGCAACAAGCTGCCCAAACGGTCGTTTACGTGGGGGATGCTCACAATGTGTTTGGTTTAATTGGCATTCAGGATGGCCCTAAGCCGACCTCGCGAGCTGCAATTACTGAATTAAGGAAGCGGGGGTTAACAACGGTAATGCTGACTGGTGATAATCAACAGGTTGCTAATGCCATCGGAAACCAAGTGGGAATCGATGCGGTCATTGCCAATGTGTTGCCAGAGCAAAAGGCGGATTACGTTCAGCAGATTAAGCAAACCAATCAAGTTGCATTTGTGGGCGACGGAATTAATGATGCACCGGCGCTATCCACTGCTGATGTGGGCATTGCAATGGGTTCTGGAACCGACGTTGCAATTGAAGCTGGTGGAATTGTGCTAATGCGTAATGATCTTCAAGATGTGAATCGGGCGTTATTACTAAGTGGTAAAACGTTTAATCGAATTAAATTAAACCTATTTTGGGCATTTATTTATAACTTGATTGGCATTCCAATTGCCGCGGGTTTATTTTCCGGAGTGGGATTAATGTTAAGTCCTGAACTGGCTGGGCTAGCAATGGCGTTGAGCTCGGTCTCAGTGGTAGCGAGTTCATTAATGCTGAACTACGTGAACGTCACGCCGCATCACCTTAAATCATAAAAAATACGCACCCGGTTGGCAATTGTCCAATCGGGTGCGTGTTTTTATTTATTTTTATTTATTAGTAATGATTTTATGATTCTCGTTCAGCTTGATTGATTGCAGCTTCAATATCATCATTTTTAAAGTCATGGTTTAGATAGTCTGCATTATCAATCGGCAGTTCCAAATCAAGCTTTTTAAACTTTTGAATCCCTAAATCACCATTGAACCCTGAAAAGTTCATCAAGTGTCCACCAATGCTTTGATCATCTGAGATAAAGTGAGCGTGAAAGCCACCGACTGCAAACTTACTGAATGCATCTGGATAATAGTATGCAATAACGGTCCCAGAAAGATGCTGACTTTCAAATCGTTTCTCTGATTTAGCAGTTGCGACTAATGATGGATAAGGCTTGCTTTGTTTAAATACGGATCTGGTTTTAACCCATTCGAATTGACCATGCAGTTTGACAGAAAATAAGATGTTTTGGTATTGGTGGTGCTTGAAAATATAATTCCCTAGTGATTGGAAATCGTTAATTTGTATATTATTAATAGTTGAATAGGCTGCGAAGTGAGCGTTAACGAACGGAACTGTGAAGTGATCATCAGCAATTGTAACACTACCGTCGCCCCGGATTAAAAGCGGGGTTCCGTTGTTGATGATTGATTCACCATCAAGGCCGTCTCCACTACCAATCCCAGTATCACCATGCGTTAATAATTCTTGAATGTCGATGGTCCCATCGAATAATCCCGGGACGATCATTGCACCGGTGCCATGTTGAAATAAAGTTATTTTGCTTGTCATTTAAAATCCTCCTAATTTGTTAATAATGATAATATTAAGGTAAAGTTACCAATATTAAATGAACAAAATGGCAGAATTGTTCAATTTTAAGGGGATGCTTAAATGTATGCAAAACGAAATGAAACGATTAAGCGAATTGTTAATGGCACGCTCACTTTATCTAAAACCCATGGATTTAACAGAGTAACCGTTAGTCAAATTGTAAATGAAGTGGGCATTAATCGTGGCACCTTTTATCGCTATTTTAATGATAAAAATGATGTGATTGAGACGGTTGAAAATCAAATTTTAAATCATATTGATAAGTTTCAATCCCGATTAATGAATATGAATATCCATGCAATTAGAAAGCAAATTATTTCAGGTGCATTTATTAATTATATTTTGCAACTTTTTGATATGCATCGGGAAGTGCTTACCCTTTTGTTAAGTGACAAGGGTGATATTAATTTTAACAATAAGCTAGAATTTTTCTTTACCCAGATGAATTATAAAACGATTGGCAAGTTAAACTTCACCATCAATAAAAAGCAGAAAATGATGATCGCAACTTTTTTAACCGGTGCAGTCCTAAATTTACTAAAACTGTCCCTTTTTCATCCCAAAGACTATACAGCTGATGATATTGCAAAAGCTAGTTATGAATTAATTCGTGATAATTTAATTCACAAACTGTAATCAAACAAGCGGCTGGTGATTAACTCACTAGCCGCTTTGTTGGTTATTTTACATATCGATTTAAAAATTGTTGAACCGTTTTTTCGTAAAGGCGCTTATTATGTTGGTAGGATGATGCGTGCCCAGCCCCCTTAACAATTAATAACTGCTTGGGCCCCTTGCTTGCACGGTAGACTGGATAGACCATCTTAGTCGGGACAAAATGATCATTACTGCCGTGGATGAATAGCATGGGCCGATGGTTTTTAGCAACCTGTTTGACTGAGTTACCATCCCCGTAAAAGAAGCCGTTCTTAACCTTATTGATGACGCTGACCATTGGTTCGATTGGATAAAATGGAATCGTGGGCATGTGGTAGAGTTGCTTGGCTTCATGCTTTAATTCGTTTGTAATACTATCATAGCCGCAATCCTCGATAAAGGCCTTGACCTGCTTAGGAACGTCTGATTCGCCACTTGTCATCATGGTGGTGGCGCCCCCCATGCTGACCCCAAACATAATAATTTTAGATTGCTTACTGTTACGACGGACCACCTGGTGCATCCACTTAACATAGTCACGCCGGTCTGGCCAACCGTAACCGATGTAATCACCCTGACTTTGTCCCTGTCCACGATCATCAGGGATCAATACGTTATACCCTAGCTGATGGAATAAACTAGCATATACGCCCATCGTATCTTTATTCCCCATATAACCATGGGCAATAATTGCGGTTTTGTTGGTGCGTGTCTGGGCTGGAATGTAGTATGCATCTAGTTTTAAATTCGTGCCCGCAGCAGTTTCGAACCAGCGGTCCTTTTTAGTGTGTAAAAACCACTGTTGGTTTTGGTAGAGCGGGTTGTTTCTTGAAATGGTGGCATTTGATAAAAATGATTTTTTGGCGGGCACTGAGATAACGGTGTACAGGTAAGCACTCGCCGCACAAAGAACGATCACAATAATACTGATGATGGTGGTAATCGCAATGGTAACTTTTCGTTTAGTAGACATTTTGCATCACTTTCCATTATTTTTAATGTCTATTTTAACACAAATTAAAAAAGCGAATGTCGTTTTCGGCATTCGCTTTAAATTATGACTTAAATGAATTTCTAAATAGGTACTTCTTTAATTCCTCACTCGTGGGTTGCTTAGTGGTATCAAAACCATCGAATGGCCGGAGGGCCACTAATGCACTTTGTTGGTACTTCATTCCCGTTTTGACAGCATAATCAACTAGTGAACCATTCTTAATTTGTTTGACTAGCTGGGCACTAGGCGTTAATTCAGGATGTTCGACCCGCATTTCCATTTCCTGTAAGACTTCATCGTATTCGGGACCAGCTTGAATTTGGTCCACAAATAACTGGAGTCTTCTTAGGAACGAACGGGCTTGGACCTGATGGTTAAAGTGGTTTGGATGTTCACTAGCGACTTCATCATTTACCCGATTGGCCTCGGTTAATGCTTCATTGACCGTGGATTGCTTTAATGGTGGGTTCATGATAAAGTAACTGGCCATTACCCGAATAAAGCGGATGGTGTTGGTCTTGATTCCAATTTCACTGGTTGGATCAAGATCTAACATCCGTAACTCAAGATATTGAATTCCAGTGTTTCTTAGGTCGTCAAGGTCTTTCCCACCCCGGAACCGGATTGGGCCCTGTCCCTCAGAAGCGCGAACTAATAGTTTCTTTTTAACTGCGTCGTGAATAGAAGCGATGTATTTATCGATACTGGTATAATCAACTAAGAACTTAGCGCCGTATCCGTAACGATTGGTCTGTCTTAAACTTCTAATTGGTTGATCAGGGCCCTTATCATGGTCATAATAGTTTGCTTCGGCAATTGGACTAGCACCGAATAAGTATGTAATAATCCATCTATATCTTACGAATCCTTGTCCAAGTCGCATGTAAAGATAGTCCTTTACATCTTGTTCAGTCTTGAATTGATCACTCATCTCAGACTGAATCAACTTGATAACGTGGTTATGAATACTTAAATTAATGTGAGCGCCACACGGAAGGGCCTTTTCCATTCCATGGTGTAGCTTAACCCAATTAACTAAAAACTCGCGTTTTTCAGGGGTTGCATCGGTAATTAAATCGTTAGTTTTGTTCTTGGGCATGATTGGTGGCATTGATAATGGCCATAAGATTTCACCAGGGGCTAACGCATTTCTTAACGCATTATTGATTCGATATAAATAATGCATTGCATCTAATGGGCTATCAGCTGGTGGTGTGACCACTTCAGACATTGCAATTAAAAAGTCCTCGGTAATCCATGGATTACTATGGGCATCCCCAATGGTGTCCGGGTATGGTTCCTTACTTAAGTGACCGGTTTCATCAGCCCGGTCCATTTCAATTTCTAATCCCATTCGAAAGTCTGAAGTTCTTGCGACTGCTTCTTTTTCAAATAGGAGGTTACCAATTTTACTAAACATAAGCATTCCTCCTCGATAGATTGCAGACAATGTTATAATTAAAATCTGGTTAAATTATTATAATATTTTTAAGCAAGTTTGTAAAGATGGTATAATGATTTACTTTAATTATTATTTTAAAAACTGAAATTACAAATTTAAAGGGGGAATTTGAATGCTTAAAATTGATGCCCATACCCATACGCACCTCTGCCCACATGGCAGTGGTGAATCCACTCGAAAAATGGTTGAACGTGCGATTCAACTGGGCTTTTCTGAATATCATATTACCGAACACGCGCCAATGCCGACGAACTTTGCGAGCGCCTTCGGGGGACCATTAGCTGATATTGAGTCGGAAGGACTAGCCCCCGCTGATGTAGAGCGGTATCTAAAATTAGCCACTGACTTACAACGTGAATATTGTGGTCAAATTAAAATTAGCGTCGGGTTTGAAATCGAATTTTTGGCTGACTTTGTCGATCAAACCCAGGCCTTTTTTGACCAGTACGGCCAAGAGACCCAGAGTAACATCCTATCAGTTCACTATTTAAAGGCTGCTAATGGGAAGTATTTTGGGATTGACTATGATCCAGCCGAATTACTTGCGGGTTTTGCCACGGAGATGCGGGCTCCTCAACAACTATACGAACGCTATTTAAAAGCAGTATTAGCTAGTGCCCAAATTGATTGGCACCGTTCACAGCCCTTAGCACTAGGCCACATTAGTTTAATTAAAAAATTTCAGGATTATTTTCAATTTCCAGCTGCATTTGATCAACATAATCAACACTTGATTGATCAAATTATTAATGCAATGCAGAAACACGATTTAAGCTTAGACTACAATGCGGCCGGACTATATAAAAAATTTGGCAATGATTTTTATCCCGGAGTTCAAATCTTAAAACGCGCATTAGCAGCCAAGATTCCAATTCAATTCGGTTCTGACGCGCATTCAATTGATGAGGTCGGTCACGGCTGGCACATGCTAAATTCTTTTCAAAAAGTGTTGACAAATGAAATTAATTAGAATATTATTGTGACAACATCATTTAAGTCTAATCTAAATCTAATTGTTTTGAAACGGAGAGTAGCTAGAAATGATTTTTGAGAGAGTCCCGCTGAAGTTGTGAAGGGATAAAGAATTGCTAGTGAACCACACCGTTGAACAGAATTGTTGAATCTTAAGTAGGCGATTTCGGGACCACCCGTTACCAGGGTTGAAGTTAAACTTCAACTTGAGGAATTTCTCGTGAGGGAAATTTAAATCGAGGTGGAACCACGCTAAGGCGTCCTCTTTGTCCAATGGACAGAGGGGGCGCCTTTTTTATTTAGAATTAATGGTGTTCAAGGGAGGTAGCAAGATGGACCAAATTAAATTACCGACGGGATTAAGAGATGAGGTCGGCATTGTAGCGGAGCGTAAGGACATCGTTAGTAACTGGTTGTTAAAGTACTTTCGGGACCGTTGTTATACTAGAATCAATACCCCGATTGTCGAACAACGCAATCTATTTAATGATTTTACCAGTACCAACCCACCGTATCGGGTATTTGATCCCGCTGGTGATGATCTGGTATTAAGACCGGATTTAACACTGCCGGTTGCACGGTTCTTATCGAATGCTAATATTGAATTGCCACGCAGACTATATTACTTAGGCACTAAATTTGAAATTTCACCGGAGTTATCCGGGGGCCAAAATCAACAAACTCAATTGGGAGTGGAATTGATTGGCTATGACACATTAAAGGCAGAAATGGAGGAGGTGATCATTATGCATCAATTGAACCAGCATTTTTTACATCAACATCAATTAACGATTGAATTAGGGCATGCTAAGTTGGTCGATCAAGTACTAGATTCACTGGATATCGACCATCAATTGCATACGCAAATGGCCCAAGCATTGTACCATAAGAATTTTCCAGCATACAATTCATTGCTAGGTAAAATTGATGCATGTGATGAACTTCCGTTCCTTCGAAAGTGGCCCAGGATGTTTGGAACCCTTGATGAGTTAAGACAAATGCTTCTTGAAATCAAGGTGCCCAAAGCGGCCCGCCCAATGATTGATCAACTAGTGACCCTGGCAGAATTTGCCAGTAGCTTACCTGACCAACAGGTCATCATTGATCTCAGTAGTGCGGTTCCGCAAAAATACTATACTGGCATTACTTTTAAGGGCTATACAGCCCGTTCAAGTACTTATGTGATTAGCGGCGGTCGCTATGACGACCTACTGGCTAACTTCACAGCTAAGACTGAACCGGCCGTTGGATTAGGAATTAACGTCGATGCACTTGTATCAATCGCAGATGTAGAATTACTGAACCAGCGACCGGTTTTTGTATACGCAAATTTAGATAAAATGCAACAAGTGACGCATTTAATTGAGCAACGCTCGAACTATTCATTAGCATTAGCGGATAGTTTGCAGGAGGCTAAGCAACAGGCACAGGCTGCTGGCGCAACGCTGATGGTTTGGCAAGCAGGAAAGGGGTTAGTGGAATGTTAAAAATTGCATTGACTAAGGGCCGGGTGGAAGACAAATTGATCCCATTGTTGGAAAAATGCGGGATTGATTGCACCCCCTTAATCAATAAAAAACGAAAATTGATTATCACCCTGGCTGATCAATATCAATTTATCTTGGTCAAGGGTGAGGATGTTTGTACCTATTTAAGAACCGGGACCGCTGATCTAGGGGTCGTGGGCAGTGACATTCTTGCTGAACAAGATGCCCTAGAACAAGTCGATGAGTTATTGGACCTAGGCACTGGCCGCTGCCAGTTTATCGTGGCTTCCAAACAGGGCTTCGACTGGAACCAACCACAACGCAAGGTGATTGGGACTAAGTATCCGGAAGTTGCACGTCGCTACTTCACCCAATTGGGGGAAGATGTTGAAATTATTAAAATTTCAGGATCGGTGGAATTGGCGCCGTTGACTGGATTAGCGGATGCCATCGTGGACTTGACTGAGACCGGTACAACGTTGCGGGTCAATCACCTGGTGGTTCATGACTGGTTAGATGTCATTACGAGCCGCTTAGTCGCTAACCCGGTGGCGTTAAAACAAAAACGGCGGGAGATTTTTCAATTAGTTGATCAATTAAACCAAGTAGTGGAGGAAAATGAATATGAAAATATATAATGAATCTTTAGCTAAAATGAAGCAAATTGTTGATACTTACACAAGCCAAACGATTGATTTGGAAATTGAAAAAACGGTTAGTACGATCATTCAAAACGTTGCGAAAGATGGTGATGAAGCGTTACGCGACTATGAACGCAAATTTGATAACGTTAATCTAGCCGATTTTTCAATTCCAGAGTTCCAATTAGAACAGGCATTGGATGAAATCGATGCTGACTTAAGGGCGGCGCTCGAATTAGCCAAACGCAACATTACTAGTTTCCACAAACAAGAAATTGAAAATAGCTTCGTTGACGTAAGCACTCCCGGCATCATGCGGGGAGAAAAAATTACCCCGATGGCAAGCGTGGGCCTCTATGTCCCCGGTGGGACCGCTGCTTACCCATCGACGATTATGATGTGTGGAATTCCCGCTAAGTTAGCCGGAGTCAAACGGGTAGTAATGGTAACGCCACCACAACCAGATGGGGTGAATCCCGCGGTGTTAGCAGCTGCTAAGCTGGCGGGCGTGGACGAAGTTTATCAAATTGGCGGGGCCCAGGCCATTGCAGCTTTAGCATACGGGACTGAAACGATCGCACCAGTTGATAAGATTATGGGACCCGGGAATATTTTTGTCGCAACTGCGAAGAAGCAGGTCTTTGGGAAGGTGGCCATCGATATGGTAGCGGGACCATCTGAAATTGGCATCTTAGCTGATGATAGTGCTGATGCACGCGAAGTCGCTGCTGATTTGTTGTCACAAGCTGAACACGACAAGCGGGCCCGGCCAATGTTGATCACAGATAGCCAATCGTTAGCAACGGCCGTCTCAAATGAGGTCGATCGCCAATTAGCTACACTACCCCGGAAGGAGATTGCATCAGTGGCCGTCTCAGACCGTGGCTTCATTGCCGTGATGGATGACGTTGCCGATATGTTTGAGCTAATGAACACGGTTGCTCCGGAACACTTGGAGGTGCAATTGGCGAATCCCACTCAATACCTGGGGATGATTAAAAACGCTGGTTCAGTCTTTTTGGGCCGTTACGCCAGTGAACCACTGGGTGATTATGTTGCTGGACCAAACCATGTGTTGCCAACCGGTGGGACCGCTCGATTTGCATCACCGCTTGGGGTTTATGATTTTGTGAAGCGGACCCAGTTCATTCAATTTGACGAGCCTAGCTTAAAGGCCGACGTTAAAGCAATCACGAAGTTAGCACGGACTGAAGGATTAGAAGCACATGCGCGTGCGGTTGAAGCACGATTTAGTTCAAAGGGGGAATAAAGAATGCGGAGCGCTAAGGTTGTTAGAAAAACAAATGAAACTGATATTACGGTGGAATTGAACCTGGATGAACAAACGGGCATCGAAATCAACACGGGGGTCGGCTTTATCGATCACATGCTCACCCTGTTTGCTAAGCACGGACGGTTCGGGTTAGTGGTTCAGGTCAATGGCGACTTAGAAGTCGATTCGCACCACTCGGTTGAAGATGCGGGAATTGCGCTGGGTGCGGCCCTTTGTGAAGCGCTAGGCGATAAAAAACAAATTGAACGGTACGGGGATGCATTCGTACCGATGGATGAAACCCTGGCGCAGGTCGTGATTGATTTAAGCGGTCGTTCATACCTTGTCTTTAATGCAGATTTAACTAATCCCCGATTGGGTAATTTTGAGACGGAAGTGACCGAAGACTTTTTCCAAGCGTTTGCATTTAACGGCTTCATGAACCTGCACGCCCGGGTATTATATGGAAGAAACACGCACCACCAAATCGAAGCACTGTTCAAGGCGACCGGCCGGGCACTACGCAAGGCGGTAACGATTAACCCGGCAATTAAGGGCGTTAACTCAACTAAGGGGGTCATCTAATGATTGCAATCATCGACTATAATGCTGGCAATGTTTACAACGTGTTAAAGGCGTGCCAACGCATCGGAGTGGATGCAAAACTTACTGCTGATCCAGCAGAAATTAAGACCGCTGATGCAGTCCTGTTTCCAGGCGTCGGTGCCTTTAAGGATGCCATGGATACACTGCAGGACCGGGGCTTAGTGGAGGTAATTAAACAAACGGTCAACAACGGGACCCCGTTTTTAGGCATCTGTTTGGGGATGCAATTACTGTTTGATTCTTCCAATGAATTTGGGAACGCTAATGGATTAGGCTTGATTCCAGGTGAAATCATTAAAATCCCGGACGATGATGGCAAGCGCATCGTCCCCGAAGCAGGGTGGAACCAAAATGAAGTGGCTAAACTAAATTCTATTTTTAACGGGGTTAACGGTCAATACACTTACTTTACCCACTCCTATTATGCGCAATGCGACCCTCAATACGTAGTATCGAGTGTGGATTACGGGGTCTCGATTCCTGCAATTGTACAACGTGATAATATTTACGGTTTTCAATTCCATCCGGAAAAAAGTGGTCCGGTGGGCTTAAAGCTATTACAAACATTTTTTGAACGGGCGGTGAGAGCATGATCTATCCAGCAATTGATTTACAAGCAGGCAATAGTGTTCGTTTGTATCAGGGTGATTTCAAGCGTTCCACTGTGGTGGCTGCGGACCCACTGGAACAGGCGCGAGCAATTGCTGCTGCCGGCATTAATTACCTCCACTTAGTCGACCTAGATGGTGCTAAGGCGGGGCGCCCAGTTAATCAACAACTAGGGATTCAAATTGCACAACGAATTAATAGGGTTACTGAGGTCGGTGGGGGCATCCGGAACGCAGCCACCATTGACCAATATTTAAGCAATGGCCTAACTAGGGTCATTTTAGGGTCCGTGGCATTAAATGATCCTGAATTAACGGTTGCGATGATTAATCAGTATGGCAGTGATCGCATTACGATTGGCATTGACGGTCGTGATGGTATGGTGGCTACTGATGGGTGGTTAAATCAATCGAAAGTCCCAATGGTGAAGTTAATTAATGCGATGGCTCAGGGGGGAGCTACCCGGTTTATCGTTACTGATACAGCCACTGATGGCACCTTAGCGGGGCCCAACATTCCCCTGCTAAGCGCTTTACAAAGCCGGTTTCCAGCCTTAACGTTCGTTGCATCCGGTGGGATTAGTAACGCCACAGACATCACGGCCTTGCAGCAAGCGGGGCTATTGGATGTCATCGTTGGCAAGGCGTTAGCTGTTGGAAATGTGACATTACAAGAGATTGCGGAGGTGAATCAATGTTAGCAAAACGAATTATTCCATGCCTAGACATTGCCAATGGGCGGGTCAAAAAGGGCGTTAATTTTTTAAACTTAAAGGACGTTGGCGATCCGGTTACGATTGCCGCTGCTTATGAGCAACAAGGAGCCGACGAACTGGTTTTTTTGGACATTACCGCGACCAATGAACACCGTAAAACAATGGCCACGGTGGTCGAAGATGTCTCCCAACAGGTCTTTATGCCCCTGACGGTGGGGGGCGGTATTCAATCGATAGCTGATATGGAAACGCTATTACATGCGGGCGCTGATAAAATTGCGATTAACTCCGCCGCAATTGCTGATCCCAATTTAATCACTAGTGGGGCCAAACGGTTTGGTAGTCAGGCAATCGTGGTGGCAATCGATGTCAAATGGCACCCGGATGCAAATGCATACTTAGTCTATACCCATGGGGGGACTAAGAATACCGGTCTTTCAGCATTGCAATGGGCTCAAACTGCCGTTGCCAAGGGAGCTGGTGAGTTGTTGATTACCAGTATGGATCAAGATGGCACCAAAAACGGCTTTGACATTCGCTTATATAATCAAATTGCTCAGCTGGTTTCGGTGCCGTTGATTGCCTCGGGTGGGGCTGGCAGCATTGACGACTTTAGTCAACTATTTCAAAGCACCCCGGTAACCGGGGCCTTAGCAGCGTCCGTGTTTCACTATCGGGAATTATTAATCCCAGAGGTAAAACGAGCACTGCAAAAGCAAGGAGTGAGCGTGAGAATATGAAACCAGATTTTAAGAAATTAGCTGGACTACTAACCACGGTGGTCGTGGATGCTAACACTAAGCAGGTCTTAATGGTCGCTTGGATGAATGAGCAAAGTTATCAAAAAACGTTAAGCAGTGGACAAACGTGGTTTTGGTCCCGTTCACGACGGGAATTATGGCACAAGGGCGCTACCAGTGGAAATACCCAACAAGTAGTGCAAATGACGTTAGATTGTGATGGTGATACGCTGTTGGTCTCCGTAATTCCAAACGGACCGGCGTGTCATACCGGAGCACGGAGCTGCTTTTTTAATCCAGTACCAATGAAGAAAACGGGGGAATTATAATGGAAGAACAAAATTTAGAACAACTATACGAAATGGTCAAACAACGCAAACAAGAACCGGTCAAGGGGTCGTATACTGACTACCTGTTCACTAAGGGGTTGGATAAAATTTTAAAGAAAGTGGGCGAAGAAACCACCGAGGTAATTGTGGCAGCTAAGAACAATGATCCAAAGGAACTGCAGTATGAAACTGCTGATATGTTATACCACTTAATGGTCTTATTAGTGGAAAGTGGGGTCTCATTTGAACAGATCAAAGTTGAATTAGGCTCACGGGTTGGCCAAATGAGTCAATTTAAAGACCGTGCACCGATTACAAAACGATAGGGGGATGCCTATGAAGGATTCAGTTAAAAACTTAGCAAGCTATGTCCCACCCACTCCTGAGGACCAGCTAAAACAAAAGTACGGATTAAGTCGAATCGTTCGATTATCCGCAAACGAAAATCCGTATGGCACATCTAAAAAAGTGGCCACTGCAGTCAGTAAGGCGGTGCCGCTTGCGGAAAACTTTTATCCGGATGCGAACGCAACTGAACTAAGGGCGGCGGTTGTAAAGCAGCTTGCTGTAAATGGGCAGAATATCATCTTTGGTTGTGGATTGGATGAAATCATTACGATGGTTTCAAGGATTTTTCTAACTCCGGGAGATGAGGTGCTAGTCGCTGGACCAACGTTTTCAGAATACCAGTTAAATGCTGAAATTGAAGGTGCCGTTGTAAAGACGGTGCCGGTGGATGGCAAAACGGGGCAAAATGATTTAAATGGCTTTTTAAAGCAGCTAACGTCCCGGACCAAGTTAATCTGGATTTGTAATCCGAATAACCCGACTGGTGGGTATAACGAAGTGGATGCGATTAGCCAATTTATGAAGCAAGTCCCAAATGACGTGTTAGTGGTCGTAGATGAAGCTTATATCGACTACGTTACTGACCAGCGGCCTGCCTCTGCGGTAGGACTATTGAAGCAATTTGATAACCTAGCGTTGATGCGGACCCTTTCTAAGGCGTATGGACTAGCTAGTTTTCGGGTTGGCTATATCATAATGGATACAGTCCGTGCTAAATACATGCAAGCGGTACGCCTGCCGTACAATTTAAACCAGCTGTCCCAAGTGGCAGCAGTGGCTGCAATTCAAGATCAAGCGTTTATTAATGATGTGGTTGCCAAAAATGCCACCGAGCGGAATCGCTGGGCGCAATTTCTTGATCAACACGATTTGAAATATTATCCATCGGCAGCTAATTTTATTTACTTTCAAGTTCCTAACGCTGAATTAATTACTGATCAACTAATTCAAAGTGGCTATCAGGTCCGTTTGCACCAAGAACCCAATTGGTTGCGGGTCACAATTGGGACCCCGAAGGATAATCAAGCAATTCAAACCATTATCGAACGATGCTTAAATGATAATTAAAAATGAGAAAATTGTAATTTTTTATTACATGCATAAATCCCCTTAAAACTTGAATAATTAGCCTTTTTTATCGATGAAAACCGAATAAAAACCGACTTTTTTGAAAAAAAGATTTGATTTCCCAATTAACTATGGTAAAATAAGTTAAAATTAAATGAGAAACCTAATTTAGTTTTAATAACACTCAAGCATAAAGGAGGGCTAATAACTTTTAATTAGGGATCACGTTAAATTAGCTAACATTTAAAAAAGGACGTGTTTAAAATGGCAAAATCAGATTTTAAGGAAAACCAAGATGGAACTTACCGTTCACTTAGTAACCGGCATGTGCAAATGATTGCGATTGGTGGAACGATTGGGACCGGGTTGTTCTTAGGTTCAGGAAGCACCATTTCCAAGACCGGACCCTCAGTGTTAATTGTTTACTTAGTATTAGGATTATTTTTCTTCCTAATGATGCGTGGAATCGGTGAAATGTTTTATTCGGATCCGTCCCACCATACCTTCGTTTCATTTATTACTAAGTACTTAGGAAATGCAGCGGGACGGTTTACCGGCTGGACATACTGGATTGGATTAGTGTTCGTTTGTATGGCCGAATTAACAGCGGTCGCCACCTATGTTAAGTTCTGGTTTCCTAATTTCCCGTCATGGATCGTTGAATTAATTTTCTTGGTCGTTCTTGCGGGAGTGAACTTAATTGCTGCTCGGTTCTTCGGTGAAGCAGAATTCTGGTTCGCATTGATTAAGATTATTGCAATTGTGGCATTGATCGTAACTGGAATCTTCATGGTGCTTAGACAAACCTCAACACCGCTAGGACATGCTTCACTTACGAACATTTCGCATAACTACCAATTATTCCCTCACGGGGCGTTTAACTTTATCTCATCATTCCCAATGGTATTCTTTGCCTTTCAAGGAATTGAATTTGTAAGTATTACGATTGGTGAAGCTAAGGACCCACGGAACGTGATCAAGAAGGCCGTTAACGAAACGTTGCTTAGAATTTTACTCTTCTACGTTGGTGCATTGATCGTAATCATGGCAATCATTCCATGGACTTCGGTTACTCCTGACAACAGTCCATTCGTTCAAGTGTTCGAACTAGCTGGCTTACCAGCCGCTGCTGCCGTAATTAACTTCGTGGTATTGACTTCAGCTGCATCCGCATTGAACAGTGCCATTTTCTCAGCCGGTCGGCATTTCTACCAACTAGCAACTGAAGCACGTGAAGGTGGTGTGCTTAAGAAGCACTTTGCTAAGATTTCAAAGACTGGGGTCCCAGCAACTTCAATTCTATTGACCGCAGCATTAGTATTAGTAACGCCAATTATGAGTTTAAGTGCCGCTACTGGATCAGTATTTACGATTGTGACCGGGGTTTCTAGTGATATGTACATCTTGGTATACGCATTAACGATGCTTGCACACCGCAAGTACCGTAAATCTAGTGACTACCTAGAAAATGGATTCAAGATGCCATGGTACAACGTAAGTAGTCCATTAACGATTGCATTCTTCCTGGTAATCTTCATTAGTTTATTCTTTATCCAAGAAGATATCATTGGTGCAGTTGGTGCAATTATCTGGGCCGTAGTCTTCGGTGGTTACGTTGTATTAACCCAAAAGAAATTAGATCAAACACACGCATCATCTAACTAATTATATTAAAAAACCATTCTAGCATCGTTCGATGATGAATGGTTTTTTTAGTGGTTATTATAGCTAATGGCTTGACTTAAAGCCCACTTCAATAGTTATTATGAATTATAATGAGGTGATATAAATGAAAAACGTATTAATTATTGGTGCTACCGGTTCACTGGGCCGGACCCTAACGAACCAATTGTTGAATCATGATGATTATCAACTAACGCTGTTTGCCCGGCACGCATCCCAACTGGATGTGCAGGGGTCAAACGTGAAGGTCATTGATGGGGATGTGTTAAATCAAGCTGATTTAGTCCCCGCATTAGCGGGCCAGGATTTCGTTTTTGCTGCCCTTAGCGGGGCCCTTCCCCAAATGGCAACCGCCATCGTTCAAGGGATGGATGCCACCCACGTTCAACGATTAGCGTTCATTGCTTCAATGGGCATTTATGATGAAATTCCGGCCGCCGTGGGGGCTGAGGGTAACTTAAGTGTAAAACCAATGATGCAGAAATATCGGGACGCGGCTGATATCGTTACCGCAAGTGATGTAAACGGAACGGTCATTCGGCCAGGGTGGTTCGATAACGGCAGTGATGATTATGAAATTACCGGCCGCAATGAACCATTCGGAGGCCACGATGTTGCTAGAGCCGCAATTGGTCACTTTGTAACTAGGTTGATTGATGATCCCAAATTATATTCAAATACGAGTGTTGGAATTAATCGTCCGTAGAACTAATGCATCCCCATTTATGAATTAAATGGGGGTGTTTTTTACATATAGATAACCATTAAAACGTATGAAGCAGTTCCTGCTAAAATGGATAGCATCATGTTTTTACGCCAAAAATGCAGCCCGAGTGTAATTATTCCGGCAATGACACTGATGAGGGTGTTGTGATTAATGGTTAAAATTTGATCTTTATAACAATACACCACTAAAATCCCTAAAATTGCGGGTGGGAGGTAGTCGCCTAAATACTTAATGAATGCTGGTGTTTCTCTATTTTCTGGAAAGATAAGAAACGGGGTAAATCGAGTTGCCATCGTTGCAATTGATGCAATGGCAATCGTAATAATTTGTTGGGTTAAAGTCATTTGGCTGCCTCCCGTCTGAACTTAATTGCAAGGGTAATCACCATTAGGGTCATACTGATGACCAAGAATAACTGGCCCCCAAATACGAATAATGCTAGGATGGCCCAAATGATGCCTACAATGGAACTAAAGTGGTTTTTTTCATTCATGAATTGATTGGCGAATAGGACTAAGAATAATGCGGTCATTACAAATTCAATTCCCGGAATTTTAAATGGAATTAAGCCGCCTAATACGCCACCTAAGAACGCACCAAATACCCAGTAAGCATAGTCTAATAGGGTCACATAAAACATGAAGGCTCGCCGATCAACTGAGTTAGGCACCTCGATTGAATAATTTAGAACGAATGTTTCGTCGCACATCCCAAACATGAGGAATATTTTTTTAAGCCCAGCCCCGCGATACTTATCTAGCATTGAAATCCCATAGAACAGGTGGCGGGAATTAATGATTAACGTGAGAAATAATACTAACCATGGGTCGAATTTACCCAGCAGTAGGTTCGCGATTACAAATTCAACCGAACCGCCAAAAATGGTTGCGGCCATTAGGGTTGGGTATAAAAAATTGAACCCATTTTGGTGCATGTAGATTCCGTATGTACCCGCTAAAAAGATAAACCCCGCCATTATTGGTAGGGTTTTTTGAAATGCAAGTTTAAAAGCGCGTCGCTGCATTTTAAATCACTCCTTGAATTGATGTTAATTTGATTATATGGTCAAAAATGAGTACAATCAACACAATAATTGTACTCATTACAATTTTAACATTAGGAGGAAATTCAATGTCAGTTAATTTATTCACGAACTATCCGTTAAGTTGGCGTCCTGATCGCAGCCAATTAAAACGACCGTACTATCGTTCATTAGTCGCGCAACTCCAAAATGCAATTAATAATGGTGAAATTCTCCCAGATACAAAGTTACCGCCCCAACGGGAATTGGCGGATTTTTTGGATTTGGGATTTGCAACGGTAACTAGGGCCTATCAGTTAAGCCAACAGTTGGGTTTAACCTATGGAATCGTTGGGCGGGGCACCTACGTTGCTAAGAATGCGAATGGGTCACAAACGATTTCCAGTCAGCGGATGACCAACGTTCAAGAATTAGGTTTTAATTCCTCGTTTGAGGTTAATAACCACCTTTTAAAAGCAACGATTGAAGAAGTGGCCACTAGTGTTAATTTCACTAAATTTTTGAATTATGACGAACCGACCGGGTTAGCAAAGCAACGAATGGTTGCTAGTAGCTATATTGACAAAGTGGGGATGCGGGCCAATGCCCAAAATACGATGATTGTTTCTGGCAGTCAAAATGCATTGATGATCGCAATGCTAGGGCTATTTAAAAATGGCGATAAGATTGCGGTAGACCGGTTTACATACGCTAATTTTATTGAATTGGCAAAGATGACCGGGATTGAATTGATCCCGATTAATGGTGATGAGCAGGGGATGCTTGCGACTGACTTAGAGTTTAACTGTATTCATAAACTGATCAAGGGAATTTACCTAATGCCGGACATCAATAATCCGACTGCCACCGTGCTGACGGAACATCGGAAGCACCAATTAGCAACAATCATTGACCGTTACCAACTGATTTTGATTGAAGACGGCTACCTTAATTTTTTAAATCTATATCAAAACCCCAAGCGAAACCGGATTAGTGATTTGGTGCCAGACCATAGTTTTTACATTTGTAGTATGTCTAAGTCGTTGGTGTCTGGATTGCGGATTGGGTTTATTCGGATGGCGACGCAATTTCGGGATGCAATTGAAAACACTATGTTTAATACGAACGTCAAAACATCCGCTCTTGATGCTGAAATTGTGACTAGGGCGTTACAGAATGGAACTGCGAACAAAATTATGCACAGCAAGCTGCAAATGGTGATTAAAGCTAACCGAATTTTTAATCGGGTGTTTGGACTGCCAAATCATAAGCACGATTATCGCTTTTTTAGGACCGTGCGGGTCGATTCCAGCATCAATGGAACCCAAATGGAACGGATCTTAATGCAAAATGGCATCCGGGTCTTTCATTCTGATCGCTTCTTGGTGGGGCGACCTGCAGATGATTCATTTTTACGGATTTCATTAACATCGATCGATGACTTTACAGCACTTAAATTGGCCCTACAGCACCTAAAAGCAGTCCTGATTCAAGAGCACTTTTGGTTGTAATGAATTGTGAAGGATTAAATTGCCAGTTGACTTTCCATCAAATTAATGTAATATATAAATTACATTATGGAATATATATATTACTTAATGAGGACGGTTAGAATGCAAAATAATGTGAAAGCCACTCGAATGGCAAGGGGGTTGCAGCAAAATGAGCTAGCCAAGCTAGTCGGCATTTCGCGCCAGACCCTCAGTTTAATTGAAAAGGGGCAGTATAATCCGTCGTTAAAGCTCTGCATTAACATTGCCCACGCATTGGGGTCGGATTTAAACCAGTTGTTTTGGAAGGAGTTAGATCAATGAAAAATGAAAGGGAATCGTTGTATGTACGCTACCTAAAGTATTTTTATGGCATTAACGGCCCGTTAGATGAATACCGTGAAAATGAAATTAATAAAATTGGCAATCATTTATTTTTAGTGTTGTTTAATTACAATGTGGTGTCCACGCTTTTAATTATCATTTTTGCTTTTAACGGTAATTCGTTCAATGCTTTGATGTGGTTGATCATAGCAAATGCGGTGGTGATTATGATAATTGTATTTTACGCTTCTTTTAAAGTGCAGTCCTTACGGCTAGACCGCATTGATGTGGATAGTAATAATGATTATGCAATCACATTGAAGCACCTTAGACGAAAAACGCTTCGGTTAGCACTTTTGTTTTTTGTGGTTGAACGCGGCTTTAGCACTATCTTTGAGACGGTCACTAGTGATTACCACGGGGCGCTTTGGCAAAATGTAACCTCTATTTATGATAATTCTGTAGCGTTAGTAATTACAATTGGGTTTGCAGTTGGAACTTATCGGGGGTTAAAACGCAAGATTGATCGTGAAAAATAAATTTATTAGGGGATGGTAGTAATTTTAAAAATTAATCAGTTAAGTAAACGCTTCAATAACGTGCAAGCATTACAGAATGTGTCGTTCAACGTTCTTCCCGGACGCATTTTGGGGTTGATTGGCCAAAATGGTGCAGGCAAGTCAACAACGTTTCATAGTATTTTAAATTTTATCAATTACACTGGCACCATCAATTGGAACGGTCAGCCAGTGACCCAGGCTACGTTTGATCAAATTGGGTACCTACCGGAAGAACGGAGTTTGATGACGGATTTAACGGTCCAAAAACAAATTACCTACTTTGCCCGGTTAAAGGGGAAGCCCACTAAGTGGACCACCCCGCGAATTGAGCAGTGGTTACAACAATTTGAAGTTAAGGGGAGCCGCAAGGATAAAATTAAGACCCTCTCAAAGGGAAATCAACAAAAGATCCAGTTGATTTGTACGTTAATTCATGAACCGCAGCTGATTATCCTGGATGAACCGTTTAGTGGGCTTGACCCCGTTAATGCTGACCTGTTGAAAAAAGCCATCTTATCAGCAAAGCAGGCTGGTGCCGCAATCATATTTTCTAGTCACAATATGGCAAACGTGGAAGAGATTTGCGATGATTTGGTAATGCTGCGTAACGGCCAAGTGGTCTTAAATGGTGCGGTGCAAGATGTTCGTAATCAATTTGGTAAAAATGAACTATTTGTGACTACCGAGATGACTAGCGATGAGTTAGGTGCGCTACCGGGAGTCAAGAATGTCTTTACACGCGGCATTCATCAATATAAATTAATATTAACCGATCCGGCTGCTGGAAAGGAATTATTTAATCTAATTAGTCACGGTGAGTATATTGAAGAATTTAGTCAACAACCGCCATCGTTGGATGAAATTTTCAGGGAAAAGGTAGGAGATGAAAATGAATAAATTAATGGTGATTGCTTCAGAAACTTATGCTAGTCAAGTTAAGTCCAAGAGTTTTATTGCAATGCTTTTGATGCCGTTTATCTTCATTTTATTAACGGGTGGCATTGGGTTTATTTCTGGGAATAATGCTGCAAATTCTGGGAATAGTCACTTTGCCATTGTTAATAATGCTGCAGTGCGTAAGGCGGTCGATAAATTAGATGGCGATTCGATTGACCCTTCTATTCACACCGAGCAACAAGCTAAGCATGGTTTGAAATCAGGAAAGCTTGATGGTTACGTGAAGATCAATCAAGCTAAGAACGGTCAAGTTAAGGTGAACTACGTTGGGACATCTGCACTTGATAGTGATATTAAAACCGATGTTCTCAAAGCGGCCACGGTTATTCAGAATCAAATTAACATTCAAAATAGCCATTTGACAAAAGAGCAGTTGCAAATGCTTTCAGTTCAACCAACATATCGGAGCAATGTAACTAAAAGTAGTGGTAGTTATAATAATATCGCTAAATTTGTTTCATTGTACGCATTGATTTTTGTCCTATACTTATTTTTACTAATGTATTCAACAATTACCGCTAGTGTGATTGCTAAGGAAAAGGGTTCCAAAATCACTGAAATTATCTTTAGTAGCACCTCGTCCGTGAATTACTTTATCGGCAAGGTGGTGGGCGTTATTTTGATGATGTTAACGCAGATGCTATTTTACGTCATTATCCTTATCGGTGGGTATCATTATCTAAAAACGGCGCCGTTTCTTGAACAATTTATGCAACATAGTGGTGGGCAGGCCGTCATTGGCAAAGTCCTTGCAAATTTTGTGAACATCAATTCAGTGTTCATTATTCTAGGATTAGTGATCGGAATTATTCTATCGGCAATGTGTGGAGCCTTGGTTAGTAAAGCAGAAGATGCTTCTAAGGCGGCCCAACCGGTAGCCATTTTAGTTATGATTATGTTTTTTGCTGCCGTTACGCTGCAAAATAACAGCAACGGCATTGCTTCAATTATTTTGTCATATTTTCCGGTTTCATCGGCGTTCTTTATGCCGATTCGAATCATCAATCACCAGGTCAATGGGTTGGCGATTACAATCTCGTTAATGATTTTGATTGGCTTTACAATTGGGATTACTTATTGGATCGCTAAAAAATATAAGGGATTGATGTTACAAACTGATGATCAGGGATGGTTCAAAAATCTATTGAGTGGTTTGAGATACCGATGATGATAATGGATAGGTGCTTTTAATGACTAGCGTGGCTTCGATTACCTATGCTAGTACGGGGAAGGAAAAACGGTTGCTGTTGATCGGTCACCGTTTACTCCGTTAAACCGGGCTTTCACTAACGAAAATAAATAATCTTGTAATTTAATTATAAGCAGATGGGTGGGGTTAAATATGCAACACTTAAAAAGAATGCTAATTGCATCGGTAGCAACGCTGGGCATGGCATCACTTTCATTAGGAATATCGAATGTTAACGCCAGCAAGATCAAGTACAAAGCGGTTGCTGCAGACAAAGAACAAACATTAACGCTTGGGTTAAAGAGTCGAAATCAAAAGCAATTGGATCGATTTATTAATAACACGGTTAATCCCAAGAGCAAGAGTTATCGTAAGTACTTAACGCCCAAACAATTTGGTTTGAAATACGGGCTTTCAAATCAAAACGTCAAAGTGGTTAAGCAATACATGGCAAAGCACCATCTTAAGACGACTGTGTACCCGGGAAATATCGTGATGACGGTAACTGGGCAAACTAAGCATATTGAAAAGACCTTTGGAATTAAAATTAAACAAACTACGAATCAAAAGACCAATCATCAGGTCGCGACCGGCAATGCCAGGTTGCGGGGTGGCGTTAATAATTACATTCAATTTATTGATCAATTAGGCCTTAAACTCCACCTCACTTCTGACCGGGTGAATGCCAGTGGAAATCAAGTAAGTGACCTTAGTAAAATTAAGGATGCCAACGTGAGTGATCGTTCTTATCGTAAATTTGGCCGGGCTTATCAGACCGGTTCGCTATACCGAAAGGGTCATTATGGTCAGGGGCAGACGATTGGAATTATGGCTAGTGGTGATTTTAAGCTGAGCGATGTGCAAGCATATTTGAAACAATCCGGGGTCAATGCTGATACTAGCCGGATTAAAAAAATCTACGTTAGTAAAACCCGCTCAACGGATAAGGGTGATCGAGAAGAGGTCACGATGGATACCGAACAGGCAAGTGCAATTGCGCCTAAGGCAAAAATCAACGTCTACATTGGAAACGATTATGATGCTGATTACTTTATCCCGTCGTTTGCAACTGCCATCGGCCGCGATAACGTGGACGTAATCAGCAGTAGTTTTGGTGCGGTGGAAGCTGCCTTTAAGAAGGGCAGCCCGGTAAATAAGGGTGAAACTAAATTAATGAATTTACTCCTAAAACAGGCTGCTGCTCAGGGAATTAGCACCTTTAATGCTACTGGTGATAGCGGTGCATATGCATTTGCGAATGGCAGTTTGGATAAGTCGGTGGGCTTACCAGCTGCGTCACCTTACATTACTGCGGTCGGCGGGACCACGTTACCATTTAAGAATTTAACCTTTGCTGAGGTGGCGAACTTTACCCCCACCACTGATAAGACCGTATCCTTGAATCATGAGGCGCCTTGGAGTGTTACGACTAGTTTGAACTACCTATTCGGAAATGATTACGTTAGTACGCAATATTTAAATTATCTAGAATCAAAGGCGCAAAATGAACAGGATAAGCAAAAGATTGCCACTGCTTTTAAACAAAGCGTGGATAAGAAGTTAACGGTCAATCCAGCAACGCTTAATGACATTTATGGTTCCGGCGGTGGTGGGTTTAGCACCTACTTTGCACTTCCTGATTATCAAAAGAACGTTAGCGGAGTGGGTAGCTACTACGCTAGACAATATATTAATTTTAAAACGGGTCGGCTAAATCAAGCGCCGCAGCTGATTAAGGGGCATGCCAGCGGGCGAAACGTTCCTGATATTTCTGGGAATGCTGATCCATTTACCGGCTACAACATTTATATGGATGGCAAAAACCATCCCTTTGATGGAAACGGAACGAGTGTGATCACACCCCAAATCGCAGCAATGGCGGCAGTCATTAATAGCGCGCAGGGCAAGCGAATGGGCTTTTGGAATCCGCAAATTTACCGCTTTGCCAAGCTTTCAAACTCACCATTCACACCGTTAGATAAGACGACCGATAACAACCTATACTACGTAGGCCAACCAGGAAAACTTTATAACCAGGCTACGGGTTTAGGAACGGTTAACTTTACCAAATTAAACGCGGCATTTAAACGTGCTAAATAGTGATGAAATAATTAAAAGTCGGTTTCTTCAATTTATTGAGGAAACCGTTTTTTTAATTGATTTTTGAATCAATGAAACAGCTAATCCCATATGGTATTGATATTGTAATACAGGAGTAGCATAATATTAGTAATATGTAGTTAACAACGTTGAATTAGTAATTGATTGCGGAACTTAATTGCATGCTATTTTAAGATGGGGGATACTAATTCAATGATATACAATAAATATAAATATAATAAAGCAAATGAAAAAAAGGTGCTTAAAAAAGTTAAGAAACAATGGGTGGTAGCATCAATATCGATGCTTAGTGTGTTAGGTGGCGCCGCTGTTATTTCACAGCAGTCAGTCAATGCTGATACGTCAGCAAACCACTCGCTTTTAAGTTCAACTAGTTCAGCTAGTAGCTCTGATAGTAATGGTACATATCAAAGTGACACGAACCAAAGCGTTGCTAGTGGTGAAACTACTGCTGCTACGGGTACCAATAGTGCTAGCCAGGATCTAAACACCGCTAGTAGTGGTGTTACTAGTAGCGAATCGACAGCCAGCAGTGGATCCAATCAATCGAGTTCCACTAGTAGCGAACAGTCAGTCAGCAGTACCGCTCAATCAGCTTCAACGGGGACCTCTGCATCGGAAACTAGTACCAGCAGTTCGTCGCAAACCATTAACTGGGGCGCACTATCAAAGTCAGACTCAGATAATTTACAATTATTATTTAGGGATGGCAATGATGCTAACAGTACCGCTAACCAATCGGATGTCGATTCTGCCAATAGTGCTAGTTCTGATATTGACAGCTATGTAAATAATACTAATCAACAAAGTTACGTTATGAATGACTATGTTAATAGCCCGAATAACTCTGGGAACGCTGCCATGAGCACCGCCCACGATTCATTTCATGCCGCTAGTTCGGCACTATCATCGCTGCAATCCGTTGCCAGTGATGCGTTGACGGTTACCAATTCACAAAACCAGGTCGTAATGAGTCAATCATCAGTTGCTGACCACGCAAGTGCAATGGCGACGTTAAACGCTAGTTTGGCTACCGTTAATACTAGTCTGGCTAATTCTGCTGCTCAGGCAAAGGATTCGGCCCAACAGAGTCAGTACCAATCGATTGCTGATCACTATACCTCCGTTGCCAATCAATTAACGAGTGCAGCAGCTGCTGCCCAACAGAGTGCTAGCACCGCTAGTCAATCAACTGCCAGTGCCATTAGCAATGTCATTAGTGCTCGCGATCAGGCTAACCAGGTCAATCAAATGATGACATCGGCGATTGCAGCCGCTGTGACGGCTAGTCAGGCTGTGATCAATGCAGTGCTTGCGAACGACCATGCCAATCAAGCTGCTTCTGCATTTAACATCATTGATAATGATTACTATACCAATACGCAGTCTGCGGTTGCTGGAACTAACGACGATCAATTAACAGCGGGATTAGCATCGCAACAAGTGGACTTACAAAGCTCCAGTGCCAGCGATTTTAAAACGGCCACCACTTCAATGGAATTTGCAGTGCCTAGTAACTCGGCTGTGTATTCAATGGCTAACGTTGTTTTTCAGGCACTATCGACCATGAGTTCGGCCTCAAGTGTTGCTAGTGTAGAATATTTACAGACCAGTACTGCATTTTCGGTAACTAGTTCTTACAATGATTTAGTTAGCCACGCCGACTTTTTAGCTTCTAATGCAACCGTTAGTGCAAATAGTTACTTTGCCTTAGCAAGTAGTTATGCAAATGCTGGTGATAATGAATCGGCGTCTTCTGCACAATTACTAGCCAGCTCCACCGCTAGTGTGGCCATTTCAGCCCAAGAGATTGCGAGTGCGGCTAATGATAGTGCAAATGCGACTAGCATCGGTGCGGATTAAATCACTGCAAATGTGCAGTCAGCATTGCGGACGGCTAGTTCTGCCAACCAAGTGGCCAGCCAAGCAGTGGTGGATATGCAATCTAACATCAACCTTGCCGCAAGTAGTTTCAATTCTAATAATGCAGTCCTGAGTTTGGTGACTAGTGAAATGAGCCAGGTAATTGCCACTAGTAGTGCCGCTGAATCAAATGCGAGTGCTGCTGCTTCAAATGCAATTACAGCATCGAACACGGTATCAATGATCAGTAGCACCAATGACGTCGCAAATTCAATTGCGAACCTGCTTAGCGGGTTATTGGCAATTAATGGGAATAACGCGACGGTTAGTTCTGCTGCTAATCAGGCCACTCAAACTGCAGAACAGGTCACAAGCTTGCTTAATGATGCTAACCAACACTTTAGTACGCTTGGCCAAAACAGTCTGGCTGCTGTGTTTGCAGCTTCAGCCGTATCAAATGAATATGTAACTGCTGGTAACTTAAATAATCAAATCTTTTCATTACTATCATCATCGGCAAACACCGCCCTTACGAATGGGGATTTAGCTGCCGGAGCTGCTTATAGTCAACTCGCTAGCCAAGTCAATGAGCAGTTTAAACAGGCTGCAGCCAACACCAGTAACCAATCAAGCGGATTGGACACTGCAATTAGTGGGGTCAGTAGTGCAGCTAGTCAGATTGCAACGGATCAAAGCGCCGCTAGTTCAGCGATGGCAACGCTCCAACAGCTCCAAACACTAGGGCTATCCGCAGCTAGTAATCGGGATACGACTACCCAGAAGCAAGCTATTTTAAGTGGCTATTCATCAGCCGTAAATAGTTTAATGGCATCAGCCACGACTAATCTTAGTCGCGCTAATTCTTACGTTAGCGATGCTGCAAACACGAACCAAGTAACCGTCGGATTAGTGGGCACCATCAACAGCCTTAATCAGCAGCTGAACCAGTTAGCTAGTGCTAATTCATTGAACACGACGATTGCTAGCTTGGCAGCATCTGCAAATTCATTGAATACCTCCTTTAGCAGTGCAGCTAGTGTTACCAATGCTGAAACCAGCGTTGCCTCCAATTTTGCTAACTCGATCAACGCCATTCAATCTAGTAATAATGCTGAATTATATACCAGCTTTCAAGGTGCAGTTAGCATCGTAACTGCTAATGAGCAGTCGGCAAATTCTGCATATTCCGCTGGCAATCAAACAACTGGGGATCAATTTACCAGTAATGCCAATTCCGCACTTAGCAACGTTAGCGAATTAGTATCTGCAATTCAAAATAACGCTAATTCGATTCAATCCGAAACGGCAGTTGTGAGTCAAGCGGCATTTAGCGCCTATTTAGTATTGCAATCCACTAGTAATACTGCTTCCAACGTCGCCAAGTCGTTTGTGGCTGCCAGTGCTAATTACAATGTAGCTAGTGTCGGCATCCAAAGTGCCCAAGCCGCCAGTACTGCCGTTAGTGCCATGACTGCTTCGATTGCTGCTAACACTGCTCAGGGCAGTTCGGCCGTTACCGCCGCCACTGGGTACCAAAGTGCAGCAACGCTAGCTAATCAAGCGGTAACTAATGAGACCGCATTTGTTAACTCGATCGCAAATGTCATTTCTAGTTACCAAAGTAATGACCAGTTAAATAGTAACTTTGCGGATGCAATGAGTACCGCAAGTGATCAAATAGCTAACATTAACATGTTGAACGTCGATGCAAGTAATCAACTATCAACTGCTAATAGCGCCAACACCATGGTCAGCACCCAAAATGACGTGATTAATTCCGCTGCCGCCGCCATTCAATCTGCTAATTCGGCCGCAAGTGACAATACCCAATTGGCTAACTCAGCTTATCAAACTGGCGATTTACAAACTGGTGGCGTGCACACCGCATATGCCCAATCTGCCGTTAGCTTCGCAAGCATGCAAACGAGTATCATGGCAAGTGCGATTTCAGCCCTTCCGGCACTACTAAGTTCCGCTAGTGCGGCCGTTTCGATGGCAAATGATGATCAACAAAGCACGGCTTCCGCTAGTGCGGTGATGAGTACTTTATTATCCAGTGTCGTTGCTAATAATGCCCAGACGAACCAGTCCATTGCTAATGATATTAACACCAACAGCCAAGTTGCCACCCAAGCAAACGCAACCGCCAGTTCGGCAGTTAGCTATGCTAACCAAACGATTATGGCTGCTTCACAAAATAATCAACAACTAGCTAGCGTTAGTGCGGAACTAGCAGCTGCCGTCAATAGTGCTGATCAACAAACGACTTTATTTAATAGCTACTCGAGTGCCCCCCAGAATCAGTCCAATGCCTCCATGGTGGCATTGAATAGTGACTTTACGAGTGCCAGTGCGACGTTCAATGATTTAGTTTCCAAAATCGCGGTGGTCTTCCAAGAGGCTAGCGGCCAAAGCACGACCGTGAGCGTTGCGATGAGTAACACAGTGCAAAATAGTGCCTTGACTAGCATTAACGCTAGTTTGGTTGCAACTAATATTGCTCAGGCGCAGGCTGCTAGTCAGATGCAAAATTATACGCTTACGGGTCAGTACACTTCAGCAGTAGCTAGTACTGCGGCCCTTAGTAATAGTTTAGCGAGTGCGACCCAAACAACCAGTACCATTGCTACCAATGCTAATGCAGGAATTCAGTTTGCATTGAAAACGGCGTTATCATTAAAAAATCAATTAGATACGGCTAGTGATTCCATGACCACTGCGCTAAATGCTGCTGCAGGATTGGTAAATAATAACCGCAGCACTAGTAACACTAGCGGGGTAGCAAGCGTTGCGGCATCCGTAAGCGCAGCGGTTAGTGCCACCGTTACCTCAGTGGCTGCTAAGGCCGATTCGATTACTGGGATGGTCAGTTCCACTGCGGTCGTGAATGGACAATTGACCAGTACGAACGATTCGATTGCGACCGCCGTTAGTGAGGCTGATCAAATTGCGCAGACGATTTTATCACTCGCAGCGCAAAACCATGCGGATAGTGGGGTGGTTCAATCAGTCCAAAGTATCACTACCAATCTATCGCAAGTCGGCAGCGTTGCTTCAAGTAACTACCAAAGTGCTCAAACTACAGTGCAATCGATTAGCGCTAACGCCACGATGTTTAGTGGATTAGTAACCACCATTCAATCACTAGGTGCCGTTAATCAACATGCCTATCAGAATGTTGACAGTGCGGTGAATGCCAATGATGCATCGACCGCAAGTGACGCCCTTAACAGCATGCTAGCTAATCAATCGGCCGTGAACACGCAACGGACGCAGGCAAATGCAACGATTGCGGACATGGCTAATTTAGCTGGGGACGTAAGCGCTACTAGCAACGCCCTCGATAGTGCAATGAACACGGTCACAAGTGCCACCGCTCAATTGAACTCAATGGCCGGGACCGTTCAATCTACTGCCGCACTTAATAGTCCATCCAGTGAGAACATTGATAACCTTCAGAGTTCAGCAGTGGCACTTACCAATGCGATTGCATCACAAGTAGCTAACTTAACGGGAATCAATAGCCAAGTGGCACCGTTAGTAGCGCAGATGAATTCGATATTAGCAACTAGCGCTGCAAGCGCTGATGTTGATCAATTAGCCCAGTTACTAAGTGCTAATCCGAACAATCAGTTGATTCGTTCTGCTAATCAAAGGGCCACTAGTGCAGCTGCCACTTTAAGCATGACCAGTGCCAATCTACAATCACAGGCCACCATTTTTAGTCAGGCGGTTCAAGCAGTGAGTCAAGCTGCTAGTACGGCAGTCCAAAACCAAAGTTCGGCCCACGCTACTGCGGATTCAATTAGCTCGCTAGTGAGTCTATTTGCTAGTGCCAACCAAAAGGGTGATCAAAGTGCTGAGGATGGCAATCGTCAACAGGCCACTGGCTTATTACAAAGTCTGCAACAGGCATCATCTGCGGTTGCAAATCAAGTAACCACTGGAAGTGACCAATTGAACAGTGCTAGCCAAGCGGTCTCAACGGCGAGTGCAATTCAAATTAATGCGAACCAATTGGCAACCATGATTGTGCAGTTAACCAATGAAGCTAGTGCAGCTGCTGAAAATGATAATGCTAACTCAGTTGCAGCGACAATTAGCGCCACGAATACTGCTGCTAGCCAGGGGTTAAGCTCAGCAGCAACGTTGTTTAGTTCAGCTATGAGCAATGCTCAGACGATTGGGGAGGCTGTCAATAGTGTCAACGCCATTGCCAGCCAAGCTAGTTCCGCATCCCAAGTTGCCGGATCACTGGTTGCTATGGTTGCTAGTTTAGCAAGGACTAACCCTAAGAACACTACGCTTAACTCCCTTGCAAATAGCGTTAATAATAATGTGAGTGCGATTGCTACTGTCAATACAGCGATTAATGAGACCGTTAGTTCATTGACTAATGCGCGCCAAATCCAATCATCAAATGCAGCCTTAAACAATGCGGTTCAATCAGCTGCTAGTCAGGTCAGCGCTAATAATCAATTGGCAAGCTCTGCATACCAAGCTGGTTCCAATAGTGCCGGTAGTACTTACCAAAGTAGTGTAACCGATGCATTAAATGCCCTCCAGAGTGATTTACAATCGCTTTCACAGGGGGCGGGTCAACTTAGCTCAATCGCAGCAACGACTAGTGATCAAGTTAGCCAGGCTACTAATGCGCAACAACAAATTAATGCAACTGCTGCACAAATTAACAGTGCGGTGAACACTGCAAACACCATGTTGAGTGCCGCTCAGACTGGTAATGCTAACAACAGCACTGCCATTGAGCTAGTGGCTAAGGCGAGTGCAGCAATTGCCAGTGCGTTATCCGGGGAGAATGTAAATACCGATAGTGGCCAATCGTTAATTGCATCAGTAAGTGCAATTGCGAATGCTAATTTACAAAGTGGTCAATTGCTTTCAAGCTCAGTGGCTACGCTCAGTCAATTTGATGCGGATGCTCAAGAAATCAGTAGTGTCAACAGTATAACTAGTGGGCTAAACAGTTTAATTGCGAGTGCGAATGCCACTGCACAGAGCAATGCAAGGACTTTAACGAGCGCTAATACCGAAATGGGGACCCAATCTACGACCTTAAGTCATTTGGCAACCTCTCTAGCGCAGATTAACCAACTAGTTACTAGTGCTGCGAGTGCCGCCAGTGCGGCCTACCTAATCGGTGATAATGACAGTGGAAATCAATATAGCACTAGTGTTCAATCCGCTGGATCAATGGCAGCACAGTACCAATCCAGCGCTAGTGCAGCAGCACTCAGCTTAGCTAGCTTAGTAGCTACAGTCAGCGTTGCCGCTGGTCAGCTAAACGAGAACGTTAATTCAATGAATTCAATTAGCAATGATGCACAAAGCATTGCAACAACGATTGATTCCATTATTAGTCGTGAGGGAAGCGTTGCCGCCAGTGCAGCTAGCATAAATAGTCATGCAATTGTGGCCATCAGTTCGGCCATCGATCACCAATCGACTGCTCTTAGCGCTAACTTAGCTAGTTTTGCCATGTTCAATTCACTTGCGGGTGATGTCAGCACATCGGTAAATAGCGTTTCAAGTAGCGTTGCAAAAGCCCAAGCCACCATGCATAGTTACGTTAGCCAATTCCCAAGTAATTCAGCGCTTGAAAGTGCCAGCGCTAATTTGAATAGCGTCACTAGCCAGTTTACAACGGTGGTTAATAGTATTACCGCGGCATTACAGGGGGTTGATTCTGCCTCAGCCGTAGTTAGTGCACAAGCACAGTCTGCTCAAGCAGCAACAACGACGGCCAGTGCTAATCATGCATCAGCATTGGCGAATGCAAGTCAAGTGGCAGCAGCCATTTCAGCACGGAATTACGTTAGCGGCAGCCAGTTGAATCAAGCCGTCCAGGGGGAGATTAGCCAAGCTAACGATGCCCTAAGTGCCGTAGCGGCAATTAATGCTGGTATTGCAGCCACTAATGATTCGATTGCTAACTTGCCGGCGCAATTCCAAACTACTGATTTAAGTTCGGATGCAATTCAATCCCTAGGTAGCATGATCGAACAACAATTATCAGTGGGGGCGCGGGTAGCCCAGGCCACTAGTAGCGCTGCTCAAATCCAGCAATTGACCAGTTCAGCAGCAATCAACGCAAGCACTGCCCAATCATTGGCAGCCAGTTTGCAAGCCAATCGTTCAATGCTTAGTTCACTTAGCCAACGGGTTGACCAACAATCAATGACCGCCAGTGCCACCGTTCAATTAGCCAGTGCGAACGTTAATTCGTTAACGTCATTGTTGGCAACTACGCCTTCCAATGCGGCGTTGCTTTCACTATCTAATAGTGCCCAAACCATCCTTTCTGCTGCGGTGGCTAACCACCAGCAATTCCAATCATTAGTTAGCATGGCAAGCTCAGCGAACCAAGTGGCTGACAATGGGAGCGCGGTGGCTGATCAGGCTGCATCAATGACGAGTGCTACGGTTACTCAAATTGCTAGCGTGAACGCAACTGTTAGTGCTGCTGCCCAGAATGGGACGGTCGATACACTCAGCGCAACCGCTTCACTTGCTAATTCAATGGTAAACGCACTTGTGGAATCGATTGACCAACTGCAAACGCTAGCAACGACGGGCAGCAGCAACATTGCCGTAGTTAGCGCTGCCGCTGTTAATGGTTCGCAGATCGATTCGTTGGCCACAAGTGCAAATTCATTATCAACAGCTGTTTCAGCCGTAGTTAGTGGGTCCGTTGTTACAAATCGCATTAATGCTTCAATCAGTCAATCCATGAGTGCACTGAACAGTACTGCAACTAGGGTTGATAGTGCTACAAATGCAATCATCGCTACCATGAGTTCAGTTTCAACGAATCAAAACGCCGTTTTATCCAATGCTGATGCTGCCATTAGTAGTGCTAATTTGATTTTGAACCAAAACAGCACTAATAGTAGCGTTAATTCACTAGTTAGCAGCATTGCTTCTGGGATGAACACTGACCGGAGTAGTTATGCTAGTTTGGTTACGACGATTAATTCTGTTAATCAAGTGGCCATTTCGAATGCCAACTTAGTCCATGGCGCCCAAAGTCAGGCCAGTCTGATCAGTTCTAATGCTAGTCTAGCAATGAGTGCCGCAATTCTTGCTATTCAACAGGGCGATCAGTCTGCAGCCAGTGCGAACGTCAGTTTAGCTAATTCGGATGCTAACGGGGTCAGTCAAATGCTATCAACAGCAAGTAGCGCTGCTGCAAACAACCAAAGTGCTGCCACGACGGTTAACTCACTGGTCGGACAAGCCAATTCAGTGTTGGCAAAGATTAGTGGAGCCGCAACTGTAATCTCAAGCGCAGTCAGTTCGGTGAGTGCAACCAGCGTTAGCGCTAGTCAATCGGCAGTGACTTCGGCTAGTTCATCGACCACTAGCTCGGCAGTCACTTCGACTGCGAGCCAGGTTTCAAGCGATAGTAGTAGCGTTACCAGTCAATCCAGTAGCTCCACTGATTCACTGGCAACGAGTGCATCGGATAGTACGGTGACTAGTTTGGCACGGAGCACGACGACCACCGTCACGAAGCCAACAGCAACTGATAAGCAATATCAAAGCGAGTTTAAGCTAGGGGCTAAGCGTGCGGATAAGACTAGCTTAGCTGTGGCATCATTAAAGGGTCGTTCCAGTGGCTACGTGGATGGCTATGTAAGTGCGTATGATCAAAAGTTGGCTAAGCAGCCACAGTACTTATATAACTTGAAGCCGATTTACCTCTATGCTAAATCAGCAACCTTTAATACTGCCAACCGGCGAATCCGATTTGAGCGCCACTCAACTGGTGATAAGACCAAGTTATTGGCAACTCGGGTGCGGGTCGCTAAAAACGGCTTAGTAAGGTATTACGTCACCGCTAAAATTAAGGGGAAGGCTTATCGAGGCTACGTAACTAGCGATCCGAAGTATGTTGCGAATGTTTACTATCAAAACAAGGATGTCAAAAGCCATTCGCAAGTGCGGGTAGTTAGTTCGAAGGGGATTTGGACCCATAGTAATGCGAAATTCAGTGATCGTAAACATTACTACCGCATTGGAGCTAAGTTCAATGTAAGTCGAATCGTTAATTACCGTGGGCACACCCGTTTCTACTTGGGTGCTCATAAGTACATTACTGCAAACAAACGGTTTGTGAAGTTCATCTAAAATTAATGCACCATTAAAAAAAGCAATTCTAATCGCTATGAAACACGATTAGAATTGCTTTTTTATATATTATGTTCGCCAGTCAATGGCCTTTAAACTACCATCGGTTAAGGCGTCTAAGTTGGCTTGCTTTAAGAGGTGCCTTTTTTGCAGGTCCGTACTATTAACCCGGTTTGCCATTGGAATCATTAGATATCCGATACACCCAGGGAAAAATGATAGTAAGACCCAAGAACTGCCAGAAGCAATTATACAAGCTAAAATGGTAATCGTTGAAAAAACAACGCTACCTGCACATGTATGTAATGCTTCTAAAAACGTAACATGGGTGTCACTTTTGGGAGTAACATTGAATTTAGCTGGAATGCCGATTAGTGCGAATAATGTACATTTAACGCTAGCATAGTATTGAGAACCATATAAAATGGAAATTTGGACTTCATAGCTAATGATGTAGCGAATGGATTTACCCTCTTGAAATTGAAAAATCGCATCCGGAAAGGTTTGACTAAAATAACATAGCAGTGCGGGAAATGCCATAAACCATTCATAACCCATTTGAGTGTTACTAATGGGTAAGATAATTCCACAGATCAATAAACTAATGTATTCGAATGCAAAAATGGGCGTCGACATGGTAAAGGTTAATAAATCTAATTTTTGCCGCTTGGTCAATAGGTCCGTTTTGAATAACCGTTCCCAATATACCTTGATAAATTCAAAATTAGCAGAACAAAATTTGGATGAACGAATTAATAGGGCAATTGCGTTCACTGGAAACTGTTCATTACCATAGATACTAATGCCAAATTCAATATCCCATCCCCGTAGTAATACTTCAACGGAGGTGCATAGATCTTCGGCAACCATGAATGGCATCTTCCCAATATCATCAAAACACTCCCGTTTAAACATGACGCCATGGCCTAGTTCAATGCAGACGGAGTCACCCGGATGGAGTAACTTCGGCTGGCCATCCTTACTAAAGCGGCCCGGTAAACGAAATCCAGCGCCTAAGCTTCTAACGGTGTTTTGAACGGGCCAAAAGGTATTTCCAGTCCCAGAAAATAAACGCATAAATGCATTTGTATTACAGCCACTAATGTGATTAGCTTGTAACACCCCTAGATTAGGGTTATTAATAAAATACTTTAATGCCTTTTCGACAAAGTCGGGTTCTAATAGCTCATCGCTATCTAAAATCACAAAATAATCATAAGTATCCTTACCGCTTTTACATAGGTAATTATCTAAATTCCCCGCCTTGGCATGATAATTAGGGACGTCACGGACCAACTTAACATCGGGATGGACCTTAACGAATTGAACGATCATATCAATATATTTTTGATCGGTCGAATTATCTAAGATCACCCCCTGAACGTTTTGATACGTTTGTTGGAGGCATTCATTAAATGCATATGGAATAAAATCATTATAAGTTGTGTATAGCAATTGGACTCGTGGTTGAAAGTTCTTTGGGAGGGAAATCGCTTGAATCTTTTTTTCACGTTCAATGGCCCGGGCCCTGATTTTTAAATATGCAAATGGAATCACATAGTTAATAATGCCATAATAAAAAAACAAACCCACAAATACCTGGTTAAAAATTAATAATGATCCGGTGAATACTTTATGATTTCTAAAGTCAGGGATGATGCCACCCGTGATGGTATAGTATTCAAACATGATCATGGTAATGCTCCAGATGGCGATTACAATTAAAGATAAATTAATGGGCTTAGGGGATGAACCTAATTGATTAGAATTTAAATGATTTGATTTTTGCAAGCTTAATTCACCTCTATTCACTCAATTATAATTAGTATACTACAAATGTGGACCTAATTTTAAATTAATAGCCACAACTAGGTTCGTATCTAGTTGTGGCTATTAATGGATTTGGATTATTTAAACGTTATCATTAAATTGTTTGCGGACCTGTTTGACTAGGCGGGTCAAATTAGCATCCATTTTTTTAGTAATTGGATCTAACTGTTTCTGAAGGGCGTCAATTTCAGTCTGACTACCGTGGGCCTGTTGTAATTTAAAGATTTTGCGACTAAGTTTGTTTGCGGTCTGGCCGTATTTTTGTTGGATGGGGCTCTTTTTTAACTTATCGAATAACGCAAACTCCTCCTTTAAGTCCAAAATGACCCGGTCTTTGGACTCATTAATATTGTAATTCCGGAACCAAACCATGTGATAGCTATCAACATTGAAGCCCGTATTTTGACTTCATTCCGCGCGGGGGCATTTTTAACTTGGTTAATGACCTTCTTAAGCGACGTTAATTTTTCGGGATGCTTATCAAATCCCAAGTAAATGGCCTTATCAGTGCTTTGCACCGGTAGTCCAGCGGTGTCTGCATGCACCGTCACTGAATTCCAGGAATGATTAATCATAGCAACGCCACTTAGTGCAATAGTGATGGTGGTTAATAGTCCAATTATTACTTTTTTCATTTTACTCAACTCCAATTATAAAAATAATTATGTATAATAACTATCATAAATTATACCATGATTACGGATTTAAAAAGCAAGAGCCATCCTGATTTTTACATCAGAATGGCTCTAAAATGACTATTCAATTCGTTGGTTTTTAGTTTCTGGTCCAAAGATGGCAATGATAATTGCAGCGATGATGGCAATTGCGGCAATCATAATGAATAGCGTTGTTTGGCCAAATGCTGAGACCGTAAATAAAACTAAGTATGGTGAAATGGTAATTAGTAGCTTGGCGATGCCGTTCGCGTAGCCGGTGCCACGGAAACGGAAGTCAGTTGAAAATAGTTCGGGAGCGTATACGGAAATCGTACTAGCCATGGATACATACATTAATGCGGTTAGGATGAATCCATTGATGAGAATTCCATTGCTGGTGGTTTCAAAAGCGTATGCAATCCCAGCGATAGCAATTAAAATAAAGCTAGGAACGATTGTTTTTTTACGGCCGATTCGATCAACTAACAGCATTCCGATGAAGGCACCGAATGGAGCACCAATCATCATAATGGTTGAGAACCACATGGAGTGAATGATGTTTAGCCCCTTTCCGAGCAATAGGGTGGGGACCCATGACGTAAACATGTATTGACAGAGTAACGTTGCAGAAATTGCAATTATGGCAATCATTAGGCCGCGCTTACGGCTGACCATTGGTTTTGCTTCCTTTGAAATGTTTTGCGCGTCGTAGTGGCCAATTGTTTCTAGTTTTTCAATGATCATTTGCGCTTGTTCCTCTTGGCCGTGAATCATTAACCACCGTGGAGATTCTGGAAGGTGTCTTCTAGCGAACCAGAGAATAATGGCTAAAAAGCCGAGAACTAAAAACATGGACCGCCAGCCAGTATTGGTAATTAAAAGGGTGGATAGTAAGAACCCGAATGGCGCCCCTAGGTTAGCAAATACGGAAATCGTGCCGCTCCACTTTCCCCGGTTTTGGACTGGAGCAAATTCATTGATCATTGAAAAGCCGGTTACGACTTCAGCCCCTAGTCCAATCGCAGCAATGAAGCGCATTGCGATTAAGAAGTAAATGTTAGGAGCGAACGCAGCAATTAGGGTTGCGATACCAAAGATGAGTAGGTTCCATTGGAACGTTTTACTACGCCCGTAGAAATCACCTAGGTATCCGGCAATGATTGAGCCTAAAAAGAGGCCCAAAAAACCAGCTGATAAGAATGCGGAGCCCTGTGACAGGGTCGCAAACTTAGTTGCAATCATACTGGAGTTAACATTACTCGCCATGTAGACATCGGAACTGTCTAATAATAATCCTGCTCCCACGAGCATGAAAATATTATAAAAGAGTGGTGATTCCTTAGCGGTATCCATTCGTTGACTTAATGAGATTGATTTATTATTCATCATATTAGCCACATCCTTATTATAATTTGATTTGTTGGTTCAACATTTGATCAATCATTGCTTGCATGGGGGCCTTTGAATACTCATGTTCAATCTGGTTCAACTTATCCAGCCCCACAAATTGATTAAAATCATTGAATGTGACCATGTGCTCCTTAGTTTGTTCAGTCTTGCCTAGTTGATATAGTTCGGTTAAAAAATCCCGGTCAGCGTATGCATGAGCATATGTAAGGGCGGTTGGGTGAACGACCATGCTATAGCCCATTTCCTCTAATTCATTTACTGAGGTCATTGGCGTTGCACCATCTTCGATCATGTTCGCCATTAGTGGGGTATTGGGAAACGCCTTAGCAATCGTTTCTAATTCCGCAGTGCTCTTAGGGGCCTCAATGAAAATCATGTCCGCACCAGCGGCTTGATAACTCCGACTGCGCTCAATTGCATTTTCCAGTCCGTATACCTGACGCGCATCCGTTCTGGACATAATCGTAAAGTTAGCATGCCGTCTAGTGGCCACTGCCGTTTCAATTTTGGCAATCAATTCACTAGCGGGCACCACGCTCTTGCCAGCCATATGGCCACATCGCTTAGGCCAGACCTGATCTTCTAAGAAAATGCCGGCGGCACCAGCGGATTCATATGCGCGAATGGTGCGGGCAACGTTTTCGCAATCACCGTAGCCAGTGTCACCATCCACGAAGACGGGGATGTTAACTGCTGCAATGATCTCACGGAGCTTGCTAAGCATTTCACCGAAGTCTAGAATGCCACGGTCTGGGAGTGAGCGACTACTCGCTGCGGTGGCATATCCCGCCACAAAGATGGCTTTAAAACCGACTTGTTCAGCAATCTTGGCTGATAATGCATCTGGGGCCACCGCCATGCTTAAAATCTGGTGGTCATTAATTAATCGTTGGAACTCATTTCGTTGTTGATTGTAATTACGCATAGTAACGCGCCTCCTAAGGGTTAGTCTAAAATGGATTGATCTTCGTAGTTAAAACGGTGAAATTTTAAATCGGGGATGTCCGGAATTGAATGGTTTTGATCAATGATGATATCAGTGATTCCCAGTTGCTTTGCAATCATTAGTCTTGCTTGCATTTGCTTGGCATCATATGTGTTAATGCAGTCTAGCTTTAACCAAATCTGTGAATATTCTTCGTGGTGGGCATCCATTGCTGATTTTAAACGGCCCGCAAATTCAGTTAATGCTGCCGGTGTTTGTTGTTCCTTGTTGCTATGTGATGGGTGCGTCTGGTCATTTAGTAAAATAACGTCAGCACCATGATTTTCCATTTCGGTGATTGAATAATATGTGTTCAGCGGATTACCAAAGCCGGCTTGTCCATCTAAAATAAATGGTTGGTCAGTCAACATTCTAAGGTAATCGAAGTAGTGAAGGTATTCGGATAATGAGAGGAGTCCCTCATTATGTTTACCAATTAGCTGGTATGATAATGCATTTCCGGATAGAAAGTAGCCAGCGGGGGGATTAGCTTCCTGTAATTCGGGAGCGGATAAGATCGTTTTAATTTGCATGGGGCAACATCCTTTCAATGGTGATTAATAAAAACAAAAAATCCGCACAAGTCATAACAATGACTGTGCGGATTCTCTAATGGAGTTTTAATATGAATTCATTTCAATATTAGATTTACTCCGCACAGGCTCACTTGATGACCCATGCGGATGAGATTCAGGTACGATAAAAGGACCTTACTATCATTGCGCTCAGATCACAATTCGTTCGTCACGACGACTTGAACTGCGACTGAGCTCACTAGTAGTGAGGTAGGATAATTATTAGTAGTTAACATATAATTAGCTTTTATCATAAGATCAATCTCCTTCTTGATTTGATGTTTTAAATTATATTACGGTTAGAAATGAATTGCAAGATAATTATAAAAAATATTTTTAATTAACGTTATTTACAATTTAAAGGTGACCGATTTAACTGTGGTTAATCAGTAGTTAAATCCAGGTTAACTAATTACAAAAGATAGGTCAGTTTTGATATTGAATTAGTTATTTATCTGTTAGCTTCTTTAGTGCTGCATTGGCCTTTTTTAGGGCTGCTTTAGCCTGCTTATATTGCTTCTTCGCATGTTTTAGAGCCTGCTTGGATTTATGTTTATTAGCCTTTACATTTTGGGCCGCTTTTTTAACGGCTGTTTGAGCTAACTGCACATGATGCTTTGCATCAGAAACCTGATTAGAAGGATTGGATCCATTAGTGTTTGCAGTAGGACTACTTGTAGCTGTGCTTGAATCTGGGGTACTAGCGCTGTTCGTTGAGGAATCACTATGATTTATTTTGCCCAAACCATTTCTCATTGCATCAACGGTGGCTTGAATTTTACTATCTTTGGGGATGAGCCCGGCTCGTTCAAGCCCCAATGCCGCTTGCATTGCGGTATAATCAACATCTACAGTCTGAGGGTCACGGTTGTAGTAGTCTTCAATCTGTGAAATACTGTCTGATAGTAAGCTAGTTCCAATTTTGACATCGGCGTCACCAAATGGACTAGCGATTTGAACACTGATTGGTTGCACCGAGCTATCCTTAGGGGTGAATGTAATCGTATCAAGTTGACCGAACCAACCACCCGCATTAGGACCGGTTTGAGTTACCTGGCTTTCATCCCTTATGTATGGGGCAGTAGTGAATATGTACTGGCTCTTAGTACCTATACCTGCATTATATAGTTTATCTCCAGCATCAGTTAGAATGACGCCCTCAACTGGATCATATTTTACATATTGAGCAGTATTTGGATCTAAAGGATGCAGCAAAACCCATGTCCCATTAGCATGCGCAATAGTAGCTCCAAAGAAATTATTATTAACGGTGTTTAATGCAACGGCACCACATGTAGTTAGGGTGGCTAGGGTCGCAAGATATAAAAGTGTTTTTTTCATAGAATATCATCCCTTTGCTTTTTTAATAATTGATATCAATGTTTATGATATAGATAAATGTGGATCAAGTCCACTGCTATTATTTAATTAGCTAAGCAAGGCCATAGGATTAAGTCATAACTAAAAATTAAATTATTTAATCTAACATAATCAGTCATTTTTTGAAGCAAATTTCTTCCATTAGTGTTGATGAAAATCAGATTTTATATGAAAAATATGTTCAGAAGAAATGATTGCCAGCATTGAATGATATGTAAGATGGTACAATCATGACAGAATCAGCTTGATCCAAACTACATAAAATTAGTCCAAGTTATTGACATAAGAGCAAATAAACAAGTGGTACTATCTTGCCCCCCCACTAAAAACAACTAATGCTGAATCTTCATTCATAAAAATCTCCCTTTCTAATTAGTGCTAGAATAATAATTTATGCTGATATTCCAAAAAATTTTGCTGGCAATTAATGCAATAATTGATCCTACAGATAGTAATAATATATCAGTTAAGCTTACTCCACTTCTTAATAAAGCTTCAGTTGGAACACTGGTAGTAATAATAATTGGTAAAAATAAATAATAAAAAAATTTACTACTAATTTTAAATGATTTTGCTGGAAATTGATTTAAAGTCAATAATGATAAAAATAATTCATGAATTTCATTAAGGTTAACTAACCAAATTGAAATTGTCATAATTATGAACCATAAACTATAACCTAAAACAAAGCTGAACAAAACCAAAAGGATATAAAGTAACCCGTTAATTACTGAGAATTTAGTATTAATCATTAACAAAATAATTGAAGGAACAATACCAGCTAAATTCCCAAAACTAATCTCACGGAAAGAAACTAATAGTTGACTATTTATCGGTTTTAGTAGCAATCCGTCTAATGTACCATTGCGAACCAGACTTGGAATTGCCGCTAAATTATTAATACAAAAAGTAAATAATAGTGACTTTATAATTTCACTAGTACAAATAATTAAATAGATTTGTTTAATAGAGACGCCTGGAATGCTATACGCACTAGCATAGATGTATTTATAAAAATAAATTGTTATAACGAACCACACAAGATTATCAAATAGATTCAAAAAAAATTCTGTACGATAAATTAAGAATTTTGCTATATTGATTTTCCAAATAGATTTTAGTATTTTTAAATTATGATTCATTACCTTCAAACCTCTTTAATCCTAGCAACCAAAATAATCTTATTAAAATCAGAAAAATGAATATCCAAATAATTGAGATAATAAATGCAGTAATATATTCGAATGATGGTAGTGGTTTTAGAAATACCTTTAATGGAAAGTATGCAATATAAGGAAAAGGAGTGTATTGAATAATATTATAAATTGAGTTTGGAAAAATACTAATTGGTAAAATAGCGCCTGATAAAAATTGAACGATCATATCAAACGTATAAGATAATGAAGCAATTTCAACAATGAAAAACGAAGCAATCATTATTAGGTAAAAAGATAGAAATGATAAAATAATTGCTATAGAAAGAAAAATCACAAACATTAAAACACAACTCCAACTACTGAAAAATAAGCGTTTGAACATAAAAAGATAAACGATTAATATTACTGGTATTGTCATTAATAGTTTTATTAAAACATCTGCTAAATGGGAAGAAAAACGATAAAAGAAGTATGAGATAGGCATAACTAAAAATTTAATAATATCTCCATTTCTAATATCAGAATTCATCTCCCACTGAAAATCTGGAGTAATGCAAATGATCATAATACGACTAATTAGGTAATATGTAATCATTTGATTTTCTGTAAAACCACCAAAGGTGTTCTTAGTATTATAAATGGAATTCCACAAGATTATATAACCTATTAAGGGAATAACTCCAAATAAAATATTCAATATTAGAGCACCTCGATATTGTATATTAGTTTTTAATTTTAATTGAAAAAAATCATTATATACTTTCATTATTTCTTAACACCACTTACATAAATTTCTTCTAAGATATCTTGGATTGTTAGTTCTTTTAATGCATAACTATGAATATTATTTAATTTACCTACTAGTTGAATGTATTTATTTACTTCATTAGTAGGAACTTTTAATGATAAGCGATGGTTACTGGAACTATATACGTTTTTATTGAAATCTTTGACAACTGCTTTAACATTATTTAATTCAAAATTCAAATAAATGTTTTCTTTAGTAATTTTTTCTAAATCGTCAATTGGATTATCATATATTTTATTACCGTGTGACATAATTACAACGCGATCAGCAAGATACGAAATATCATTCATATAATGACTGGTTAATATGATTGTAGTGTCATGCTTTTGCTTATACTGCAATAGGAATCTGTGAATATCATTTTGCGCAATAAAATCTAAACCAATTGTAGGCTCATCTAAAAAAAGAATTTTTGGGTGATGAATTAATGCACAAATAAGTTCGCATTTCATACGTTCTCCTAAAGATAAATTTCTAGTAGGAGAATCAATGATATTATTAATCTTCAAAGTTTTTAATAATCTGTTTAAAGAATTATTAAAATCTACATCTGATAAATTATAAATTGATTTATACAGTATAAAAGTTTCACGAGGGGATAAATCCCACCATAATTGACTTTTTTGTCCCATAACGACTCCAATTTGACTTAAAAATTGTTTATCTTTCAAAAATGGATTATAACCAAGTACATTTACACTTCCATTTGTTGGTTTAATTGTTCCATTCATAAGTTTGATTAATGTTGATTTTCCTGCACCATTTTCACCTAATAACCCAATAATTTCTCCACTATGAATCGTTAGAGAAACTTTGCTTACAGCTGTAACTGTTTCATATTTTCGTTTGAATAACGATTTTATATATTCTAATGAATTACCTGAAACAACATTGCGTTTATATTTCTTTGAGATACTTTTTAACTGAATATTATCCATTTACAGACACTCCATTTTGTAAACTTCAGCATATATGCATCCAGATTGAAATCTTCTACTTCGCATAAGGATGATTGAGGGATGGAAATCGCTTTGTTGTATAAATTTTTACTTTAGAGGATCCGTCTTGTATACATTTTCCAATTTAACACGTTTGAGTGGACCAACGTATTCCCAAGATTTATCACTATACTTGACCCATGCCTTGACCTTTTTACCACTTTTTTGAAATTTAACTAGATTTTTACCCGTATCTTGGATATTTTTAGTGGATTTAACCTCATAAGTATTACTACCAATTTTTTTGTAATAAGGATAACCAATAATTGGTGCTCCACCACCAATGGTAACAACGCCTTTACCATTATTATGAAATTTATAAAATCCGTTACCAACTCCATTATTATCAGCAAATATAATTTGTCTATAATAATATCCATTCTTTTTATCAAATTTTTTCGTACTCATCCATGGCTTATATGGGTTTACCTTGGCAAAACTTGGTATCCCCTTATACCATTTACTAGCATTTGCAGATGCAAATGAAGCTTCGGTAGTTAATATCATCACTCCGACCATTGATGCGGTCATTAATTTACTTATTTTCATATAAAATCCCCCCAATATTATTAAGATGAGAAGTAGTATATTGACCTAAAAATTCCGTAAGCTAGCACTTTGTTATTGTGCATATTAACATGCTGTCTCATAAATCCAATAGATTTGCTGTTTCATTATTTAACATAGGATCTGATTAGATTATACCGAATTTAAAAATTTTGTACATAATTTAATCAAAGCAGATTTTAACTAGCTAAGAAAAAATTTAAAAAAGTTATGTTTCTTAAAGATACTAAAATCCCCCTAAGCAAACAACTTAGGGGGAGCTTTTTAACATATTAATATCAACTGTCCACTAATTTAAACTTGAATTTAAATCACCGGTCGAGTAAATTACCGCCTTACCAGCCAACTTAGTGGTAGTGCCCTGGTAGTTACAATACAGTACTCCGGAGCGTTGTGATGCTTGAAAAGCAGTTAATTCATCCTTACCGAGTCGCTTGGCCCAATATGGAATGATATGACAATGACCACTTCCGCAAACCGGGTCCTCGGGGACGTTTAGCTTAGGGGCAAAGGAGCGTGAGACGCAATCATAGTCCTTTCCAAGAGCAGTTACGTTTTGCAATAGACCATCTAAGCTCTTTAACTTCTCTAAGTCGGGTTGCATCGCCCTTATCTGTTCTTCATTTTCAAAGACTGCTAATAAATCCCGCCCTAGGTAAGCTTCCGTTGGCCTTACGCCGAAAGCTGCTGTCATTTGGTCGGTTACTGGGACTGATTTGAGTTCATACGAAGGAAATTCCATTTCATATAAATCATCTTTTTTCGTGACTCTTAATGGGCCACTTTGCGTATTAAAAGTGATCGTATCACTACTTTTGGGTGCATCATTTTGAAAAATGATATAGCCAGATGCTAGGGTGGCATGTCCGCAAAGCTCAATTTCACCACCGGGGGTAAACCATCGTAAATCATATTCAGCATCCGCTCGTTTGATCATAAAAGCCGTTTCGGAAAAGCGGTTTTCCATTGCAATATTTTGCATCACTTGATTGGTTGGCCATTCATTCACTGGACAAACTGCGGCGGGGTTACCATTAAATAATTTATCGGTAAAAGCATCGACAACGTACATTTTCATATAGATTCACTTCCTTTTAAATAGTTTACCCATAAGATGATGGTAAATCAATTGCTTCCATTACAAAGAATTTGAATTTAAATGAAATGTAATTGGCAAAAATGTATTTAGCCGGATTTGCAGGCTTTGAACCTTAATAATAAAAACACCATCTAACCCAAGATGGTGTTTTATAACTACATTAACTATTTAACTTCATTAACTGGGGTAACTGGTTTTTGAGCATTGAAAACGTTCATCACGTTATCCAATGCGGTATTGGCCATTTGACTCCATGCTTCCTTAGAGTGACCGGCACAATGGGGAGTTAAGAAAACATTCTTAAAGTCACGGAGCGGGCTATCCATTGGGAGTGGTTCTTCATCGTAAACGTCCAGCGCTGCTCCAGCAATTTCATGGTTCTTAAGGGCAGCGACTAAATCGGATTCGTTCACTAAGGGGCCACGACCGAGGTTTAATAGGTAGGCAGAATTTTTCATTAACTTAAATTCATCCTTAGCAACCGTGTTGATCGTCCCCTTAACAGCTGGGAGGTGGAGGGTAATAAAGTCAGCCGTTTTAAAGATCTCATCCTTTGAAACCATCTTACCGTAAGGGGTATCACGAGGGGTACGGTTGTAAATTAAAACGTTCATCCCAAATCCAGCGGCCATTTTAGCAACAGCTTCACCAATGTGACCATAACCGATAATCCCAAGCGTCTTACCGCTGATTTGAATCGCCATCTTATTTTGACCGTATTCGCTATCGCCCTCACGCATTGAATGGGAGACATTGTATGAATCCTTGGCAAGCGTCAATAGGTCATTCATTACGTATTCAGCAACGGCAACGGAGTTTCCACCAGGAGTGTTAGTGACCCAAACGCCGTGTTGAGCAGCGACATCTAGGTCCACATTATTGTAACCAACTCCTTGTCTTGCAACGATTTTTAAGTTAGGTAATTGGTCGAACATGGAATTAGGAAAGGCGCCTTCCATTAAGATAATCCCATCAACATCTTTAGCTTGCTTTAAAATATCATCAGGCTTTTGGCTAGCTAAGACGACTGGTTCAATGTTGTTATCCTTCATTCGTTGGTCAATAAATTGATCAATTGCGGGGGTTAATAAAACTTTCTTGGTCATACAAATTCATCCCTTTATCATTATTTGTACTTTTAAACTACACTTCAATTTATCAATAGTCAAAGAGATTGCCTATTGATTGGATTTGAACCAGTGATGATAAAGATTACGTTTAAAAAAGTATAACAATTGTTTAATTTGTTGATAAACAGTAAGCATTAATGGAACCATTGTTGCAAAATGGGATTAAAATAAACGTAGGTTCAAATTTAAGGGGGACGATCAACATGAGTTTAGATGATGAAAAGGATAAATTAAAGGGTAAGTTTGATGAAGCTAAGGGTAAATTGACCGGTGATAAGGTGACCGAAGCCAAGGGGAAGGCAGAAGGATTCTTAGGTAAAGCTAAGGATGCAATTGACGGAGAAGTCGATAAGGTCAAGGATAAGTTTGCTCATGATGATGATCATTCTGACCAAGATCATTAATGATAATGGATGGGGAGCCGCTGGTGGGTTGCCCATCTTTTATTATCGTTAAGGATGAATTAATTGGTGAAGATTGAACGGATTGATGCGAAGCCGATTACATAATTACCAAGTCTTTTAGGATTATTTCACTTCGTTAACTGGACTGATTGGTTTTTTCCCAGCAAAAACATTTAAGATATTATCGAATGCTTGGTTAGCCATTTTAGACCAAGCCTCTTCAGTGTGACCAGCATAGTGAGGAGTGATAAAGGCATTTTTTAAGTTGCGGAGGGGACTATCCATCGGCAGCGGTTCAGTTTCGTAAACGTCCAGCGCAGCACCAGCAATTTCACGGTGCTGCAAGGCCGTAATCAGATCATTTTGGTTAACCAGTGCCCCTCTGCTAAGGTTTAATAGGTATGCTGATTTTTTCATCATTTTAAATTGTTCCATCGCTACCATATTAACGGTTTGGGCCGTAGCTGGAAGGTGTAAGGATACGAAATCAGCTCTTTTAAAGATTTCTTCCTTAGAAGTCATTTTGCCGTAAGGGGTATCCCGGGGAGTACGGTTATAAATTAAAATATCCATATCAAAACCAGCTGCCATTTTAGCAACCAACTGGCCGATGCTACCGTAGCCGATGATGCCGAGCGTTTTATGACTAACTTCAGTGACTAGTTCGCCACTACCATACGCACTATTGCCCTCATGCATTTCTTTGGAAACGTTGTAAGAATCCCTTGCTAGGGTCAACATGCCATTGATGACCCCCTCAGCAACTGCTCTAGAATTTCCCCCGGGGACGTTGGTTACCCATACGCCATGGGCGGCAGCAACGTCTAAATCAATGTTGTTATAGCCAATTCCCTGCCTAGCAATGATCTTAAGGTTATGGAGGTGGTCAAACATGGCGTTGGGAAACGCTCCCGACATTAAAATGATTGCATCTACATCAGTTGCAAATTTTAAAATGTCAGCTGGTTTTTGGCTGGCAATTACGACTGGTTCAATTCCATGCTCCTTCATTCGTTGGTGGATAAACCGGTTGATGCCAGGAGTTAGTAGTACTTTTTTAACCATGTATATCATTCCTTCCGTGTCATTATTATTATCAATTATAAGTTACTCTGGTTTTTAATTACAATTAATTACCACCTTATCAACATCAATTATTTGGGATCTTAATAGGGATCGGGCAACGAAGCCGCTTGATCATCATTAGCTGTGGGAGTTATTTGAGATAATTAAGGACCGTTGAATTACTCAACGGTCCTTTTAAATTAGGAAATGAATTGAATTAGTTTTGTGATGGTGTCAGATTCAACCATGATAAAGATCCCGATACCAATGTAAACGATTGCTGTAAAAATATCGCCGTACTTTTGTAGTAGTGTTTCGATTACCGGTATTTTGACAAAGCAGATGGCTAGCACAAAAAAGAGGTTTAACATGGCAAAAAAGGTCATCAGAATGACTACTAGCTCACCCCAGTGATTAACTTGTGCAAAAATGGGGACGTAAATACCAATGTTATCGGCACCACAAGTCGTAATCGTGATAATCGTTACGCTTAAAATAAGGTTATTCTTAGAAAGGCGCTTCACTACCTGTTCTTGTTCATCTTCTGAATTAAGCTTAAATAGGATGTATGCGCCAATCATGATGGGGATGATTCCCAAAAGGCCCAGAACCCATTTTTCCGGGATCAAGCGAGCACTAATGGAAAACATCAGGCTAATGCTAACTAAGCAGATGGTTCCCAAAACGTCCCCTAGATATACTTTAAGGCGTTCCTTAGTAGTTTGGTAGAAGGTCAAAACGGTCATTAAAATTAAAATGTAATCGATCCCGGTGGAAAGATAAGCAGTGATGCCGGTCAAAATTGCATTGATCATCTTTGGTCTCCTTTAATCTGTCATATTTTTCATATGTTAATTCTAACATATAATCATATAACAATAAAGTTATATGTAACGTAATTAAATTAATTGATTTTAAGGACTAATTAACGGCACCCACTAGGCTTTAATTCGGAAATTAGGCATAAAAAAATAAGTTGAATTGCAAATTTCAACTTATTTTATAATCCCAATGGAATTTGAATTTCAAATACGGTGCCCTTTGGTTGTTGATCACGAACGCTAATCTTACCATGGTGTTCTTTTACGATCCACTGTGCAATTGCTAGGCCCAATCCGTGGCCACCGGTCGTGGGGGTTCTGGAGGGGTCAGTACGATAGAAACGTTCAAAGATGTGTTGCTTATCATCATCAGGGATTCGATCACCGGTGTTACTAATGCGAATCGTGAAGTGGCGTTCATCGTTTAAAATGGTGATGCCGATGCTGTCGCCAGCTTGGGTGTATTTAAAAGCATTGTCAAAAATAATCGTTACTAGTTGCTTGATCAAATCTGGATCGATGTCAGCAGTTTGGTTAGTTTCGATAAATGATGTAAAGGCCTTGCTTTGGCTAGCGGCAATCTCTGAATATGGCGGCAACATGGATTCGAACCATGGCTTTAGTTGAATCGGTTGTTTTTGAATCTGGATGATGTCAGAATCTGAGCGGGCCAACGTTAATAGCCGGTCAGTTAAAATCTTTAGGTGCCGGGTCTCATCCAGAGTGGTTGAGACTGCATCAATTTCACTTAGGATCGTTGCTTTGGGTTTGGTTAGCATGGCTTCCATCTGATTTTGAATCACTGTTAATGGCGTCCTAAGTTCATGGGCAGCGTTAGAGCTAAACTCACGCTGCCTTTGCCAGGATTTAATGATCGGCTTCATACTTGAACGGGAAAGTAGAAAGGCAACTGCAATTGCCAATAGCCAAAACGCAATCAGGGTTACGATCAATGCCTTTTTAAAGCTATTAATTGCCAAAAGGTCGCTATCCACATTTTCCAGGATTAATACATATTTCCCCGCTGAGCGTTTGTCAGGTGCTGATTTAGGCACTTTGATCAATAACGAACGAAAGTGACTGGTAATGCTGTTATATGTTAACGTCATGTCTTGAATCTTATTCAAGGTGGCTTTATTCAGTTTGGCCTTGCTGAGGAGCTGGTAGTTCCGATTCCCAAGCGCCGCGGCGTTTTCGATTTTCCCATGCTCATCAAAGATAATTTCATTGGTTCGAAAGGGGCTATTGACCGATGGGGGCTGGGAAAAGTCACGACCGTCACGAATGGTTGGTGGCCCCATCTTATGACTAGGTTGTTGGTTATTCATTTTAGTGAGTTGTTGTTTTTGAACCGTTAAACTGTGGTCGATGTTGCGGTATACAGATTGACTAAAGAATAGGTAGATGATTAATCCTAAGCTTAAAAAAAGGATCGCAAACGCTACTAATTCATTAATAAAGAGGCGCCGTTGTTGTTTTCGTTGGGGATTATTAGCCGCCATGTTCATGATGCTTCCTCCGTTTCAAATAGGTAGCCAACGCTTCTGATCGTTTTGATTGGCTGCGCACCTAAGACCGTTTTAATTTTTTTACGGAGGTTGCTCATGTAAACCTCCACTACCGTTAGGGTCGTTTCGGAATCAAAGCCCCATAAGCGGTCAAAAATTTGATCTTTAGTAATGATAATATCTGGATTTTGGAGGAAGTAGACTAATAAATCGTACTCCTTGCCGTTTAATTGGACCGGTTGTTGATTAATCTTGATCGTACGGTTGCTAAGGTCCACTTGAAAGGGTCCGACCGCTAATTGATTATTATTACCGAGGTGGCCACTACGTTTGAGTAATGCCTTGACCCGGAGGAGCAATTCCTCACGGTGAAATGGTTTGGTCAAATAATCATCAGCACCGGTGGAAAAGCCCTGGACTTTATCGGCAATGGTGTCCTTAGCGGTTAGAATTAAAACTGGCAGACTCAAGTGGTCCTCATTACGCCAGTGTTTTAAAATATCATAGCCATTTTTTTCTGGCAGCATTAAATCTAAAATGGCAATATCATAAATATTATCCTGGCCCATTTGTTGGCCAGTAATTCCATCGGTAGCGATATTGACATCACCGATGGGCGCTAAGAAGTCAGCAATGCTCTTAGCAAGGGTTAAGTCATCTTCTACAATTAAAATTTGTAAGTTTGGCATTTGATTCACTCCTAATAACAACCATTGTAACCGGAAACGGCATGAATATCATTTTAATTTTGGTTTTTAAGGTTAATTTATGGTTCGCGTTTTACACTATGGTTATTCAAATTCGAAAGGAGCATGATGTGCAATGCCAGATCAATCAAGTCAATCAGATCAATCAAAGCAAGTTGAAACATCTCGAACTGAGCAGTTCAGTGCAAGAACTCGACCGCGCCAGTTTCGAATAGACTGGTTCTTAGTAGCAACATTGTTGCTCGCCTTAGTCTTATATTCATGGAAAATTTGGGAGGCCGGAAGTGCTAATGACTTCTATACGGCTGCCATTACTAGTATGACCCAAAACTTTAAGAATTTTTGGTACGCTAGTTTTGATCCAGCTGGTTATATTACGGTCGATAAGCCACCGGTGGCCCTATGGTTCATGGCCATTAGTGCTAAAATCTTTGGGGTACACCAATGGAGCGTAGTGCTTCCGTCAGTCCTGTTTGGACTCGGTTCGGTATATTTAATGTATCGACTAGTGAGACCTAGATTTGGCCGGGTAGCCGGGAATTTAGCGGCACTTGCAATGACGCTGACGCCGATTGCAGTGGCGGATTCAAGAACCAATAACATGGATGCAACGTTAATTTACTTCCTGTTATTTGCAATCTACATGCTACAAAAAGCGGTGGATAAGCAAAAACTATGGTACCTAGTAGCTAGTTTTGGGATTATCGGAGTCGCCTTTAACGTTAAAATGTTACAGGCCTTCATGATCCTACCAGGAATGCTATTGTTCTACTGGTTAGCTTCCCACCATAATTGGAAAAAGAAGTTAGCCCATTTATCTGCAGCTACCGTTGCGTTGGTGGTTTTCACACTCATCTGGCCAGTCTCAGTGGATATGACTTCCGCTAGCAAGCGGCCGTATGAAGGTGGTTCTGAACATAACTCAGTGTTAGAATTAGCATTTGGTTATAACGGAACCGAACGGCTCTTGGGCCAAACCACTGGAACCGGTGGCGCCTTCCCAGGAATGGGAAGTAACAGCAAGTCTAAGTCCAACACGGGGATGCCACAGGGTGGCCAACCTGGTGGGACAACCAATGGGAATAGAAGAACTACTAATGGCCAACCCGGTGGGACGCCTCCTGGCGGTACGCAAGGTGGCAATCGTCGTGGTGGCGGTGCCATGGGTGGTGGTGGCGCCGGTGGAGCGTTTAACATCGGAACTGCCGGTCCATTGAGATTGTTCCAAGATCAATTAGGGCCGCAAATTAGTTGGCTATTGCCATTCTCAGTCATTGGGATGATCAGTGCCTTTGCATTCTTCATCGATCGCAAGCGCAAGTGGTATCAACTAACGGCCAATCAAAAGCAGGTCGTAATGTGGGCCGGTTGGTTAGTCCCAGTTTATGGCTTCTTCTCCGTTGCTAGTTTCTTCCATCCATACTACACGATCATGTTAGCACCACCAATTGCCGCGTTCTTCGGAATTGGGGTCGTGACAATGTTCAAGCAACTAAGGGCTGCTAATTGGAAGGATTGGAAACGTTACTTACTGCCACTTGCAGTGACCGCAACCGCATTCTTCCAAGCTTGGTATGTAAGTAGTTACTATGCTTGGGCAAGTTGGTTATTGATCTTTGCCGGAATTGGGTTTGGCTTGATCCTATTAGTCAAACCAGCTAAACCATTGCGTTCCCTTACGATCGGTGGATTAGTCGCCATTTTATTAGCACCCGCATTTTGGTCAGCGACCCCAGCGATTGCCGGTGAATCTGCTGCCATTCCAACGGCTGGCCCCGACCTATTGAGCAGCAATGGTCAAGGCGGTGCCGGTGGTGGCGTTGGAAACGGCACGGTGAACACGAAGCTACTTAACTACCTTGAAAAGCGCCAGGGCAACGCGAAATACCTCTTTGCAACTGACGATTCAGGAACTGCTGCGCCATACATTATCAAGACTGGTAAAGCAGTCATGGCAATGGGTGGTTTCAATGGGACCGACCCGGCAATTACGTTGAGTAAGTTCAAGCAACTAGTTAAGAATGGTGAGATTAAGTACTACTACGCAGGCGGGAAGTCTGGTTCTGCAAATAGTGCGATTGTTAACTGGATCAAAAAGCATGCAAAGAAGGTCAAAGCCAGTGATTACGGTGGGACCACGACCACGACTGGAAATGCCAACTCTGAAACCAATGCAAAATCAACAAATAGACAACAAACAATGGGCCAAATGCCTTCACAAAGTGGTAGAATGAAGGGTGGTCCAAACATGAGACAAAATGGTAAGTTCAATGGTAAGCGTCCATCAATGAAACCATCTAGCACCAAGGGTAAGCAGAGCCAACAAATGCCTACTGGTGGTGGCATGATGGGTGGTAATAGTGGCACGCTTTACGACTTATCATCAATTTACAAATAAAATTACAGGAGGTTAGGGCATGGCAAGAAATGAAAATCCTTTAATATCAATTGTTCTGCCAGTCTACAATGAAGAGGCTGGGATTCAACACACGATTGAAATTTTAGAAAACTATGTTGCCAGCCAACCTGAAGAATACGAAATCCTTTTTGTGGATGATGGTTGTGTGGACCGGAGCGCCGCAATGATTCAGGAAGCTGAACAACAATACGACAACATCCGCTTAGTTCAATTTTCACGGAACTTCGGTCACCAAATTGCAATTACGGCTGGAATTCGATATGCATCGGGGGATGCAGTCGTGGTCATGGATGCCGATCTACAAGATCCACCATCCGTGATTCCCGCAATGGTAAAACAGTGGCAAGATGGGTATGATGTTGTATACGGAAAGCGGCTCCAACGGGATGGTGAAAGCTGGTTCAAGAAGTTCAGTGCCTCAGCGTTCTACCGGATTTTACACCGGCTGGCCAATATTGACATTCCATTGGATACTGGTGACTTCCGGTTAATGGATCGCAGAGTCGTTAACGTATTAGCTAAGATGGACGAACCTGATCCGTTCGTTCGCGGGATGGTTAGCTGGGTCGGCTTTAAGCAAACCGCAGTGGAGTACGAACGTGACGAACGAACTGCCGGCACGACTAAGTACCCACTATCCAAAATGTTACACCTTTCGATGAATGGAATTACTTCATTTTCAGATGTACCATTGAAGCTAGTGAACGTGATCGGGGCGATTGTAATTGCCATCGGATTGGTTTATGGATTTATTTCCCTATTCACCGGTTTTGCAACGTTGCAATTCGCGATCGTATCAATGTTCGAATTATTCGGAATTTCGTTATTGATGGTTGGCATCGTAAGCGCATATCTGTACCGCATTTTTGAAACGTCACGGGAACGGCCGTTGTACGTAGTTGCGAAAACTTCTGGTTTTAAACATCCACGTCAACACCAACCCCAACCAATCATTAAAAAGGTTAAATCAATGTAATTAAAGGAGCGTGTCCGGTGGGCATGCTCCTTTTTTATGGATTTAAAACCAAAAAAAATACCTGATAGCCATCTATTAAATGACTATCAGGTATTTTGATTAATGTGAATCTGATCTAACGAAATGGTGGAAACACCTCACTTTTTATTTTGAGAACGTTAAGCAACTAAATTGATTGAAATCCTTTTGATTAATGAAAATAGTGACACCTTCTAAGTGATTATTTTTTGAATGGGATGAATCAACTAAAAACAATGTCTTTGAACACCTACTTTAAATTTAAACTCCGGAAACGGACAACTAAACGATTTGGTACTTGCGTGGTTTGCCTCCTAAATTTAATTTGGTGTGAATCAATTTGCCTATGTTGCTGGAAACACCTCCAATGAATTTACTATGCGGTCTTACGTTTGAATTCCATTGGTAACACCCTCTTTGTTGCTTATTTGATTTGTTGTTAATAAGATATACCATTTCGATTAGAAAGTAAAGGGTTTTAATTAAAATATTTTAATTATTTTTCATTTGTTTTTAATTGTAGTGCAAAAACATTGCTATTTCGGCATTGATGACCAGTTTAAATTAAATATGATAAAATTAATTATTAAGTCAATTAATTAGATGGGAGTGTTTAAAATCGCAGTTTCGGTAATTTCGATCTGTATCACGTTATTTTTTATTGGGATGTTGGGAATTAGCATGCATAATAGCCCGGCTAGATTATTAAATGGTTTTTTAGCCACAATTTCGTTGGGTGGGATCTTGATCACATTTTCATTAATTGTGATCAGCATTAATAATCAAATCCTAGTGGACGGCTATGTGATCCTATTTATATTCGTCTTATTTCTATTTTTATTGGTATATCTATTTCAAGGCTTCTTTTGGCTTTGGAACGCTTGGATCGTTTGGCAACGCGAAAATCATTCGCTCGCCAATATGTTAACGCTCTTCTTAGGAATCGTAACCTTAATTTTTCCGATTGCAAATCTATTACTTGCTAAGCATTCATTTGGTGCCATTGGGACGTTCTTTAGTACCTTTTGGGTATTAACCATATTATACGGATTATTTTGTATATTTTCGTTCATGTTGGCAGCATTATTATTCACAATTAAAAAACCAAAACCTGATAAACAATATATCATTATTTTAGGTGCAGGATTGTTAAATGGAAATCAAGTTTCTCCATTACTAGCTTCTAGAATTGATAAGGGGATTCAATTTTATCATCAAGTCTTATCTAAAACGGGCCACGCTCCATTATTGATTTGCTCTGGCGGGCAGGGGAACGACGAAACGATTCCCGAGGGGGTTGCAATGCGTGAATATGCAATTACCCATGGAATCCCAGCTGAGCAAGTAATTGCGGAACGGCAGTCTAAAACGACCCTACAAAACATGTTGTTTTCGAAGCAAGTGGTTGTAGAACGGCAACTACCGCTAACCGCAGGGGTTTACGTCACGAATGATTACCACGTCTTTAGGGCGGGAATTTACGCTCGTCGATCAGGGTTGAACATTCAAGGCATCGGTGCCAAAACGAGTAAGTTTTTCGTACCTAATGCGACGATTCGGGAGTACATTGCGCTATTGATGAACCATCGATTGTTTCATGTGGTGGTATTTGGAATGATTATTGTGGTGGCGTTGTTAAGTGCGATTTTAGGATAGTGGTTATGAATATGAAGAATCTGTTATGGCATGGTGAGATGATCAATTACTTTGCTATAACGGATTTTTTATTATCAAATTAATTTGAAGCGCTAGTTTTTATTTTATATCGATTTAAAATAATATAATTATGAATAGATGGTCATTATTTTTCTATAAATATGGATATTAAATCATTTGTATAATACAATTAGTACTAATAGCTTATTATTTAAAGCTTAATAGGAGGATTTTTATGGCCGATAATCAGAAAAAATACCACATTGGATTAGATATTGGGACCAATTCTGTTGGATTTGCTGCAATTGATGATACTGGACAATTAGTTCGAAAAAAAGGGAAAACCATAATTGGAGCTCGATTATTTAAAGAAGGCGAAACAGCTGCTGAACGAAGGACTTTTAGAACCACTCGGAGACGGCTAAAAAGACGTAAGTGGCGTTTACATATGTTGGATGCCATTTTTGATGATGAAATTAGTAAAATTGATTCGACGTTCTTTTTAAGAATGAAGGATTCCAACTTAGTGCCTAGTGATAAAAATAGGCACTTTAAGGGTTCTTTATTATTTCCAGAAGTCGGTGATTCCAAGTTCAATCAGCAATACCCAACAATTTATCATTTGCGCTTTGCTTTAATGAATGAGCATAAAAAATTTGATTTAAGGTCAATTTATTTGGCGATGCACCATATTATAAAATATCGCGGGAATTTTTTAGATACCACCCCGGTAAGTCAATTTAATTCACAAAAGACAGCTTTTAATGATTTTATCGAGCAATTAAATTTTTATTTTAATACTTTGTTTGATGATTCAGAAAAAATTATTAATGAAAGTAATGGTACTAAAGTTGAAAGCGAATTATTAAATACTAATATCAAAAATTATGATAAGCAAAAAGATATTGTAAAATTAATGGACCTTAAGCAGGATGATAAGGCCTTTAATAAAATAACCACTAATCTTATTAGGGAAATTAGCAAGGCCATTCTTGGTTATGGGACGAAATTGAATCTGCTTTTAAACTTACCAGTTGACCCAAAGGATAAGGATCGGATTAAAGAATTAACGGTTGAACTTGGTAGTGAGGATATCGATGCTAAGTTAGAGGAATTAGTCCCTGATTTGGATGATAATCAACGGGCAATCTTAGATATTATTAGAAAGTGGTATGCTCAGGTAACCTTAAATCAAATTATTCCAAATGGAATGGGATTGTCAGAATCAATGATTAAAAAGTACCATGATCATGCTGAACATTTAAAATTATACAAACAATTAATAAATAATTTAGATGATGCTAAAAAGCAAGCTGGCCTAGAGACAGCATATGATAAGTATATTCATAATAAAAGACTGGGTAAAATTAACCGAGAAGAATTCTACAAGGAAGTTCGCAAAAATCTTGATGATTCAGAATTAGCGCAAAAGATTGGTGAATTAATTGAAAAAGATAACTTCATGCCTAAACAAAGGACTTCGGACAACGGAGTTATCCCGCATCAATTCCATCAAATTGAGCTTAGAAAAATCATTGATAATCAAAAGCAATATTATCCATTCTTAGGAGAGTTAAATCCAAATCATAACCGAGATGGTGTCGCCCATTATAAAATTGAAGAACTAGTGGCATTTCATATTCCATATTATGTGGGACCACTAATTACAAAAGAAGAACAGTTAAAGACTTCTGGAAAACAGTTTGCTTGGATGGTTAGAAAATCCAATGGGGCAATCACGCCTTGGAACTTTGATCAAAAAGTAGATCGGATGGCATCAGCAACTGCATTTATTAAACGAATGACCACTAAGGATAGTTATTTAATTGGTGAAGATGTATTACCAGACGAAAGCTTGATTTATCAAAAATTCAAAGTTTTAAATGAACTGAATATGGTGAAAATTAACGGTAGTCGGATTTCTGTTGCTGATAAGCAACGAATTTTTGAAGACTTATTTAAGACTCAAAAGACCGTTACGGTTAAAAAGCTACAAAATTATTTAAACCTGCCAAAGGTTGAAATCACTGGATTATCTGATCCTAAGAAATTTAATAATAACTTGGGAACCTATAATGATTTTAAAAAGATTTTCGGAAGTAAGATTGATGATCCAAACTTACAGTCAGATTTTGAAAACATGATTGAGTGGTCAACCGTGTTCGAAAGTCGTGATATTTACAGAGCCAAATTAAATGAAATTAGTTGGTTATCTGATGATCAAATTAACAAGTTAGTTAATAAGCGGTATCGGGGCTGGGGGAGATTATCTAAAAAGTTATTGGTTGGTTTGAAGAATCAAGATGGCGAAAGAGTGTTGGATCAATTGTGGAATACGAATAGTAATTTCATGCAAATTCAATCTCAACCAGACTTTGCAACTCAAATTGAAGAGGCAAATGGAAGCAAAATTAGTAAAATTGGCCCTGAAAAAATATTAGATGATACCTATACTTCGCCGCAAAATAAAAAAGCGATTCGGCAGGTCATGTTAGTAGTTGAAGATATTAAAAATGCAATGGGAAGCGACCCGGCTTCAATTTCAATTGAGTTTACCCGTTCCCCTGCAGATAAGGCTGAGCGAACTAAAAGTCGTGCAAATAAAATTAGAGCTGCATATCGGAATGTAGCTGATGAAATTGCCAATAGTGATTTGGGGGATGAATTAGAAACAGCAGCTAAATCAAAGCGTGGAATTACTGATAAACTGTTTTTATACTTTACTCAATTGGGTAGGGATATGTATACTGGTGAACCAATTAATATTGATCATTTAGAGCAATATGATATTGACCATATCTTACCCCAGTCATTTGTGAAGGATGATTCTCTATCTAACAGAGTGTTAGTACGTACATCAGTTAATAATAAAAAATCAGATAACGTTCCAAATGAAATGTTTGGAAAGAAGATGGGGTCATTTTGGCGATACCTCCAATCTAATGGGTTGATTAACAAGCGAAAGCTAAAGCATCTGACTATGAATCCTGATAATGTTGATAAGTATTCAATGCGTGGATTCGTTCAACGGCAACTAGTGGAAACCAGTCAAGTTATTAAATTAACGGCGAATATTCTTAATGAAATTTACCCTGATAGTCATATCATTGAGGTAACTGCTAAGATGAATCACCAATTAAGGTTGGATTTTGATTTTATTAAAAATCGATTAGTCAATGACTATCATCATGCTTTTGATGCATATTTAACCGTATTTGCTGGAACCTATTTGTACCGACGGTATCCAAAACTTAAAGCTTACTTTGTTTACGGTGAAAATCAATTTAATACTAATGATCGCTTAGACTTAAGGCGCTTCAATTTCCTGCATGATTTGTATTTACAGGATTTGAGCAAAATTGATAATCAAGACTACTATGGTGTGGTTAAGCAATATCGAGATTTATTAATTCATAAGGCTAATGAAATATATGAGTATCAATTTATGTTGACCACTCATGAGGTTACAGTGGAAAATGGTGCAATGTTTAAGCAAAGAATCTATCCTGCAAGATCTGCAAGGAACGGTTCAAAGAAAAATTTAATTCCAATTAAATCTGATAAATCAATTTATGAATACGGAGGTTATAGTCACAATAATGATTCATATATGGCAGTCGTTAGAATTAAGGATAAAAGGGGTAATAAGTACAAAGTAGTTGGAGTTAAGCGTCGGTGGCTAGATCAATTAAAACAATTATCAGGTTTAGATTACAATAAAGCACTTCGTCAACTCTTGCTACCTGAATTTACAAATAAAAAAGGAACTAAGCAATTTGAGATAGTGGTTGGAAGAATTTTTAAGAACCAATTAATAATTGATGGGCAGGATAAGTTTACGCTAGGTACTTCAGCTTATAAGTACAATGCTAAACAATTGGTATTATCTAGTAAGTCGATTCAAACACTTTCAAATGCTAATGATTTATCATACTCTGATTTATCTAAAGCATACGATGATGTATATCAAGAAATTATTAACAAAATGGATAAATATATGCCATTATATGATTCTAGTGGTATTAGAAATGGGTTTGATTTATTTAAAAAATTACCCAATAAAAATGAATTTAATGGATCAAAAAAAATTACAAGTGGTAAATTTGAGATACTAACTGAAATATTGAATGGTCTACATGCAAATTCCAAAACAGGTAAATTGAAAGAAATTGGATTAGGAACACCTCTCGGACAAATGCAAACACAAAGTGGGGTTATATTGTCTGAAGATGCAATTATATGTTATCAATCTCCAACTGGATTATTTGAACGAAAAATAAGATTGAAAGATTTATAAGATCAAAAAAGAACCGACTTTCAATTTTGAAAGTCGGTTCTTTTAATTATGTAGCCCATATAATGGGTCAGAAGATAAAACTCCGCATAAAGCATTGTTTGATTTCCACTCAGTATGTCAAATCAATAAGGTCAAATGTCGGTGAAACATTTGAGACTGTCGGGAGCTACCCAACACAGATAATATAACTGATTTTTTAATGAAAATCAAGGGGGAAATTAAATGGCATGGAGAAACGTAGTAATTACTAAGCATTCTAAATTATCATATTCATCCAATATGATGGTGGTTCAATCTTTTAATGGAATTTATCAAATTCCAATTAGTGATATTAACATTGTCTTAGTTGATACCACTCAAGCAGTGATCACAAGTGCATTAATTAGTAGGCTTAATGAACAACAAGTTAAAATCATTTTTACAGATGATAAAAAAATGCCCATTTGTGAGACTGTTAATAATATGCCAAATAACCGTTCTGTAGAATTATTAAGGCAACAGTTTAATTGGGATGAAAACAGAAAAGTATTTCTATGGACCCAGATTGTAATGGCTAAAATAAAGAATCAAATTAATGTTATTAAGGGATTAGCTGGTGATTATAATTTACTTGAGTATGAGTTGAATAAAGTGGAAGTAAATGATGTAACTAATCGTGAAGCCGTAGTTGCTAGAAAGTACTTTCCAATGCTATTTGATCAAATCCAATTTAGTCGTCATAATCCAAATGAACATTTTAACGATGCACTTAATTACGGTTATTCAATTTTACTATCAATGGTAAATAAGAAAATTGTGAGTGACGGTTATATTACTTACATTGGCATTCATCACCATAGTGATAATAATGCTTTTAATTTAGGATCTGACTTAATGGAACCATTTCGACCAATTATTGATGCGTGGGTTTCATTCCAAAATTTTGAATATCTAACACCAAAACTTAAATATGGACTAGTATCACTTTTAAATTTAGAAATTAATTTTAATGGAAAACGAACGTTGCTAATGAATGCAATTAATTCTTACGTTCATGATTGCTTAATGTTCTTAACGGATGGGAAAAAGAATGTAAAAATTGAGGTGGACTTTATAAATGAGGTATCGGATTATGCGATTAATGGTAATGTTTGATTTACCAATTCAAACGAGTGAAGAACGTAGAAATTACCGTAAATTTAGAAAGGAATTAATTAATGAAGGGTTTTTAATGATTCAGTACTCTGTATATGCAAGAGTTTGTTTAAATCGTAATACAGCTAAATTGTTAGAGGGCAGAATAAGAACTTTTGCACCTGAAAGGGGAGTGATTCAAACTTTCATGCTTACTGAAAAACAATATAATGACATGCACTTTTTAATTGGTGAACCGAAGGATGATATTAGGAATACAGATAAGGGGATGATTATATTATGATTTTTACTTATCATGCGCATGAACATATTAAGTTGAATCCTGGAAAGATAACCGTTATTAGTACTAACAATCAGTCTGTTTATTATGACTTGTTAACCGGAATTGATTCTGATAGTGGCAAGGTTACAATTTTAGATGATCATTATGATGCATTAAAAATTAGTAAAATCATTAATTGGGTTGGTGATATTAATAATTATTCTATCAGTAAGCCAATTGAAAGTGTTTATAAGCATATTGCTGAAAACTTAAATGAACAACAGATTAATTCGATTCACAACTTAACCACTAAATTATTTACTGAGGTTCAAGGATGTTTATTTATGGCTAATCTACCCCTAACTGTTAACAATGATGGGGACATTAGCAAAGTATTTAAGTATTGTGGAATTAGATTGGAACCTTCCATTAAAAATAATCCTTATGATATAATAGAGACGTTAATTAACATCCAAGTAGAATTAAATGATATTAAAATAATTGGTTTAACTAATGTAGCTCATTATTTAACCAGTGATCATTTTCAAGAGCTAGCATCCCTATGTAGAAATGCTGATACATCATTATTATGTATCGAATTTGCTTCTTTGAGTGATTCTAGTCATTATCCAGATTGTGATTTTTATAATATCGATTCTGATTTTGTTGATTGGCATAATTAGAAGACTGTCTTAAGGATATTTATTAAGAACGGTTTCCGAAGTATGTTAAATCAATAAGGTGAAATGCGACCGCTAGCATCAGTCTTTGCAAAGCTGGGTTTCCGAAGTATGTTAAATCAATAAGGTGAAATGCTCTGTACGGTGGGAAAGATGAATCATCATAGTTTCCGAAGTATGTTAAATCAATAAGGTGAAATGCCTGGTTACGGCACTCAACACAACGTGCAGAGTTTCCGAAGTATGTTAAATCAATAAGGTGAAATGCCGTTGCAACAGCTGACTGGATATGAAGTCAGTTTCCGAAGTATGTTAAATCAATAAGGTGAAATGCCGTGAACCCGGCGCATAGTTTGAATGTTGGGTTTCCGAAGTATGTTAAATCAATAAGGTGAAATGCTACGGGCTTGCGGTTAATCTAACGATGGTCAGTTTCCGAAGTATGTTAAATCAATAAGGTGAAATGCGCACTCGTAAATTTGTCAGTGCCAGCGGTCGTTTCCGAAGTATGTTAAATCAATAAGGTGAAATGCACGATGCAACGATTGAAAGTGCATTAGCACGTTTCCGAAGTATGTTAAATCAATAAGGTGAAATGCTGGACTGGATGAGACTGCGAGGGATAGTGAGTTTCCGAAGTATGTTAAATCAATAAGGTGAAATGCATATCGCTACCATCCCACCCGATATTGATAGTTTCCGAAGTATGTTAAATCAATAAGGTGAAATGCAGCGGGCCAAAACAGCTGAAACCAAATCAGGTTTCCGAAGTATGTTAAATCAATAAGGTAAAATGCAACTAGCGTTACCAAAACAACGGTCAATGGGTTTCCGAAGTATGTTAAATCAATAAGGTGAAATGCTTGGGATATTTGGCCAAATAACTATCAACTGTTTCCGAAGTATGTTAAATCAATAAAGTGAAATGCCTTACAAACTGTTAGGATCACTCTCGCGTATGCGAGTTTTCGAAGCATGTTAAATTAATAAGGTGAAATATCATTACTACTGAGTGGTAATTTAATTAGATAATTGGTATATATTTACATTCGAAATTAAATATCATAGTGTAATATAAAATGGTCCCCAACGAAATATTTCCGTTAGGGACCATTTTATATTACAGATTTAAATTATTTATTAAACCAGTGATGGTATGCAATTGCATTAATTAGTAGGTAAAGTGCCATCCAATCAAGTTGCTTAGCGTACTCTGGAAGTTCATGATTTTTAACTAAATTTGCGACGGGTTGATCAACATTTTTCAAATCATCAATTACCGCATTAGGCGTTAATTGGTTATTAAAGAACTGCTCAATTTCGATGTAGTCCTTTAAATTAGCCTTATTATCCTTAGGTGTTAAATGCAACAATTCAGCACTTTGGAGGTTTAAATCCTCGTCAAAATGATTTAATGCTGCTTGATACTCAGGAATGAACTTATCGTTTAGAGCAGCTAAATAGGTACTAATTAACTTTTGGTCAGATTCAGCAAATTGATCGTGCTTTTGTTCATCAGACCATAATTCTAGAAAATTAGTATATATTTTAACATCATCACTATAATAATTTTTCGTTTCATCATTTTTTTGTGCTTGGTTACTTAACTCTTTAATTTTAGTCAGAGCAGCTTGATCTTGATTCAAAGTAAAAACCTCTTTTATTATAAATTATGTAGAAATACTTTTCTTATGACCTTTATACTATCATATTTTCTTATTTTAGCACTAAAAATTTGCACTAATTCTAGCAAAAATAAAAATAAAACCGTTAATTGTCGAATATATATATTAACGGAGGTGTTAAACAATATGTTTAATCAAAAAACAAATGAAAAAAAGAATTTAAGAAAGGTCAAGAAGCGCTGGATTATATTTTCCACTGCAATCGTTTTAGCTACCGCATTTGGGGGCGTGATTAGTGATAATTATATGGCCCATGCATCAGAGATTACCCAAATGACGACCAATGTTAAAGAGTCATATGAACTAATTAATGCAATGGCAGATAAGCAAGTGCAACAAATTGATTTGGGAACAGATATTAATATGACTGGCATTAACTTATCAGAATTGCCAATTGATCAAAGTAGGGTTTCTTCACGAAATAATATGATTAATATCCCTGGCCGTGATTTATCAATTGATTTAAATGGACATGTTCTAAATTTAGGGAGCGTTCAATTTAACATGGAGCTGCAAAATCAACCTGCTAGTCTTGAGGTCAAGAATGGTCAACTCACAGGGAACAGCCCTGAAAATGGATTTAATTTTGATTCATCTTCTAACGATTCTGATAGTAAGTTGATAGTTACATTAACTAATATCAAAAAAACAACAGAAACCAATTCAAAAAACAATCAAAATCAAGAAGAAATTAATCCCGAAAAGCAGCTAACTTACGAAGAAACCAAATCATTAGCAGGGAGACCCACTAATGAAGCTAGTTCTACTGATTTAGAATCAGAAGTAGATGACCAAGGCAAAGCAGCTAATTCTTCAGAACAATTAAATGAAACATCACCTAATTCTGATACTGTTAATGAGAATAATAAGTTAACGCCTGAAAAATCGAACGCTGAATCGAATGAACCAACTTCATTAGCAGCACAACCAGAATCATCGGGTGTAGTTGAAGAATCAAGCAATTCATCAAGCAAAGCTAGCGCCTCATCAGAAAGCAATAGCGCATCTAAAACCAATAGCAATGTCGCTTCATCAGTAGTGCAACCAGCATCATCGACTTCTGCTAAAGAATCGAGCAATTCATCAAGCGCATCTAGTTCCTCATCAAAAAGCACTAACTCATCTGCATCCAATAGTAGTATCGCCTCATCCAAAGCTCCGCTAAGCTCAGCGGTCACAGATCATTCAACATCCAGTAGCCGAAGCACTAAGAAGACTAGTTATGTTAAGGCTAATTCCAAACCAACTGCTAGTAGTTCCGAAGCATCTTATAATGTTATCACAACGTTAAGCGATTCTGTAGCTTCACAGGGGGACTCAGCTCCTGTAAGATCAGTTGCTAATAGTAGTGTTGCTAATCAAAATCATGAATCAAATGTAAATACTTCATTGCATCCAGATAGTAATCAAGCTAGTAACCAATCACCCAGTTCTAAAAAACAACGGGTGATTGCTAAAAAGGCAAATTATTTAAAGCTCAAGCAGTCTAAATCAGTTAAGCTCTACAAACAAAAGACTCTAAAGGGTAGTTCGTTAAACCGAAGCGTTAAGTTAAAATCGAATCAAAAGTATCGCATTTTAAAGCAGTTTAAAAATAAAAATGGAAAAATGGTTTATAAAATTAAGCAGGGGTACTTGGTAACCCCAGCAGCCAATTTAAAGCTGCTTAAATAAGCTCGGTCCAGATAATAATTTATCTGGAATACATATTTGTTTGTTCTTACTTTAACTAAATAAAAAATAACAGTTGACTTAAAAGCAAAAATTAGCTATCATATATATTGTTGTTCTGATAAATATCAGATTTCGGAGGGGTAGCGAAGTCTGGCTAAACGCGGCGGACTGTAAATCCGCTCCTTCGGGTTCGGTGGTTCGAATCCACTCCCCTCCATAGTTATAGGCAAGTGAATTTAATTCCATTTCCTATAATAATGAAGTATTGGCGGTATTGGTGAAGTGGTTAACACATCGGTTTGTGGATCCGACACGCGTGGGTTCGATTCCCACATACCGCCCTCGAGTTGTAATTTTAATTAGATGATGGTTCCTTCCATCACAACTCATGCCCTTATAATTAGGCAGTATTGGGCTATAGCCAAGTGGTAAGGCAACGGGTTTTGATCCCGTGATGCGCTGGTTCGAACCCAGCTAGCCCAATCGCAAGACGACTAACTTAAAAGTTAGTCGTTTTTTAGTTACTATTAATAAAAGATTGTTATAAGAGGGGAGGCGGATCACTAATGCAAAAACAGCTTTTTAAAATCATCATGAACGGACTAATCTATGTCCTAATCTTTGCAGTCATCATTATTGCTCCATTATTGTTCCTCCATTTTATCTATCCAAATGAAAGTTCACCGGACGTCTGGATTGGATTTATTGGGAGCTACTTAGGATCAATCGTTGCGGTTATTGGGACCGTGGTGGTTACTAGGATTCAAATTCGGACTGAGCGACTGGATAGTTTAAATAATTCATTATTTATTGAAAATTACCAGATGTTGAATTCATTATTAAATGACTTATACCATATTAAAAATGTGTCATTAGACTATGCGAGAAACATCAATGTAATCAAGCGCTATTTAGGTAATAATCAAACGATTGATGGCATTTCAGAATTTGTCCAAAGTTTTATTAATGGTTTTGACGTGCAACAATTCGCCAGTTTTTATAACTTTGCCAAGAACCGCCTAGCATCCCTCAATTTAACTGCAGATGAGATCGATAATGTTGACCAAATTATTACGAACTTATTCAGTAGTAATCGGAATTTATCGACCGACTATCGCATTTTTAACCAATTAGTTAATCAAGATGCGAAATCTGATGACGATATTCAAAAAATGAACGATAATCTAGTCAAATTAACTAACGATTTAAGTGATATTAAAACCTTCTTGAATCAATTGGACCAAAGCATTCAGGATATATTAAAAGATAGTCATGACTCGATTGCATATAAGTAAACCAATTCATTAAAGATAAACTAAAGCGCCCCCGTAAGTCGAACATTGTCAACTTACGGGGGCGCTTTTTAGTTAGTTGCTGCTGGAAGAACTAGAATTATTACTATTTCGATAGTCGTTGTATGCAGCTAATAAGTTACCATTTTCAATTGCTTGCCGCAGGGCTTGGTTTTCAGAATTAAACCACGCAGTCTGTGCTTCTTGAATGTATTTTTGTGGGACCTGGTTTTGATTAGCGATTTGATTAAATAAAGCCTGGTCATTCGCTGCACGCTGTAATTCACTAAGTGGTGTGTTTTGAATGATTTTGATTACCTGTGGCTTTACGTTAGCAGGCGCTTTTTCCTTTGCAATTTGTTCACCTTGATTTTTGATGACCTTGTCAAGGGTGGTATCTGTTTTGCGTTGATTATTGCTTAGCTCACTTACTTGATGACTAACACTGAAAATACCGATGATTAATAGAACCGCAATGATGCCGGCAATCCAGCGCCCGTAATGACGCTTCTTTTTGGGTGGGGTGGAATTATAATCCTGACGATATTCTGAATTGTCGTTTGAGTCGTAATTATCACCATTCTCAATTGAACGGCGATAGTTACGATGGAGCTCTTCTCTAGTTTCAGGTTCATTATTTTGATTCACAATCAATCATTCCATTTCACTAAATTTTCTTAATGATATCATGATAATTAAGTTTGGTTAACGAAATTTAAAAAAGTTTAATGGAATATTTGACACTGATTATTGGGCATCCCAATTACCACCAAATAAGGCCGTCCTTAATTCACCTTCTGAAAGGGCTCCATCATGTTGCTTAAAGCCATCAAAAACAAAGTGTCCAGCTAGTGCGTCTGATTGGAACTGTCTTGCTTGCGCTAAACCGTATTCCAATAATGAACCATTAGTTATCTTGGTCGTTAAGCGAGCACTAAGCGTCTTTGCTGGGTGGTCAACATGGCTCATTGCAGTATCTAGGACTTCTAGATATTCTGGTCCTAGCCCTAGTTGATCGGTAAATGCCCTTAATTGACCAACAAATTTCTTAGCGTGATCCGCATACTCACTAATTTGATCAGGCGCTTCGAGCGAGACTGCTTCATTCATGCTATCAGCTGCATCTAACTGGTTAATGGTGTTTCCGTTAAATTCACCACTATCGGTCATTAAGAAGTAGGCGGCCATTAACCGAATCAATGCTAGAGTAGTGGTTTTAATGGCAGTGTCAGTAGTTGGATCTAAGTCAAACATTCGTAGTTCTAGGTATTTAATCCCAGCGGTCTTTAAGGCTTCTAAGTCCTTGCCACCTCTAAATCTAACGGAGCCATGAAATTCAGCTACTCCGGCAATTTGACCACGGTTGAACGCATCCATAATTCGGTCAACATAGTGATCAACGCTGGAGTAATCGACGTCAAATGAACGGATAAAGCCAAAGTGACTCTGTCGAATACTTCTGATGGGGTGTTCAGGGCCATCGCCCGGTTTAAAGTAGTTTCCCTGCGCTACCGGACTGGCACCAAATAAGTAGGTTAACAACCACCGATACTTAACAAAGCCCTGGGCAACGGTGGTATAGATCTTATTTCTAATTTTAACAATATTGGATAAATCTTCATTATCTTCACTAATGAGACAATTTAGGACATCGCTATTAAAACTAAAGTTAATATGCATCCCGCAGGGTGCCCCCTGGGTAATACCGTAGCGTTCACAAATACTTTCAAAGTAGGCTTGTTTTGCTGGTGGCTCGATTGCTAGTAATGACTTATCCTTATGCTCCGGTAGAATTGCGGGCATGGAAAGGGGCCATAATAACTCATCCCTGTTGATCACCCGACGTAAGACGTGCGTTAATGAGTAGTCGTAGTGGAGTGCATCAATTGCCCTTACTGGTGGGGTGACCACCTCAGTCATTGATTCCAAATAATCTTTTGTGATCCACGGATTCTTAAAGGGACTTCCAGCACCATTGGGGTGTTTAGTTAGGCTCATATTACCACTATAATCAGAGCGCATTCTTTCAATCTCAATGCCGATTGAAATGTTTAATAGCTTCCCTACTAAATGGTTTTGGACTATTTTATTACCAAATTGATTAATCACATTCTCACATCCCTAAAATTTACTATTTAATTATTAGTGCTTTAAGTTGTAAATAACCATACCATAACTAAGGCTAAAAAGAAATTTTATTATAATTATCTTTTGCAAAGTAATATTATATTGTATATACTATACAACGTATAATATTAAAGGAGTGGTAATATGGCAATCAAGATTAGCACTGAGCTGCTAGATGGTTGTGTGTTGGGATTACTTAATCAAAACGACCTATATGGTTACGAATTAACCAAGTTAGTTCAAAAATCAATTGCTGTTTCTAATTCCACCATGTATCCAGTAATGAGGAGGTTGAAGGAAAATGGGCTTGTGACTACATATGATCAACCATATAAGGGGCGCAATCGGCGTTATTATCAGATTACCGAAACAGGAGCAAAGCAATTAGCGTTAATTCGTTCGGACTGGCAGCGTTTTCAATTGGGAATTAATCAATTAATGGGGAGTGATGAAGTTGAATAGGTACATTGAGGAGTTAAAAACCCACTTGAGTGGTTTAAATTCATCGGATTTAAATGATAGCGTGACTTACTATCAAAACTATTTAATTGACGGGGGCTTCGTTAATTATGCTGACTGTGTAGCTGAGCTAGGGCGGCCCGGTTCATTGGCGGCTCAAATTTTAAATGATGATTCAATTAAATCAGATCACAAGGCAAATGCTCACCACAGAACGAGGGTGCAAAAACAAGCAACTAAAAACACATCATTGGTAGTACTAATTGTGGTGCTTGCAATAATTGGGGCCCCCATCTGGTTGCCCTTATTGCTTTTTCTAGGGGCAATTGCGCTTAGCTTTACTTTTGCGTTATACGTCCTATTATTTGGATTAGCAATCTTAGTGTTCTCCGGGATTTTTGCGGGCCTAGTGTCACTAATATGGGCAATCACCCATTTATTTACTAACTTTTCAATCAGTATTACGATTATTGGTTTTAGCCTAATGGCTTTGGGGCTTTCGTTGCTATTAATTCCATTCATGAATAAATCATTTATTGGGTTAGGACGGTCAATTAAAAACATTAGTTTATGGGTACGGATGCAAATGGCTAATAGGCATCGTTCTGATAGGGGGAATAAAGAATGAAGAAAGTAACCATGTTCGGACTGATTATCCTGGGGCTCGGGTTCATCATTTCACTGGTTGGATTAGCACGCTTTAATTTTAATTTGGGGGCGGTGGCTAACGGATTGATTTCAACTACTAACGCCCACTATGGGAAATCATATACTAAAAATTTTAAACCATTCCATCGAGTGAGGGTGAATGCGGATGCGGACGTTACCGTAAAATATGGAAAACATTATCAAGTCGTTGCCAACGATGCTAAGCGAACACATACTAGCTATGAATTAAAAAATGGCATTCTTACGATTACTAATGACCATAAATCAAATTATTCTTTTCACTTTACATTATTTGGTTGGAGCAATGAGGAACATAGTACCAAGTTGACCATTACCATCCCAAATGGCAAAGCACTGGATAACTATCAACAAGATAACTCCAACTCCAATTTGAAAATGGACGGCATTAAGCTCAATAGCCAATTGAACTTAAGGGGAATCAACGATATTAATTTAAATCAGGTCCGTGCTAATAGCGTTTTTATTTCCTCAAATGACGGCGATGTCTCAGTAGTTGGTAGTAAGTTCAAACAAGACGGGAGCAAAATCGACTGTCAAGAAGGGGACTCATACCTGGCTGAGAGTACTTTTAAGGCGTTGGATGTTAATTCGATCGATGGGGATATCACCCTAAGGAAGAATGCGGTAATGAGCGGCCAGAGTAAGATTACAAATACTGATGGTGATATTTCAATGGGGAATAATGATTGGCACCAACTGATGGTGACGAATTCTGATGGGGACATTTCATTTGGCCATCAATTAATCAATCAGTCGTTATCTATGAAGACCAACGATGGTGATATCAGCGGGGCTGTAAGTATTCGTGATAATGCATTGATTAGCATTAAGACTAGTGATGGCGGTGAATCCATTAGTAGTGATCTTAAATCGCTTAATGGACATAAACCATATCAATTCCAAACGACCGATGGTGACATTTCAATTCATAAAACGCAATAATTATGAAGCTGAACCATGCAAATCCAATTTATTTTGATTATAATGGGAATATGAAATGATTGGAGGTTTTATAACATGGGCTTGGATAATGAGAGGATGGACATTGAATTTAAGACTGCGACTAGGTCTGATTTACCGTATATCGTTGACGTTTATAATGAATCAATTCCGGGTCGAATGGCCACTGCTGATTTAGAACCAATTTCTGTGGGTGATCGTATCGATTGGTTCAAACAACATGAACCTGGGCACCGCCCCCTGTTAGTGATTAACTATGATGATGATCGCGCAGGGTGGTTAAGTTTAAGCAGTTTTTATGGCAGACCAGCTTATGAGGAAACCGTTGAAATTAGTATCTATATTGACAACCATTTTCAACATAAGGGGATTGGAAATGCGGCGGTTAATCATGCTGAAAAGCTAGCTGCACGGCTAGGGATTAAAACAATCGTGGCATTTATTTTTGCCCACAATGCACCCAGTCTGCATTTATTCCATAAGAATAACTACGAGGATTGGGGTCACATGCCAAACGTGGCACTAATGGATGGTAAACAACGTAGCCTTAATATCTTAGGAAAGCGGATTGTTGATTAGGATGAGTAGTCAAACGGGTGCATTTTTAATTTTATTATCCATTACGATTTTGTTCTGGGGTTTAATTTTACTAAAACATGATGGTAGTGATAGCCACGATCACATTTTAATGGCCGTCGCAATGTCGATTGCTGTAATTATTTTTGGATTAATTGTTTTCATATAAAAAGCAGGTGCTCAAAATTGAGACCTGCTTTTGTTTAATATTCAGATTTTTGAAATAGTCGTTGCCCTTTGCATAGTAAGAAGTAACAAAGCACGCCAGCAATCATGAAGATAATTCCAGAGGTAATTGCGACGTTATCCATCCCCCGGAAAAACGCATTGTGCGTGATTGCTTCGATATTAAAATGCTTAATTTTACTAGCAATTGCACTTCCGGAAAATGGGCCTGCATTTTGCATTACCTGCGTCAACTTAGCTGGAAGGAATGAATGGGCTAAATGATAATTATAGCTACTGGTCATTGCAATTCCTAAAATCACCAAACCAAGGCTAGCCCCGAACTGCTTACCGACGTTTAATAATCCAGAAGTCATCCCAATTTCTGGAGCATCAACAGCACTGACCGCGATGTTTGATGAGAGCGGATTAACCATTGAGTTAGCTAATCCTAACGTAATGAAGGTGGGAATTAACACGAACCATTGATTGTGATTACCTAAAAAAGCGGGCAGGACGAACATTCCAAATCCTGCCAACACTAAGACGCCACTAATGATGTACCCTGGATTGATTCGACTGGCAATTTTACCAGAAACCGGACCTAAAAAGAGTGAAAAGGCACTAATGATCATTAATTGGGCGCCACTTTGTAGGGCTGAATATCCCATATAGTCTTGGGATAACACAATGATATAACTAAATAGGGCGTAAATTGCCATTCCCAGGGTTAAGTTCGAAATCGCACTGCCCACTACCTGGCGATTTTTAAATAACGCTAGGTTAAGCATGGGGGAAGCGACCTTATTTTCTAACCAGATGAAGATAATAATTAAAATCACACCACTAATTAATAGGGTCGCCACATGCCAATCAAGCCAGCCGTAGTTATAATGGGTTTCCTTTTGAATTAACCCCAAGATGATGCAGAACATAAATGCAAAGGATAGTATCATCCCCAAAAAATCCACCTTACCCTGGTTGAACGTCTTCGACTTAGGGATAAACATTGCACTCATCACTAATGCAATCACACCGATTGGGAGGTTCACTAGGAAAATCGATTCCCAACTAAAAAAGCTTAGTAAAATGCCACCTATCAACGGACCGAGGGCGGTCGACAGTCCCGCAACACTGCCCCAAATTCCAATTGCTAACCCTCTGGTCTTGCCATCGAAAGTATCTGCAATAATACTCATTGAGAGGCTTAACATTCCGGCACCACCAATTCCTTGGCAGCCCCTAAAGATGATCAACAGCCAAATATTAGGTGCGAGGCTACAAGCAAGTGAGAAAATCGAAAAAATGGTTAATGAAGCAATAAATACCACCTTTCTACCGATTAGATCACCTAACTTAGAAATTAAAAACAAAATGGCGGCAAAAATTAATGTGTATGCATTAATAATCCACTGTAGCTGACTGAAGGTACTGTTAAAGCTAGTTTGAATTGTTGGGAGGGCGACGTTAACGACCGTTACGTCTAATAATCCCATAAAAAAGCCTAAACAAACCGCTACTAATGCGTACCATTTCTTACGACTTTGCATCATAAAAGACTCCTCATTAAAATATTTCCATTTGTGCCTATCAACACAAAGCCCACCTGCCAAATTAATTGGCGTTTACCCACCAAGGAATATCAATCAGAGTCGATTAGGATTAATCATGAATGTGTTTTTGAATAAATTCATCAATTGGTAATCTAAAATCAAGGTAGTATTTTTCCAACTTTTCACGGGACCAATCCCACCAAGCAATTTTAGTTAAGTCGGTTTTCACTTCATCTGGAAAGCGATCCTTAATCTTTTTACCAGGGACGCCACCAATAATGGTGTAGGGTTCAACATCATGGGTAACGACTGCACCAGCACCAATTACAGCACCGTCACCAACGGTCAATCCAGTCAGAATTAATACGCCGTGGCCAATCCAAACATCGTTGCCGATCTTGGTCCGGATCTGTTTGCGGTGTTTTAAATATTCTTCGTCCTTGGGACCAAATCCGTATGCAGCACCGTTGTAAGCAAAGATGTGTTGAGCTGCTCGATCGTATGGATGGTTCGTAGGGCCAATTCTAACCATGGCAGCAATACTATCAAATTTTTGCAAATCAGTATTTTGCATAAAACAATATTGGCCAGTATAGTCATAATCGCCAAATGTACAGTTATCAATCATGTTACTTTCACCCAGTTCGATCCATTTACCAAACTTAGTATCCTTAATTTGGCTTCCTTTACCAATCGTGGGTGTATCTTGAGATAATTTCGGGAAATTAATATGCATATTTTAGACACCTTCTTAAAATTAATTCTACGTAAATTATACTCGTGATTATTACTTTAGACTAGAATAAAATCAATTGCGTAATTGCGATTTGTTTTTGGTTTAATTTATAGGCTTCAGATAATAAATCTTGTGTAGAGTGATGAGAAATTTGAAGACGCTTTCTTCGGATAATGAAAAAAGACTACCAAACTAATGGTAGTCTCTTATACATAACGCCTGTGATATAATATGTATGTGGAGTTATTAAGCTCCACTACCCAAAAATAAAATACAAAGGTGGTGTTTAAATTAACCAAATTTTTGGTTACACACCGTGTTGGTAGCTACTCCAATAGCTAGAGTTACAGGTGCTAATTAGCACTTACCAACTTTAGCAACTCTTTTAGTGTTAGTTACTCAACAACAAACTTATTGTATCTTACTTTTATGGTAATTACAATAAACCCGCTCTTGATTGAGTGGGTTTATTTTTTATTATCTGCTCCTATGATAATAATATAGACCATTTTTATGGTGTGTCCTTTCGGGTATAATTATTATTAAAGGAGTTTTTATTATCCCAAAATCCCAAAATCATATTCAAAGGAATTCAAGAATTCCAATATTTCATTGTCTAAACAAGATCACAGCGTTAAATCTTTAGCTAAGGACTACGATGTTTCAGCTAACACAATCAATCGTTGGTTGAAGTAGAGTTCTTCTATTAACGTTGATGGAAAGCAGATTTCATATGAAAAATACGTTCAAATGGAAAAGTTCAGAAGGAAATGGAGATTTAACGAGCTGCGGTGTTACTTGGGAAGTGTTAACCGTTAAAAAAGTCTTAGGCTTCATCAAGATGGACACCGCTTAGCTACCACTCTACATGCTTTTAAGATGCCAAAAAACACCTATTATTACTGGCTCAAACATTAACCAACATCTCGAGATAAGCGAAATATTATTTTAAAGCGAGCTATTTTAGTCGCTTGGAAGCAAAGCCGGTATGTCTATGGGTATCCAGGAATTCACCAGGTCCTTTTGAATCAGGGCATCAAAGTTAGTTCTAGAACGGTGTGGAAGCTAATGCATTCCATGGAAGTTATCCAACTGAATCAACTTTAATGTCAATAGACGCTATTTTTAACAAGGTTAAAAGTATAATTGGCAAGGAAGTTCCTTATCAGGCCACTAGAAAACAGGGTGGTTTTGTTCATGATTTAATCATTAAAGAATTAGGATTTATGTTAATTAAAGCAACTTTTAAACAGCACCGAAAATATACTAAATCCCTCAAAATTACTTCTGAGGGACTTTCTTTATGGTTCATATAAAATTAAAATAAATGCAGCGCATATTTCAAAATAAATAGTAACGGTATAATTGCTCCCCAAAAAATCATCATGACGTTCCTAACAGTTTTGTGTTTCCACCAAAAAAAGTCATCACGATTCGATTTTTTTTGACGAAGTAGTGATTTGGTTAGCGGATACTTTGTATCTAGTTTTGTTCTCCACCACGAATTTTTAATATATTTTATGATAGCGAACCCTAACAGAAATACAGCTACCCATATTGATCCCAAAATAGTCTGCTTATTTTCAGGTACTTTATCAATAAACGAAGCAATAACCAGCATTAAACCCAAAAACAACAGATTGATGATGCGGAATAAACTTTCTTCTGATTGACGTTTGTTTATTTGACTATTTTGCTCTTCAGAAAAGATATCAATCTCTTTTTCTTTATTCTTATTCTCAACTTTTTCAAACAGCTCATTAATAGAAACATCCAAAGCTTCTGAAACTAAACGTAATGTATCTAAACTAGCGTCATACCCTGCTTCTAACCTTTGAATAGTTCGAACACTTAAACCACTTTTTTCTGCAAGATATTCCTGAGTCCATCCTTTTGATTTTCTGAGTTCTGAAATTAACGTTTTATTAGTCATAACAATCATCCTTTACTTCTTTAATTTGTGAATTAAATTTATCTCAATCCGTTTTTGATTAACACGTCAACAACGTGACAGGTTAACGACAGTAACCTGTCATGCATATTTTAAAGCTACTTTTCAACCTCTCATCATTGAGTTAGTAGCTTGGAGCAGTACATCCATACATATTTTAGTTATCATTTTTATTATCCATCGTATGATATAATCATATAGCTGTAACCTTCTAGCTGAAATTCTCAGCAAGAAAGGAGGCTATAGCATGCATTATCTCTTAGAGCTCATCATTTCGATTTTGGCAAATGGTAACCGCACATTACATTTGCAAATGGTTTGATCAAAATGATAATAATGACAGCAAACCTGCCCGTTAATCAAATAAGAACGTAAAAAAAGACCAGCAGCCCGCCAGCTGTTGGTCTTTTGGCATTTATAACATGCACTATATCTTCGCAACCTAATTATATCATGTTTAAAAAATCCTCTCAAATCATAAAACAAACTTCGTATAATAAATGTTATGTAAAGTAATAGCAGGATAACCGAATACCCTCTCCCAATTGATCGAGCAACTAAAAAAGCATCGCGATTCAATCGCGATGCCCAATTAATTATTGATAATCCAGGTAAAAATCCTTAGATTCCATGTATGAGTTAGTTTGCATGAACAAATATTTGCTAATTAAACCGAGCAGGACTGGAACCACTAGGAACGCAATGATGATCGTAATAATCGATGCGCCACCTTTAAGGGCATTAATTGGCCCAACTAATCCAGCGGAACCAAATCCAGCACTGAGTGGTGTTCCTTTAATTTCTAAGAAAGCGCCAATGCCACCAGCAATTCCAGCATTAATTGCTACCGGAATAAATAGCTTAGGCTTTTTAAGCATATTGGCCATTTGAATTTTAGGTGTCCCTAGGAAATGCGCAATACAAGTCCCTAATGAATTGACTTTGCTACCGTAAATAGCAAGTGCAAATGCAGCTGCAGTGATTCCTAAATTAGCAGATCCGGAGGCAATCCCAGTTAATGAAATGGCAGTGGCCACCCCTACTGATGAAATCGGACTCAAAATGAGGACTGCAAATAAAATTCCAAGAATGATTCCCATCAAGATGGGTTGTAAATCAGTAGCCAAGAGTGCTAAGTCACCAATGTATTTGGTAATCATTCGAACGGGAGTTAGGGTCAGCATCCCTAACCCTCCTGCAATAATTAACGATAACACTGGCAGTAATAATACGTTGTAGCTACCAAGGCGATCACCTAACAGATTAATTACGATTACTCCAAAGCCGATCGTGACCATGATATTGATGACATCTCCGGTCCCCTTGACCATAAAACCACCGGTAGGATTAACCATCCAATTGCCGGCACCCACTGATGCGACTAATGCTAGCGTTGCACTTTCTAGTGGCTTCATCTTAAAGTAATGTGCAACACACAACCCTGAAATGACCGGTAATAAGATCATTACAAAGTTAACGATCGTTCCAATGAACGCTATCTGTGGAAATGATGGTTTAAGATACCCAATCAATTCATTTAACAATGCGGCGGGCATTAAAGTTACGATCACTCCAATGCTAACACCGTTCAAAACGTTTAAAATACCTGATGTAATGGGGGATGCTTGTTTTTTCATAGTAAGTAGCTCCTCAAAATATTAGTGATTTTTAAATCATACCATACTTAAGATTTAATTCAAATCTAATATTAATTTAATTAATAATTATTTTAATATTATCAAATATGTTAGAATGAACTATTACTAGTAAATGAAGGGAAGCAAATTATTATGGATTATGATAAATACATTGAAGCCCTGCAGCATGAAACGCCCGATGCAGTGCTAGGAAGCATTATGAGTGCAGCTCAATTCCCTGACATCCAGGGAATCGGAGATGCTTGTGACATTGTACAGTCAACAGCGAACCAAAACGATATTGATCTAATCAATCAATACCAACCAATGTTTTATAATTATCAATTCCATCGCTTAGTTAATCGACAGGATGTATTAAATGTTATCCGTTTACTAAATAATCAATGAGCCCCCTTTTGAAATGTTAAGTATCGGCTAGGGATTAGGGATAAGGAATTGTTATAAAGTGCTTAAAATGATCAATGAAAGTCATTTATCAAAATAAGATTAAAAAATAATTGACATTTATAATAAATTAGTTTATCATTCTAACCATAAATTAATTTTACGGAGGTAATTGACATGTTAAAAGATAGAATGACGGTTCTCTTTTATAGCTATTGGTAAGTGATTCTTCGTCCACACAGGATGGAGAATGACTCCATTTTGTGTGGGCCAATAGCGAGCATGTCACTTCGGTCACGCACATGGTTATACCATTGCGGACCGGTTTATATCGGAAGCTCCTGTAGTGGTATTCCCATTACAGGAGCTTTTTTAATTGCATTGATTTTTTATTTTAGAAATGGAGATAATAACTATGATTATTGTATTTAATTCAAACCAAGACCCCATGCTTCAACAAGTTGTAGATCGATTCGCAGGTAAAACGGATGTCTTTACCCATAATGAACGAGTTGCAATTACTGGCATTACCATCGATGACTTAACTGATGATGAACAAGCTGCTGCCGTTGAAATCATTACCGACCATCCCAAGGCAATTCAGAGCAGTCGGCTCTTTCATCCAGAAACCATTACCATTCAAACGCCGCATACGACAATTAGCGACCATTCATTTTCGCTAATGGCGGGCCCATGCTCGGTCGAATCAAAGGAGCATGTTTTAAAAATGGCAGCGGCAGCTAAGGCTGCTGGTGCAACTGTCCTACGTGGTGGTGCATTTAAACCCCGGACATCCCCCTACTCATTCCAAGGACTGGGCGAGGACGGCTTGAAATTTTTGCGCGCAGCTGCTGATCAGTTCGAAATGGATGTAGTGACTGAAATCATGGATGAGGAACACTTGGCAATGATCGAACAATACACCGATATTTTCCAAATTGGTGCTCGGAACATGCAAAACTTCTCGCTGCTCAAGGCCGTTGGGAAGACTAATAAACCGGTCATGTTAAAACGAGGGTTATCAGCTACGATTGATGATGTTTTAAACGCTGCTGAATACATCGCTGCTGGCGGTAATCATAATATTATTTTGACTGAACGGGGCATTCGGACTTTTGATAATAAATACACCCGTAACACGTTAGACGTAGGAGCGGTCCCAGTGCTCCATAAACTAACCCCCTACCCAGTCATTGTTGATCCTAGCCATGCAGCTGGGCATGTTGATTTTGTGACTCCGGAAGCATTAGCCGGAACGGCCGCTGGCGCAGATGGGTTAATTATTGAAATCCATGACGATCCTGCACACGCCCTTTCAGATGGTCCACAAGCACTATCGCCTGCTGAACTAAAGACCACCTTTGCGAAAGCTCAACAAATTCATCACCTTTTGGGGGAATAATAATGACTAACATTAATATGAAGACGACCAATGATCAATATCAAATTGAAATCGAACGAGGCAATCTTGAAAAGGTGGGCACCCTAGTCAAATCAGTCTGGCAACCACGGAAAATCGAAGTTGTCACTGATGATAATGTCGGACCCATCTACCTATCATTGGTGGAGGATCAATTGAAGCAAAATGGCTTTCAGGTGCATACAGTCACGGTCCCCCACGGTGAACAATCAAAGTCATTAACCAACTTAGCGCAAATTGAGACCAAGATGGCCCATGAACACTTTAACCGTAGCGATGCAGTAATCGCGCTCGGTGGAGGTGTCGTGGGTGACTTAGCTGGCTTTGTTGCTGCCACTTACATGCGCGGAATTGATTTGATTCAAATTCCCACTTCATTTCTAGCTCAAGTTGATAGTTCCGTTGGTGGCAAAACGGCCGTTGACTTGGCTGATATTAAAAACATTGTGGGTAGTTTTCATCAACCGAACTTAGTGATTATCGACCCTGATACCCTGAATACCTTGGAGGTTAGGGATGTCGTCGAGGGGTATGGTGAAGTTTTAAAGTGTTCAGCACTAGTTGGGGGCCAGTTTTGGCAATTGATCACGCAGTTAAATTCAGTTGCCGATATATTAGAACACGCAGAAGACTTAATTCGCTACTCGGTGGCTTTTAAGGCCCAGGTAGTCATGGAAGATGAAAAAGAAGCTGGCAATCGCCAACTCCTTAACCTAGGGCATACGATTGGTCACGGGGTCGAAGCCCTTAGTAACGGGAAGCTCCGTCATGGTGAGGCGGTCAGCATTGGACTAGTGAAAATGAATCAACTATTTGCTCCCAAAGATAGCCATGTGGTTGAGCAATTGATCGATCGGTTGGGTGCAGTTGGTCTGCCAGTTGATTCAACACTCCTTGATTCACCAGAGTTAATCGAAAAAATTAAAAATGATAAAAAGAACCATAACGGATACCTAAACATTATTTACCTAAAGCAAATTGGTGAACCGGTCATTAAACGGGTATCGATTGCTGATTTACAGCGCTTATTAAATGAAAAGAGTTGATGATAATGCTACTAGGAAGCATTGAAGCCGGTGGAACTAAGTTCATTTGCTCCGTTGGTGATGAACGTTTAAAGATTATTAACCAAACCAGAATTGAAACCACAACTCCTGAAGTTACACTTAGTCAGGTCATTAACTACTTCAGCCAGTTTCCGGAATTAGCATCCGTCAGCATTGCCAGTTTCGGTCCGCTTAATTTGGATCATCATTCGGATCAATTTGGAGCAATTACGAATACCCCGAAGCTAGGTTGGCAAGGGGTTAATATGTTCAAGTTGATTAGGGATGCGTTGGCCGTTCCCGTTTCGATCACTTCGGACGTAAATGGTTCTGCACTTGGTGAATCATACCTGTTGCACCAAAACGGAATTGAACATCAATCGTTAGTATACATTACGGTCGGCACTGGCATTGGTGCCGGAATCGTAATTAATGATCACATCTTCGGATTGAATGGGCATCCCGAACTAGGCCACATTAAGGTGGTTCGCCACAGTGGGGATGGCGATTTTCATGGCACCTGCCCCTTTCATGATGATTGTCTGGAAGGCTTAGCCGCTGGACCATCCTTTAAGGCGCGCACTAATACCCCGGGAGAACGAATTCCACATACCGATCCGATTTGGCAACGAATTGCTTTTTACTTAGCGCAAGCGGCGGTCACAACGACCCTAATGATTCATCCGGATAAAATTGTTTTTGGTGGCAGCGTCATTAACGATGATTTGATCCAAATGATTAGACGTGAATACCAGACATTAATGAATGGCTATGTTGAAGCAAAATCGCTAGTAGATTACTTATCAGTTAGTTGTGCTCATGATAATAATTCTGCTACGATTGGTAATTTGATTTTAGCAACAGATAATTAATCGGATAAGTAATCTTAAAAAAGGCATGCTAGCATGCTTTTTTATTTAGGCTTGCTGCATTCATTAGTACGATTAATCCTCCAGCTGTTTAGGCGAAGTCGATGGCTGAGCGCGCCTCAGTAAAATACTTTGCTTCAGATTGATTTAGTTTCTATGTCACGGTTATTTACTAATAGTGATATAGAAATCAATTTAAAACAATAAATGGACATTAATCATAGAATTAGTGAAATAATTCACAACGGTTCAATAATTACTCATCATGACTCTAATTATGCTAAAATGAATTGATTAAAAGGAATGGTGATGAAATGATTATTTTACTATTGATCATGATTTTAATGTTGTGGCTAGTTTGGAAATTCTTCAGCAGTTGGCTTTGGTGGCTTTTATTAATCGCAGCGATTATTTTTATGTTGCGGGTCTTTTTCTGGGGTGCCATCATTTTAGTCCTTCTGGGATTACTGGGTGCATTTTATAATAATAACCAGCAATAAAAAACAGCAGTTCCGCATATTTGTGCGAAACTGCTGTTTAGCTTTAATTAGTCATATAATTCTGGCATCCGTTGTGCTGCTGAGGGTAATTTTGCACGCACCTTAGCAACTTGGTCTAAATCAATATCAGCATATAGGATGCATTCGTCACTCCCTGCTTGGTTAGTAACCACCCCCATCGGGTCGACGACCTGACTTAAACCGACGCGAGCGTCAGAAGTAGGCTTATCACACCCCACGATGAAAGTCGTATTTTCAATTGCGCGGGCCTTTAATAATGATGTCCAGTGATATTCCTTTAGTGGGCCCCGGTACCAAGAGGTTGGGATGATAATTACATCGGCACCGTGGACTGCTTGATACCTAGCCACCTCTGGGAAACGAAGTTCATAGCATACAAATAACCCAATTTTACCAAATGGCGTTTGAATCGGTTCAAATAGTTTATCGCCAGGCTTGATTTGATCGGATTCCTTAGTCCCGAACGCATCGTATAAATGGGTTTTATGATAGGTCGTGACCACATCCCCCTGGTCATTAATAATCACGATGGTGTTATAGACCCGTTGATCATTAGGGTCATCATTTTGTTCACGCATTCCAAAGATGATCCAGACCTGATTATCAGCTGCGGCCTGCTTCGCATTATCAACGAAGGGGCCGGAAAGGGATTCAGCATGTTGATTGATTTCAGCTAGGGTCGCATCGATTGCAGTGGTACTCATAAACATTTCTGGAAATACCACCAATGCTGCCCCGTGGGCCGCAGCCTCTTTAACAACCTCGGTCAGCTTCTTTTGGTTTACCGTTTGTTCTACATCTGAATAAGCTTGCGCTAATGCAATTTTGTAAGTCATCCCATCACCCAATCTATAAATTATTTTAATTGAATTCTAATCTAATCTAATTTGAATGTCAATTCTGAATCATTAGTTAAGGATGCAATTTGTGCATGGACACTGAATAATAGATATGGTATATTAGCTTTGTAATTAAATAATCTAACTGTCCACTGGGGTGCCATCTGGCTGAGAAAATACCCATTGAACCTGAATCTAGATAATTCTAGCGTAGGAACGTGGCTGATTCGAAATAAAATCGACGAAATGGGCGCTTTCTATAACAATTTAGAAAGCGCCCTTATTTTATTTCCCGTGGTGGTTATTAATTTGGAGGAATTTATCAATGTTTTCAGATCAATTAAAGCAACAGGCCCAACCAATTTTAAGCGGGATTTTAGAACATCCCTTCATTCAAGGAATTGCAAACGGGAACGTTGCACCAGCAGCGTTACAATTTTACGTTCAACAAGATTTCCAATACTTGAATGAATTTATCAAAATTTATGGGAATGCAATTGCCAAATCGAATGATCGTGAATTAATGGGCTTCTTTAATGATCAAATTAGTTTTATTTTAAATAGTGAAATTCATCCGCACCACATTTTTTGTAACATTGCGAGAATTAACTATGAAGATCAACAACACGCCACCCCTGCTCCAAAGGCGTATTTGTATGAGTCACACATGCATCGAGCAGGCGAGACCGGATCACTATTAAATATTTTAGCAGCTTTCCAACCATGTCCGTGGACATACACAGAAATTGCTGATCATCTAGTGGCGCAGGGGGCCGCAACTAAAGATAATCCATTCTATGATTGGATCATGTTCTACGCTAGTGATGATAATGATAAATCAATGAGCGATACTGTGTTTGCCTTTGTGGATCGTTTTGCAAAGCAGGCCTCGAACGAAGAACTAGCAACGGCTAGTCAATACTTCTTAAAAAGCTGCGAATTAGAATGGCAGTTTTGGGAACATGCATTTTATCAACAGGATTGGCAATTTAAAGCAACGTTGGACCATGCGAAGGAGGATTTTAAATCATGAATGAATATCCAGAAGCATTGACGATTGCGGGCACTGACTCCGGTGGTGGGGCTGGAATGATGGCAGATATTAAGACCATGCAGGCCTGTCATGTTTTTAGCACCAGTGTGGTGGTGGGCGTGACCGCCCAAAACACAATTGATGTTCAACGGGTCTTGCCACTGCCCCTTGAGATGGTCGATGCCCAATTTAAATCAATTGCAGATGACTTTGTGATCAAAGCAGCCAAAACTGGCGCCCTATTCGATGCTGAACACGTTCACAATGTAGCACAAAATATTCAACGGTATTCACTAGAGAACTTAGTGGTTGATCCAGTGATGGTTGCTAAGGGGGGTGCTAAGTTATTGACCGATGATGCAATTGATACCGTGATCACAGAGTTAATCCCCCTTGCTGATATTATCACCCCAAACTTACCAGAAGCAGAAACCATCGTTAAACATTCGATTACGGACCGTGAATCGACCAAACGCGCCGCAAAAGAAATTCAACAATTGGGAGCTAAGAACGTTGTTTTGAAGGGTGGCCATAGTAATGGACCTAAGAATGATGACTATGTCCTATTAGCTGATGGAAGTGATTTTTGGATGAGTGGTCAACACGTTGATTCCAAGCGGAAACACGGGACTGGCGACACCCTATCATCGGTCATGGTGGCAGAATTAGCTAAGGGGCACTCGGTTAAAATGGCAATTCAAACTGCTAAGCAATTTATGAATGAAATTTTACAACACGAAATTCACGTTGGACAGGGTCACGGACCTTTAAATCACTGGGGAGCTGAAAATTCAAATGTTAAAATTTAATCCGGAAATGTTGAAAGTTTATTTTATCGGTGGGACCCAAAACATTCATGGTGATCGAAAACGGTTCATTCAACAACTAACGATTGCCTGCCAAAGCGGCATTACGATGTTTCAATATCGGGAAAAAGATCATAGCGCCCTGAGCGGGACGGAGCGATTAGCGTTAGGAAAGCAAGTGCGTGAAATTACTCGCAAGGCTGCAATCCCATTAATCGTTGATGATGATCTAAAATTAGCCCAGGCCATCGATGCTGACGGAATTCACGTTGGCCAAAGTGACACCCCGGTTCAGGAAGTGGTTAAAAAAGCTAGCGGGATGATTGTGGGCTTATCTGTTCATAATCGGGATGAGTTAATTGCAAGTGGCGATTTAACGGGCGTCGATTACCTTGGGGTCGGGCCCATCTTTGCCACGAACAGTAAGGAGAATGCGAAACAGCCGATTGGATTAGATGGACTCTTTCAAATGAACCAAGCCACCTTAAAACCAATTGTTGCAATTGGTGGCATTCATGAGGATAATGTAGGTGAGGTCTTAAAACACTCTGTTAGTGGAGTTGCGGTGATTTCAGATATCATGGAGAGTGACGACATTCCATTGACGGTCAGGCACTTGAAGGGAGAAGCATAATGTTAACTATTGATTCAATTCGCAAAACCAATCCAGTAATTTTAAACGTTGCTAACATGGTCACCCCCCAACACGTCGCAGATGCCATTAATTTCTATGGCGGTTCACCGATCATGTTTACTGATGAACGAGAAGCTAAGGAATTAACCAATATTGCTTCGGGAGTCGTTTTTAATATGGGCTCTACGAATGAATCAACGCTTCGTAACGTCTTAGCTAGCGGAAAGGTTGCTAACAAACGAGGCATCCCCGTCGTAATCGATCCAGTGGCTGTTGGTGTAACGGAATTAAGGCAAGCTAATTTTAAACGAACTGCCGATGAAGTTCATTTCGATGTCATCCGTGGTAATGCTGGTGAAATCGCATACCTAGCCAACGTCAATTGGCAAGTCAATGGCATTGATGCTGGGAATGGAAGTGGCGATGTAGTTGCAATTGCTAAACAAGTTGCCCAAAAGTATGATTGTTGGGTCGTTTTATCGGGACCGCGAGATATCGTAACCGATGGAAACATCACCTATTCAGTTGATAATGGCCATCCATATTTTCAAACGAATGTTGGTTCTGGAGATATGCTAGATGGCATCTTGGCCACCGCCATTTCAGTTGAAAATAATTTAAAAGCATTAGTAAGAGCCACTGCTACCTTTAGTATCGCAGGTGAGTTAGCGGGTGAAGAATATCCACACCAACCCGCATCATTTTTTGTTGAGTTATTTAATCAATTAGCCACCATCAGTGATGATGAAATTGATACTAAAATGAAAATCCATCAATTATAAACCATCTTTTTCACGACACTCAAAAAGCGCCCCGCCATTGGCAGGACGCTTTTTAATATGCTTGAATGAATAGTTCGATTGCTAGTCCAAACGCTAGGACCGCAACAATCAGTTTAATGATTTTTTCAGGAATCACCCGAACAATTTTGGGCCCGATATAAGCACCGATTAGTAATCCGGAACCTAACGGTAATACTAGAATCCAGTACACGTGGGATTGGAATGAGTAAATAACCATTGCAACTAGGTTACCACAAAATGATGAAACATTTCTAATAGCGTTATAAACTGCATACTTTTCATCCGTGATTTTGGATAAAATTGCATTGAAAATAATTCCGGAGGCTGCCCCAAAGTAGCCGACATAAACACCCGTTAGCAAAATTGCAACTGAATAAAGCAGGTGCCCTAGTTTACTGGTAACTTGCTTTCTAGCGGTTGACTTTTTACTAGGCCAGACCATGGTGAGTGCAGCAAACAAAATGAAAAATGGAACGACCTTGGTAAATGAACCACTAGAGAAATGGAGTAATAAGTAGGTTCCAGAAGCACTCCCGATTAGAATAAAAATGGCAGTAGTGATCAATTGTTTCACGTGGCCCTTGAGCTCCGGAATGGATGATAGACCGGACCCAATTCCATTGAAGCTAACGGCAGACGTATTCGTTACACTAGCGTAGACTGGTGGCAACCCCGTTACATATAATAATGCTGGATAGGATACTAATGATGACATCCCGACCGTACTACCTACGATTCCAGCTAAAAAACCAAATGGAAATAATAAAATTAATTGTCCAATATCAAAGTGCATCTCTTCACGATCCCTTACTATGTAATAACCATCATTATAAACCTAAATCCAATTAAAACCAAAATAGATTTTTAATTCCATCCAAAAAAGCGTTCTACCAATTGATAGAACGCTTTTAATTCTAATATGCTTGAATAAATAATTCAATTGCTAATCCAAACGCGAGAATTGCAACGATCCATTTAATCACTGCTTCGGGAACGACCCGCACGATTTTGGGACCAATGTAAGCTCCAATTAATAATCCGGAACCTAATGGTAACACTAAAATCCAGTAAACATGGGATTGAAATGAATAAATAATCATCGCAACTAAATTTCCACAAAACGATGAAACATTTCGAATTGCGTTGTAAACCGCATACTTTTCGTGGGTGATTTTTGAAAGAATGGCATTGACAATAATTCCAGAAGCTGCCCCAAAGTACCCAACGTAAATTCCAGCAAGTAAAATGGCGATCGAATAAAGCCACTGGCCTAATTTACTATCCACTTGTTTTTTAGGGCCGTTCTTTTTACTAGGCCAGACCATGGTAAGAGCAGCAAATAAGATGAAAAATGGCACTAACTTAGTGAATGAGCCACTAGAAAAGTGTAACAGGAAGTAAGTTCCAGAAACACTTCCAATTAAAATAAAAATAGAAGTGGTGATCAATTGTTTTACATGGCCCTTTAACTCTGGGATTGAAGATAGTCCAGAGCCAATGCCATTAAAAATCACCGATGATGTGTTGGTCACATTGGCATAAACTGGTGGTAGTCCAGCGACATACAACAGCGCCGGATAGGACACCAGTGAAGCCATTCCCACCGTACTACTAACAATTCCAGCTAAAAAGCCAAATGGGAATAGTAGTAGTAATTGACTAATATCAAAATGCATTTCTTCACTACCTTTTTGTATGTAATACATACTATTATAGACCTAAAAGCACTTGATTGGCCAATTAAAAGCTACCCCATTCACTACCGGTTTAAATTAACTTCGTTCACTAATAATGCTCCGTCATATTCATATTCGCGAAGGTTTTTGGAAAAAATATCGAGGGCTTGGTCACCATACTGGTCGAACAAGCTAGCAATGTGTGGTGAGATAAAGACATTATCCATTTTCCATAACGGACTATCACTTGGAAATGGTTCGGGATCAATCACATCTAATGATGCGCCACCTAATTGGTGTTGATTTAATGCATTAATTAAATCCTCAGTAACTACGCTGCCTCCCCTGCCCACATTAATGAATAGTGGTTGCCGAGTAAACTGTTCGAAATATGGTTGATTGAAGAATTTATTAGTGGCCGGCATTAACGGGAGTGAATTAATGATAATTTCAGCGTTTTTAATTTGATCGTTAACCGCATCCATAGTAAAGGTTTGGTCAAAGAACTTCGCTTGGTGGCCGCTATGATTAATCCCAATCGTATTAACGTTTAGGACCTTGAGAATTTCAGCCACTCGTGATCCAATTGCACCGGTCCCATATATTACCGCCGTCTTATTAGGCAAAATTTTAAATGGATTGGTTGGTTTTTCCCACCGGTTCAAATTAGTGATCATGCTTAAATTACGGAACTGATTTAAAATCATGCCGGTAACTGTTTCAGCGATGGGTTCAGAGTGAATGCCCTTGACGGTCGCCAAGCGAACGCCCCGGTTTTTAATTTCAGCTAATGGATAGTAGTCAATCCCCACCGATAACGACTGAATCCATTTTAGATTACTATCAGGGTCACTTAGCATTGCACTAAGTAACTTTTGGTCATAACCAATTAAGATATCAATTGATTTTAAATCCGCTTTCGATATGGATTGATTTGCGAAGAATAACTTTTCCTTCGTTAGCCCGGGATGGGTAACCATCTTTTGCTCCATTTTCTCAATATCAAAATTTGCGTTTGGCGCCCCAACTAAAATATTCAAAATGCATCCTCCTTTTTTACTAAACTATGGTATTATACACTCCCGCTTTCGATAAATCTAAAATTTAGCTTGACGTAACAAAATGATTATGTTTTAATTATAAACATCAGCTAGAAATTAATTATTTTTTAATCTTCTAATTGGTACATAATATAATTCTTTAATTAAAGGAGTGATTTGAAATGATGAATTCAACAGAAAAAGGTTCACCAAATATGAATGCCGCGAACATGGCAGACGTAGAACCGAAATCAAGTTTTAAGGAAAGTGTTTACTTAGTTTTTAACGGGGTGTCGAATGCGATTTTAGTTACCCTTGGAGTTGGACTACTGACTGGTGCAATTTCTAACTTTGTCCATTGGCAAGCCCTTGCGCAAATTGGTTTAATTTGTCAATACTTAATGGCTCCGGCAATTGGTGCTGCGGTAGCATCACAATTAAAAACGAATACGTTAGTACTCTTTAGTTCAATGGTTGCAGCAACCGTTGGTGCTAATAATGTCTTCTTCACGAGTGGGGCAATGAACGCCACTACGGCGACTGGCCATATGTTACCCCAACCAGCTGGATCAGCAGTCTTTATGATTGGTCAACCAGTTAGTGCCCTTGGTGGTGCAGTGGTTGCCACTTTAGTTGGGAAATACCTTACCGGGAAAACCCCATTGGACATGTTCTTAGTGCCATTTGCAGCGACCTTAGTGGGAACGATTTCTGCATTGGGGATGGCAACGGTTACCACCCCTGCATTGGTTTGGCTATCAGGAGTAATTGCTAAGACGATGAGCATCAACCCACTATTGGGTTCAGTAGTTATCTCAGTCGTTTGGGCCGTGTTCTTGATGACCCCAGCGTCATCGGCCGCCCTTGCAATCGCGGTTATGCTTGATCCATTATCATCAGGGGCTGCACTACTTGGAACCACCGCTCAATTTGTGAGTTATACCGTAATGTCATTTAAGGAAAACAAGCCTGGTGCTAATATTGCACAAGGGGTTATCACCCCGAAGGTGCAATTCGGAAACATTACCGAAAACTTCTACATTGCACTTCCTGGTTTACTTTCCGCTGCAGTGGTTGCCCCTATCGGCACCTTAGTATTTCACTTTAGTACTTCATTTAAATTGGCTGGATTAGGACTAAACTCCCTTATCGCACCAATTACCCTAGCTTCACAAAACATGGGGACCTTCGTACTTTACCTGGTTCTAGGGGTTGTTGTTCCAGCAGTGATTTCATATGTTCTTGGTAAGTTCCTAAGAGCTACCAACCGCATCAAGCCTGGCGATATGACCATCGAACTAGTTTAATTAAATTCTCATTCTAAAATAAAAACGCTAATCAAGTGATTAGCGTTTTTATTTTAGAATGAGATTTCAGTGGGTGCGGAAATTGATAGTTCACTGGCAATCTGTTTAATCTGACCAGCGGTCACTTCATCAATTGAAACCCCGTGTTCTTGATTATAAGCAAAGTTCCGGTACTCCCGGTCACCAGGGATTTTAATCTCTGTTTCTGGTAAATGGTCCAAATTTCTGATGCGGTTAAACATATCAGTTGCCTTATCACGGAGTGCATCTAAATTACCAAAAAATGATGGATCGATTGCTAATAGACATTGGCTAAAATCATGTTTACCAACATTTGTATCCGCAGAAATCGACCCCTGGGCCAAGATTCCGGTTAGGATTTCTACCACCAATGAGTTCCCGAATCCCTTATAATTAGAGTTATGTTCGTTCGAACCCCCTAGCGTTAATACACCGCCACCCTTTTGGTTGGGCGTTAATGCAGCCGTTGCTAAGATATCTTCCGCCTCCTTTGCATCAGAGACAACGTTACGATCCTTATCAACTGCCCACTCGCCTGGTAGTGGTTGTTTTTTCTTATCTAGTACCTGAATTTTGCCTCCTGAAACCACTGATGTTGCTCCGTCAAATACGAATGGATGGGGCTTGGCTGGGAACGTGAACGCAAACGCGTTCGAACCTAAAAATGCTTCCAATGCGTTGGTTGGGACGACCAATGGGCGGGTATTAGTAAATGCAATTCCAATTAGTCCCTGTGCGACCGCCTTTCGCGCCCAATAACCAGCGGTTCCAAAGTGATTTGAGTTCCGGATGACTGCCATTGAGATTACCGATTGCTTTGCCTTATCAATTAATTTATCCATCGCTGCATTACAAGCAATTTGGCCCATATTTTGATTAGCATCGACCAATAAACTAGTGGCACTTTCCTTTAAAAATTTAACCGGGTTTTGTGGTTGAATCGTGCCATCATCAACCATTTTTAAATACCAAGCTAACCGCTGAATCCCGTGTGAAGAAATCCCCCGTAAATCAGCATCCACTAGGGTATCTGCTAAGAGGTGGCTATCTTCTTTTGAAAATCCCTTCTTGGTAAACACCGTGGTTAAATAATTTAATTCATCGTTAGCTTTAATTTTCATTTAATTGTCCTCCAGATTGTGAATCATTTTAACGATTCAATTTATTTTTGGTATAATACATTAATCATTTAATTAGAAAGAAGATGGAGCTCATGAACCAATTTCCTCAAGCTTTGACCATTGCCGGAATCGATAGTGATGGTGGTGGGGGGATGCCGATTGATTTAAAAACCATGATGGCCATGCACGTTTATGGCCTTTCGGTCATTACCACAACGGTTGCTGCAAATTCGTATGGAATTATTGATAGCCACGCCCTCCCCATTGCCTTTATCGAAAATGAATTTAAAGCCCTAACTGCCGATTATCAAATTCGAGCATGTAAAACCGGGTTATTGGATAGTAAGGCCCTAATTAACACCGTGGTAGCGAATTATCAGCGGCATGATATGGGATATCTAGTCGTTGATCCAGTGATCCTAGCTAAAACCGGCGAAGTATTACTGACACCTGATGAAATCGATACATTAAAGGAACGGTTAATACCGCTCGCAACCGTTATCACGCCGAATTACTATGAAGCTGAAAAGTTAACGGGCATGCAAATTAATGACCAGCATCAGATGGTGGTTGCTGCACAAAAGCTGCGGCAACTGGGTTGTTTGAACGTAATGATCAAGGGGCGCCATGATCAAAATGGTGAAAAACAAGATGAAGTTAGCGACCTATTGCTCTTGGAATCCGGTGAGCAGGTATGGCTAACGGGTCCCTACTTCCAAACCAATCGCAAGAATGGGACTGGGGATGCACTCTCAGCTGCCATTACTGCAGAACTAGCTAAGGGCCGTTCCGTTGAGCAAGCAGTGCGGACCGCAAAAACATACGTTGATCAAACCATTAAAAACGAAATCATAGTCGGCCATAAGTACGGACCCATTAATAACTGGGCCGGTCAAGAATAAAAAGTTCAATTAATCATAATTGAACTTTTTATTTTATTGGGACGCTATTTGCCCCTTACTGCATGTAACTTTTCAGCAATGTGAACCAAGTTAATTGCGAATTTATGTGAATGTGCAATATAACCATACTTGAGACCTAACCGATAGATGTATCCGTTGATATACTCAACTTCAGTTGGGCGATTAGTTACTAAATCTTGGTACATCGATGGATAGTGCTCAGGATTAACGTCATGCGCCACGTGATAAATCGTTTGCCATTCTTCTTCACGGGTGCTTAGCAACTTAATCCCCGCCCGTTCAAAAACATCGAACGCCTCATTTACTAAATCGACTCCCAACGGCTTTGCGGATGGTGATGCAATAAATTCACCGTATGAACATTGAAAACTAGTGGCAAGACTATTTAAGACTGAATTGAAAATGACCTTAGCTAGTAATGTTCCCATGAAGTTTTCATGAATCGTGGCGTTTAATCCGGATTCAGTAAGCTCCTTTGCAATTTCCTTGGTGGTATCATCAATTGTTTCACTTTGGTTAGCTAGATTACATGACCCAGTCCCCTTTGCAGCAACGAAGTCGACTTCTCCGGGCTTGGTTAAAATACTACCAATCAAGGCGGTCCCACCAATTACATGTTCCTTTGGAAAGTACTTATCAATTTTTTCAATATGGCCCATCCCGTTCATTAACGTGAGTGCGTATTGATCATCATTAAAGAAGTGTTGGCAACGTTCCAGCATCTCAGCCAAGCCAATTTGCTTAGTGAATGGAATTACAACGTCGGGCTTTCCATGATATTCCTCTGGATAATAAATATTATCAATGTTGACCAAGTGCCGACCCTGGCCACGTCTTGATACGTAGACCCCATGTTGCTTTCTAATCGTTTCCACTTGTGGTTTCCAGGTATCAATATAGTCAACGTCATAGCCCACTTCTTGTAACAAAATGCCAAAATGAAGTCCCATGCCACCTGCGCCTAAAATTGCATATTTCATAATTTAACACGCTCCCTTTTAATGTGTATCAACAAACTTTTGAATCCGTTTTACCACTTCGGTTAACTCTTCAGTACTAGCAGCATAGCTAAAGCGAATATAACCATCACCACCGGGACCAAAGATTGCCCCGGGCATAATCCCCACTAACGCCTCCTTTGCTAGTTGATAACCAAATTGATAGCTATCCTGTTCGAATCTAGCTGGAATCTTCGCAAAAATATAAAAGCCACCACTAGGTTCAGGACTAGTAAAGCCTGCTTTCTCTAGTCCCTCCCGGAGTAATTGACGCCGTTTTAAATAAGTCGGTTTCATTTCTAAAGCATCGTTTTCGCCATTTTTAAACGCCTCACTTGCAGCATACTGTGCATTATCAGTAGCATTAGTGTTAATTAAAGTATGAACCGCATTAATTTTACTAATGATATTGGCCGGGCCACAGACAATCCCAATTCGCCAGCCCGTCATTGCGAACGTTTTCGAAGCCCCATTCATTACGATGGTTTGATCCGGTAAAAGGGTCCCGAACGAAGTATGGGGTTCATCATAAGTTAGTTCACTATAAATTTCATCACTAATTAGAAAAATTTGGTGTTGCTTAATGACCGCTGCTAACGCCTCCAGTTCAGCCTTAGTATAAGTATTTCCGACTGGGTTGTTAGGGTAGTTAATAATAATTGCCTTAGCGTTTGGGTGTTCCTTGAAGGTCGCTTCCAGGCGTTCTGGAGTTAAGATAAAATTACTATCAGAAGTGTCCACAAAGACTGGGGTTGCTTGATTAAATTTAACATTGGCAGCATATAGTGGATATGTAGGCGTGGGAATAATGACCTCATCACCAGGATTTAAAATCGTGGTAAAGACATCGTGGATTCCTTCCGCTAACCCAACGGTAGTTGTGATTTGAGTATCAGGATCATAATCCAGTCCATACTTATCCTTTAAAAATTTAACTGCGTTTTCACGAAGTGGTTTGATCCCGCGGGGGTCAGTGTAGTGACTTTGATCATCATTAATCGCCTTAATGGCAGCATCCTTAATGTGCCTTGGGGTTGGAAAATCTGGTTCGCCATACGTTAATGAAATCAATCCTGGAATATCAGCAATTTTTAAGTTAAATTCCACAATCTCATTTGATTTCATTTTTTTAACTGAATCATTAATCTGATTTGATAAATCCATATTGAACGCCTCTTTTACTATTTTTTGATCATAAACAAAAAGCCCCGCTTCTAAATCAATTAGAAGCGGAGCAACCGCGGTACCATTCTAAATTAAATCCATGTGATCATGAACCCTTCTCAATAATGTTTATCAATTAAACATGTGCACTAATAATGAAGTGCCAATCCATCATCACCTAAATATCGATGATACCAAATCACAGGCCATTTTCCCCCACCTTCACTAATTCACTTTCATCGCCCGTGAATTTTCTGAGTAGTGCTAATAAGGTACTTTCCTGATCACATTGTTTTATTTATTAATCATTTTCTAATCATATTATAATTCTTTTTGGATAAAATTCAATAGTTAAAGCGCTTTTTTTAAATAATTAAACAAAAAAGGAACCTGAAGTAAGTCAGGTTCCTTTTGCTAAGGGGGTTGTCTAATCTTAAATTTATCTAAAACTATTCTTTAACGTTAACGGTAACGTCACTAAAGCCATTGTCGAATTTAGCAGTCCAGTCACCCTCAGTTAAACGTGGTGGTAATAAGAAGGTTCCAGATGATACCCGTTGGCCAGCTTTAAATGATTGCCCCTGTTCGTGTAATTTCTTCACGAGCCATTGAAGTGAATTGAGTGGGTTTCCTAATACTTCTGAAGAAACTCCATCCACTTCTTCTTTGCCATTATGGTAAAGTTTGGTATGAACATTTTCTAAATCCTTTAAGCTGAATTCGCTAGTGTCACGTTCTTCACCGTAAACGACATAGCCACCAACAGCTGCATCGGACATTACTAAGTACTTGGATAGGGATGGGAACCAATCAGAGAATCGTGAATCAGGGACTTCCACTCCTGAAGCAACGGTCGTCTTACGAGCTAAGTCTTCTAATGAATCATTAACTGATAGATCTTCCTTAGCCTTAAAGACTAATTCCACTTCGGCTAATGGATCCATTAAATCACTACTCAATGATAATGTTGCTGGTGATTTTACAAAGTGATCTTGTACTTGAGCACCATATAATGGTTCGGTGGAGTCAAACATGTCTTGGGTTTGCTTACTAGTAAGGCTTACTTTGTACCCACCTAATGGTTGTGCCTTAAGCTCCATTAATCGGCGTTGAACCCGATATGATGCTTCTTCATCATTCATTAAGTTAGTCCAATCATCCATCTTTAATGCTTCACGATTCATGTAAGCATGGTAAAGGGCTTGTGCTAATTTTTCTTCAGTGTCGTTTAATCCTACTACAGTTTCGTTGGTTTGGTTAGTTCTAGTGTTTGTCATAATAAATCGCTCCTCTATATTTTAGAACGAATCAGAAATAATGATTCGTACTATCTTCCTAATGTAGTTTTTAATCTGAATCTGTCCTTCATCTGAGTTGTTACTAATCTCTGATTTCATACGAACCACTTCTTTCCTTAATTATGATTTCAGAAAACAAAAAGCGCCCTTAGCCTCCCAACTAAAATTGGGATCCTAAGGGCGCTCACGCGCGTTACCACCTTAATTTATCAAGCAAAAAGCACTTGACCTCGACGTACGGTTTATTCAACGATACGCTGGCATGATAACGGGTGCTTCCGGTAGGACTTACTTAAGATTCAGTCTACTAACTAAAGAATGATAACTACTCATAATCTCACTACATTGTCTCATCAACCCAATGCTTTCTGAAAGATCGACTAATTCGTTTTTTCTTATAATCGCTATTTGTTTATCTGATTGACTACAAGTATATACCCTAAAATTATAAAGTCAACACTTTTTGCAATTTTATTTTAATTTATTTTTAATTGTGCTTTTCCATCTTAGAATGATGCTTCCCATATACTAGGTAAATCGCCATTCCAATGGCAAACCAAACGATAAATCGAATCCATGTTTCCCAATTTAACCCTAGAATTAATGCAAAGCAGAAGATAATTGATACGATCGGCACGTATGGAACCCCGGGGACCTTAAAGCCACGGTGGATTTCTGGGTGTTTCTTGCGCATCCAAATGATTCCTGCTGACACCAAAATGAAAGCAACTAGGGTTCCAATATTAACCATTTCTGATAGAACGTTTAAGTTGATCAGCCCAGCAACCAGTGCAGTAATAATGCCAAAAAACCAAGTTCCCTTTACTGGCACTTGTCGCTTCTTATCGACATCACCAAAAAACTTCGGAAAGAGCCCATCACGTCCCATTGAATAACTAATTCTAGTTTGACCATATAATGAAACTAAGGTAACGGTCGTCATTCCTAAAATGGCCCCGATACTTACAATTACTGATAACCAAGTTTGACCAGTTACCCGAAGGACTGCAATTACCGGATCGTTTAAGTAGTCTTTAAATGCCGTGTACTTAACGACTCCAGTCATGATAAGGGTCATAATGACGTATAGAACAGTTGCAATCACCAAGGAAAACATGATCCCCCGTGGTAGCGTTTTAGAAGGATTAATCGTTTCTTCAGCACTAGATGATACAGCATCAAACCCAATAAATGAGAAAAAGACAATGGATGCACCAGGTAAAATCCCGGTCTTTACACCATGGGTTACCGAATACCATCCATATGGTGCAAATGGCTTCCAATTATAGCTCTTAATGGCCCAAAATGTGGAAACAATAAACAACAGGATTACCCCAATTTTAACAAAAACCATAATATCATTAATCCGCTTAGTCTGGTTGATTCCCTGCGCAATCACAAACGTTAGAATGATGATCAATAAAAATGCGGGAAGATTAAAGTAGGAGGTCACTCCGGGAGTGGTTCCAGCCGCACTAGCCAACGAAGCTGGAATATTAATGCCAAAACTATGCAATAGACTGACAAAATATCCAGACCAACCAACTGCAACTGCTGATGCCCCTAAAGCATATTCCAGAATTAGGTCCCATCCGATTACAAACGCAATGATTTCGCCAAATGCTAAGTAAGAATAAGTATAAGCAGACCCTGAAATGGGTGCGAATGAAGCAAATTCACCATAACAAAGGCCGGCAAAGCCACAACAGATTGCAGCAACAATAAAAGAAATGATAATTGATGGTCCGGCAGTTAAAGCTGCTTTCCCAGTTAAAACAAAAATCCCAGTTCCAATAATTTCACCAATTCCTAGTAAAGTTAAGTCCATTGTTTTTAGGCTTCGCTTTAGAGGGGATGTGTGAGCAGTCAAGACCGCTAAATCCTTTTTTCTAAAAACATCCATTTCATCACCCCATCATATGAATTATTACAATATGATTATAATTATTAAATTATTTCTAATTATATTCTAACAAAAGAAACTAGTCAAGGGCTAATGTAATAAGAAATAACATCAATCGAAATATTACAAGTCCAGTTTGTTTTTAATTAAGATGTAACTATACTACAATATGTGATAATTTAATTAGTGATATAATGTTATAAAAGAGAGATGATTAATATGAATTGGATCAAAAATAAGCCATTATTTTGGTGTGGATTACTTGTATTACTAACAATTTTTGGAATCATTTTCAGTAGTAATGTTCAAGCATCCAGCTTTCGTTGGCACGGTCTGGATTATGATGATGCTAGAAATCCAACCGACGTCAAACAAATTAAAATCATGATTGACGACATTGCAAAACATAAGGGGAACTACCTTAAATTACACTTATCTGATGATACAGATTTTGCAATTGAAAATGACACAATTGGTCAAACCACCCAACGTTACCCCACCATGAAAAACGGGCTTTACTATAATTCACAAACAAAGAAGTTATTTATGAGCAAACAACAATTTAGTGATGTCGTTCAATATGGACTACAAAAACACATTATTGTAATCCCAGAAATTGATATTCCATCACATTCAGTTGGACTTCATAATGTCTTAAAGTATACTAATCCTGAGCTGGATAAAAAAACATATGATTCTGCGTACGAACAATTTAGTTATGGTAAGAAAGCGACTAAGGATATGTTTAAAACGATGCTTCAAGAATACTTACCGTTAATTCCTGCGAATACCCCGGTTGGGACTGGTGGTGATGAGTTAGCAGTTGCTAGTAAACAACACAAAGAATCATTATTGAAATTTGATAATGAAATTGATGCCAGTCTGGGTAGTCATCCAATGTGGATCTATAACGATAGTGCACAAAAACAGACCTATAAGCGCTTAAATAAGGACATTGTAATTGAATATTGGAGTCAAACTGGTGATCAGGACGTTAAGGCATACACTAAGGATAATATTAAAAATAATGCAACTGCATCACAGTTGCTTAAAAATGGACATAAATTAGTGAACATTAATTCTTACTTTTTATACTTACTTCCTGAAACAAGCTTCGTTACTAAAAAGAATTATAAGTACTACTTGAAGGATTTAAATAGTTACTTTGGTGAAAATATTTTTAACGAATCTAATTTCTATACTAAGGTTAAAACCTCTAAAAACATTATCGGATCTGCTTCTAGTATCTGGTATGATAATAAGCCGCAGATGACCCCTAAGCAAACCGTTAAAAAATTGATGCCGTGGGTTGATGGTTTTCTAGACTGGGTTCGAAAGGGTAAACTAACCGTTAAATAGGAATGATAAAGACATCTTTGTAGATATTTACTTAGATGTTTTTATTTTTAATTTAAGTTACAGTAACAATAGACTAAAAACTTTAATCACCTTTAATTAAAAACGCCCCCGATTAATAGTCGGAGGCGCTTCTCATATTCATTTTCAATTATTCATCGGCAGTCATTGCTGATTTAACTTGACTTGCGAATTCTTTTAGGTGTTTTGGTGCAGCTTGTTGATACTGCTCCACGATTTTTACAAATGCGCTTCCAATAATGACCCCATCTGCAAATTGGCCTAATTCTTTTGCCTGCGATGGCTCATGCACCCCAAACCCAATTGCGACCGGTACGTCAGTATCAGCCCTAATCTGGTCAACAATCGAAGCTAATCGGTCTGAGAAGTGATCACGTTCACCGGTAACCCCCAGTGAAGATACTAGGTAAACAAAGCCACTCGCATCGTTTGCAATTGCTTTAATCCGGTTCCCTGAATTCAAAGTAATCAGTGGAATTAAATCAATTGCATATTTATCTGCAAAGGGCTTTAATTCACCCTTTTCTTCATATGGTAAGTCTGGAATGATCAACCCGTTAATCCCAAATTGCTTGCAATCGCGACAGAATGCATCATAGCCATACTGTAAAACAATGTTTAGGTAGGTGAGAAACACTAATGGTACATTCGTTTGTTCACGAATCTTAACCACTGCGTCAAAAATTGCACTCATCGGTAAATCAAAGTCGCGAAGCGCCCGTAAGTCCGCCCGCTGAATAACGGGACCATCAGCAATTGGATCAGAAAACGGAATTCCTAGTTCAACAACATCGGCCCCACCTTCAGCCAGGGCCACCACATTTGCAACGGTCGTTTCCATATCTGGATCATTAGCAGTCACAAACCCGACTAACTTATGGCGACCGGTAAAGGCATCTGATAATTTACTCATTTAAATCCACTCCTCGGTATTTGGCGATGGCAGCAACGTCTTTGTCGCCACGGCCTGATAAAGTACAAACAATAATTTGATCACGATCCATCTTAGGGGCAATCTTTTGAACGTATGCTACGGCATGACAACTTTCAATTGCAGCAGTGATTCCCTCTTCTTTGGCAATGTATTCGAAAGCATCTACGGCCTCATCATCAGTGATGCCAACGTATTGAGCCCGCTTTTTAGCTGCCAATTCAGCATGTTCAGGCCCGACTCCAGGATAATCCAATCCTGCAGAAATCGAATAGACCGGTTTGATTTGACCAGTATCATTTTGCAAGAACAATGATTTCATCCCATGGAACACTCCCAGGCGGCCCTTTTCAATCGTTGCTGCAGTTAGGTCGGTGTCAACGCCCTTACCAGCAGCTTCGACCCCAATCAATTCGACCTCTGAATCATTAATGTAATTAGCAAAACTCCCAATTGCATTACTCCCCCCACCAACACAGGCAATGACCTTATTTGGTAGGCGTCCAGTAGCGTCTAATATCTGTTGACGGGATTCCTTACTGATAACGCTTTGGAAGTCACGAACAATGGTCGGGTATGGATGGGGGCCGGTGGCTGATCCCATTACATAAAAGGTATCATCGCTACGCTTTGCAAATTCCTGTAAGGCAGCGTTAATTGCATCCTTTAGAACCATTGATCCAGAAGTAACTGCGTGCACCTTTGCACCCAATAATTGCATCCGGTAAACATTTAATTTTTGGCGGTCTGTATCTTCTTTTCCCATGTAAATTTCACATTGCATCCCAAACAATGCGGCAATGGTGGCAGTTGCGACCCCATGTTGGCCAGCACCGGTTTCAGCAATTAAGCGCTTTTTTCCCATTCGCTTAGCAAGTAAGGCTTGTCCAATTACGTTATTAATCTTATGGGCTCCGGTATGGTTCAAGTCTTCGCGCTTAAAGTAAATTTGAGCACCACCGAGGTATTCACTCATCCGTTTAGCATAGTACAATAACGATGGCCGATTAGCATAATTTTCCAATAAATCATGCAGTTCCCTTTGAAATTCGGGATCCTGTTTAGCTTCTTCATAGACTTTTGCCATCTTATTTAATTCATTCATTAATGTTTCGGGGACGTATTGTCCACCGTATTCAACAAATTTACCGTTTGATTTTAACATATTATTAACTCCTTAATTTGAATGGGCAATGGTAACCATTTTATTAACTAACTCATAGCTTTTCTTTCCAGCGGCCTCAACGCCACTACTAACGTCTAAATAATCTGGTGCAACCGTGTCAATTGCCCTTTGAGCATTATTAGGATTCAACCCTCCCGCTAGGATGATGGGTTGTTTAACCTGGATTTGTAACGACTGCCAATCTAGCGGTTGCCCAGAACCATTTCCACTATCAACCATCACATAATCAGCATTAGTTGTAGTCACTGATTGGCGGGACGGCTTAAAGACTCTAATCACTGGAATCCCAGCATTTTGTAACGCTTGAACATCATCTTCAGTTTGATCACCATGTAATTGGGCCACTTGAATGACACCGTCATTTGCCAATTGAATGATTTCGTCAATCGGGGTGTCAACAAAGACGCCGACCGCTTTAATTTGGGAATCTAATTGGATACGAAGTTGCTGAGCCTGTTTGCTAGTTACTTGATGCCTACCGCCTGCAAACACAAATCCAGCTAAGTCGGGGTGGACTTGGTTGATAATCTCAATTTCAGTTGGATTGGTCAAGCCACAGATTTTAATTTTAGTCATCTAGTCAATCTCCTGAGCCGCTTCGATGAACGCAGCTTTATTGTTCGAACGCATCAAGGTTTCACCGATCAACACCCCATTAACACCGATTTCAGCAAGTTTTTGAACATCCGCAACCGTTTTAACCCCACTTTCAGCAATAAATGCGACTGACTTTGGAACTAGTGGTCGTAGTTTAATACTGTTTTCAAATGAGACGGTGAAGTTTTTCAGGTTCCGATTATTAACCCCGATCATCTTAGCCCCAGCGTTCAATGCGACTTTAATTTCAGCTTCGTCATGAGCTTCAACGATTGCAGCTAACCCCAGTTGATGCGCTAATTTTAAGTATGCACTCAGTTGCTCCGGAGTCAAAATAGCAACAATTAATAAAATGATTTTGGCTCCCGAAGCCTTAGCCTGATAAATCATGTAAGGATCAATGGTAAAGTCCTTTCGTAGGACCGGTGTGTCTACGTGTTCAGTAATCGTCTGTAAGTATTTTAAGTCACCCTTGAAGTAATCAGGTTCGGTCAGCACTGAAATCGCAGTCACCCCCGCAGCTGAATACTGCTCAGCAATTTCTAAGTATGGAAAGTCATTTACGATAATTCCCTTCGATGGCGAGGCCTTCTTAACTTCCCCTATTACATGCACCCCAGTGCTCAAGAATCGATCATAGATATCCTGTGCATTGGTCTTTGGTTGCTTCAACGCTGCTTGCTTAACCGTTGCCAACGGAGTTTGCTGCATTTCAAGGTTAATTCGGTCGCTAGTTGCACTTACTAAGTCATCTAAAATCATTCCGCTTCCTCCTTAATATTCCAATAATTCAGCCAACAGTTGTTTGGGTTTGCCGTTATCAATTGCTTCTGCCGCTAAGTGAATCCCCTCACTGATCGAAGTGGCTGGGCGGATCGTATTGATTGCTAGTCCAGCGTTCAATAGTACGATATCACGCTTAGCACCGGGTTCCCCAGCTAAGATGGCATTAGTAATTGCAGCATTCTCCACTGGCGTTCCACCAATAATGTCAGCCTTAGGATAGCGCTTTAAGCCAAACTCTTCGGGAGTAATGGTGGTAACATCCCCAACTTTACCGTTCACAACGCTAACCACCTTCGTGGGCGCTGAAATGGAGGCCTCGTCTAAACCATCAGTTCCATAAATGACCTTTGCGTTCACTACCCCTAGTTTTTGGAGCACTTGGGCCATCGGTTTAAGAAGGGCTGCATCGTAAACCCCCAACAATTGTGATTGTGCGTGGGCCGGGTTTGCAAGCGGGCCTAAGATGTTAAAGATGGTCCGGATGCCTAGTTCCTTTCTAACCGGTGCGACGTACTTCATTGCTTGATGGTACCGTTGGGCAAATAAGAACGTAAAGTTCTTATCTTCAAGCATTTTTTGGCTAGTGGCAGCATCTAGATCAATGTTGAAGCCGAGCGCTTGAAGGACATCAGCAGCCCCGCTTTTGGACGATGCAGCCCGATTGCCATGTTTAACAACTGGAATGCCCATACTAGCTAACACCAAACTAGTGGTCGTTGAAATATTAAATGAATTAGAATGGTCACCACCAGTCCCCACAATATCGATTGCATCGTGTTCAGCTTCAAATTCAGCAGCATGTTCACGCATTGAGTGGGCAGCGCCCGCAATTTCTTCAACGGTCGGATTTTTCACCGACAAGCCGGTCAATAGTGAAGCGATTTTAATCGAGCTGACCTTGCCATCCATAATTTCATCCATTACTTGAATCATTTCATCATAAGTTAAATCTTGGTTCATCGTTAGTTGTTCAATTGCTTCATCAATCATTTTGATCACTCCATTATTTAATTAATTCGGTTTGCTTAGCAACAGTCAAAGCTAAGAAGTTATTAAAAATTCGTTTTGCCACCGTTTGATCGGTCATGATGGACTCCGGATGGTATTCGACTCCGAACACCTCATTTTTAGGATCGGCAACCGCTTGGACGGTTCCATCTGCAGCCATTCCAGTCACCGTTAGTTCAGTTGGAATCGTTTTAGGATCAATTACTAATGAATGGTAACGACCAATGGTAAAGTGATCAGGACACCCATCAAACAATTGACTATCCGCCACCTTGATCATCGTATCGGTCTTCCCATGCATTAGACGGGGAGCTTTGATTACTTGGGCTCCGTATACTTCACCAATTGCTTGGTGACCTAAGCAAACCCCTAACACTGGAACCTTCCCAATTGCTGCCTTTAACACTGCGTTCATGTTCCCAGCATCTTCGGGCCGTCCCGGACCGGGTGATAGGACTAATCCAGTGAGTCCAGGGCGATTGAGGTCGGAAACACTCACCTGGTCGTTTTTAACCACCTCAATTGGTTGGTCAGTTAAGTTGCCGATTTCTTGAAATAGGTTATAGGTAAAACTATCGTAGTTATCAATTAATAAGATCATAATTGTTCAGCCTCCTGTGCTTGTTCCGCTTTGATTGCATCTAACATTAAACGACTCTTATTGCCAAATTCATGAAATTCTTGGTTAGCATCACTATCGGCAACGATTCCAGCTCCCGAATGAACCACTAAGTGATTGCCCTTCTTGTAACCCAGTCGAATCCCGATGCAAAGGTCTAAATCACCATCGAAATCAATATACCCAATTCCGCCGCCATAGATACCGCGTTTCCGTTGTTCTAATTGGTCAATAATTTTCATTGCTGATTCCTTGGGTGCCCCAGAAAGCGTTCCCGCTGGTAATACTGCGCTAATAATATCGACTGAACTAAAGGCTGGATTTGCAATGCTTTCAATTTTAGAGCCAAGGTGCATCACATTACTAAAGCGTAACAATTCACGGAGTTTGGTCACGTGCACGCTCCCAAATTGACTCACCCGACCGAGATCGTTGCGCCCCAGGTCGACCAGCATGTTATGTTCCGATAACTCCTTTTGACTTGCTTGCAATTCTTTTGCGAACTTAACGTCCTCGGCTTTGGTCTTGCCGCGCCGTCTCGTTCCAGCAAGGGGATAACTAAATAATTTCCGACCGCTCTTTTTAATCAACGTTTCTGGTGAGGCCCCCACGGCTTGAAAATCCCGGTTAGCAAAGAAAAAGTGGTATGGAGATTCAACCGTTTGATAGAGGTTCTTACAAACGTTAATCAATGAACCATTTGCCTGTGCTAAGTAAGGATTAGATAGGATCAATTGAAAGATATCACCCAACTCAATGTGCTGCTCGGTTTTAGCAACCCGCTGGTCGAACTGTTTGACATCAAATTGATTTTGGAATTGACGGGTAATCTTAAGCCCCGGTAACTTAGTCGTTGGGTTCGCAAGGAGCTCCTTAATTAACTGGGCCCGCTCTTTTAACCTCACAATCACTTGTTCATAATTTGCATCAAATTGATCACTTGCTAGCAACTGGCTTAAAGTCAACTGCTGAGACTCTCGATCATAGGTCAGAGTAATGTCTGGTAACATTAATTCCACATCCGATAAATCTAGTTCATCATTAGTGTCACTGAGCCGGCTATCCTTAGCATACTTAGCAAAGTCATATCCGAAGTACCCCACGAGCCCGGTGCTAAACGGTAGTGAATTGGTTTTTGCAACCCGGTACTTGTCCAGGAGTTGATTCAAGAATTGAATCGGCGAGCCAGTAATCATTTGTTGAGCACCATTTTGATCAGTTAGATTGATTTGACCATTTTTAACGGTAATGGTCTGAAGTGGCTTCGTTACCACAACCGTGTACCGGGAATCTTGATATTCAAACAACATACTATGTTGGTTACTTGGGTCGTCATGTTCAATAATTTGAAATGGATCAAAAGTTTGTAAGTTGGTAGTATAACTAATGGGAAGGTAGTTATAATTACGGCTAAGTTGCTTTAATTCGGATTTAGATTTCAAATTGGTTCACCTCGTTATCAAAAATTGCATTAAAAAAATCCGCCCATAACAACGCAACTAATGCTTTGTTAAGGACGGATTTTTTCCGCGGTGCCACCTTAATTAGGTTGGTTTAAAAAGATCCACTATTAGTGCTGGAATCTAATTAAAGCAACCCCTCCTTAGCGAGATACGTGTTCATATCCCCGGCAACTGACGTATGCCTAACGTTTCTCCGTACTCAATCGTAATTTTTCGGAAGAACCCTCTGTGGTCCATTTAACTGCCTGCGTTCGGCCGTACTCTCATCATCGACGGCTCTCTGTGCGTGCACAACAATCTTGATCTCCACATCATTGGTTTCATGGACGAATTCTTTAATTGCTCTAATCATAGTCTAATGTTAATCACATGTCAACAGAATTCATCAAAAAATTGATTTTAATTCTAAAGTAATGCCAATTCATCAGCTGATTAAAAAAAGAGCCCGTTGAAACGCGGGCTCTGCTACGTGGATTCAGTAACTTTCAACTCATCCAATTATTAATACTTAAATGACTTTCTAAATAGATATTCCTTCAATTCATCACTAGTGGGTTGTTTAGAAGTATCAAAACCATCAAATGGACGCAATGCAATTAGTGCACTTTTTTGATACTGAATACCCTTTTTAACTGCATATTCAACTAATGAACCGTTTTTGATGTGTTTAACTAGCTTTGCACTGGGGGTCAATTCGGGATGTTCAACCCGCTCCTCCATCTCTTGGATAACTTCCTCAAAATCTGGGCCAGCTTGAATTTGATCCACAAATAACCTTAAGCGACTTAAAAATGCCCGCGCTTGAAATTGATGGTTAAACTGGCTTGGATCCTCACTTGCCACTTCATCATTCAATTGATTAGCCCGGTTCAGCGCCTCATTAACCTCTGATTGCCTTAATGGCGGATTCATAATGAAGTAACTAGCCATTAACCGAAGGAACCGAATCGTGTTAGTTTTAATTCCAATTTCACTTGTGGGATCTAAATCAAGCATCCGCAATTCCAAATATTGAATCCCAGTATTTCTGAGGTCATCAAGATCCTTCCCACCACGGAAGCGAATCGGCCCCTGGCCCTCTGAGTCACGAATCAATAGTTTATTTTTAACTGCATTTTGAATGGATGTAATGTATTTATCAATACTAGTGTAGTCCACCAAAAACTTTGCCCCGTACCCATAACGAGTTGTTTGTCGTAAACACCGCACTGGGTGGTCAGGCCCCTGGTCAACATCGAAGTAGTTGTCCTCAGCAATGGGACTAGCACCAAATAAGTATGTAATAATCCAACGATACCTAACAAAGCCCTGCCCTAACCGCATGTACAAATAGTCTTTTACCGCTTGTTCAGACTGAAATTGATCCCCCATTTCGGAATGAATCAGTTTAATGATATGGTCATGGATACTTAAATTAATGTGGGCTCCGCATGGCAAAAATTTGGCCATTCCCTTATGCAGTTTCACTAACTTAATTAAAAAATCCCGTTTTTCTTGCGTCGAATCAGCGAGGAGCTCGTTACTCTTTTCCTTTGGCATAATGGGTGGCATTGATAGTGACCATAAGATTTCACCAGGCGCGAGTGCATTTCTTAATGCATTATTAATGCGGTATAGATACCGCATTGCATCCAATGGACTATCGGCAGGTGGCGTTACCACTTCCGACATTGTGATTAAAAAATCCTCAGTAATCCATGGGTTACTATGGGCATCGCCAATCGTATCCGGATATGGTTCCATACTTAAATGGCCGTTTTCATACGCTCGGTCCATTTCAATTTCTAACCCCATTTTAAAATCGGAATTTCTGGCAACGGCTTCATGTTCAAAAATTAAGTTCCCAATTTTACTAAACATAATAATCACTCCTAAAATGAGAATATAAAATACTCTAAAAGTCTAATTAATGTATTATAATCTTTTTGTATTAAATTTGTAAAGAGCATATAGTAATTATTTTCTACAACAACCAGTGCAACGTGATAAAATTTATCGAAAATAATTAGATTGATTATTGACACAACTACATATTTGGATTAATATTTCTACCAATCTTGATCCTATTTCAACCGGTAAACTCTGAGGAGATGGTTAAATGACCCAATTTTTCGATTCATTTCGTTTTAAATACACTAGGGGCACGTTTTATTATCCATTAGGAACGTTCATCAGTGATAATACTAATGCAATCAATAGTTATGAGTGGATTCAATTATATCCCACTGCTAATTCTACATTAATGTTCAATACCTATGACGAAGAGTATCGAGGGCGTTATTATGAGAAATTCCAGCGTACCGACCAGCTATATCGAATCAACGTGCCACTACTCAAAAAGACGATTGGCAACAATAACCTAGTTCTAAATATTGGAGCCGAATTCGTAGAATCAGTTGGTTATAATGATCCTGCCTCTCGCTTATTCCTAGCAGAATACCTCACTGATCAAAATACCCTGGGGTTCTTCTATCTAGGTGGGCTTTGTCCAATGGAAGCTAAAAACGAGGAAACCAAAAATGATAAGTCATTTAATTACGATAAGGATATCTTTTACATGGGTTCGGATACGGTTCACTTAGATGTTGCTAACTTTGGCGAATTCATTTGTGCATTAGATCGTGAGTATTTTGGCAATCAAATTTCAATCAATGATTTTGTTGATTTAAAAAATTGGTATTTTGTTTCTGGTTCCATTATGAATCAAGATATCGTGACCGCCACGGATCCGGAACGAACTCAGGTCTTAGCTAAAATCGAAACCAACATCCCTGTGAATAGTGGCTATTTAAATAATCATTCTAACCACTACCTTGATTATTGCTACGGTAATTATATTGGTCCTTACGATAGTAATAATTAGTTTTCATTAAAAAAAGATTAAAAAAACTTTTGCATTTTAATCTAATCTGTGTTTTAATTAAGATAATCAAAACAGGGAAGGAATTGTTAATTATGAATAAGCAAATCATTATCAATAGTTATTATTATGGCTTTTATTACTTTAGTTAGTACGTCTGTACATATGATGCGGACGTACTAAGCGTTCGCGTCTAAGTAGTGAAGTCATTGATTTTGATTTTTGCTAGCTAGGTGCGAAGTTCATCTAGCTAGGGTTCATGATAATACGATTTCTTCGACGAAATTAAAGTATTAGGCCAGCTAGGTGAATAAATCACTTAGCTGGTTTTTTTGTTTAAGAAAGGAAGTTTTTATAATGAGTAACATTGATGGTCACACCTTTTTAATTGGTTTAATGGCATACCCAATTCGCCACTCCATGTCCCCTACCATGCATAACGCCGCATTTGAAAAATTAAATTTGAACTACGCCTACTTGGCATTCGACATTGACTCAGATCGGCTAGAAGCTGGCGTAAATGCCATTCGCACCCTTGATATGCGTGGAATCAACGTTTCAATGCCTAACAAACAACGGATTATCAAGTACTTGGATAAGTTAGACATCTCAGCAGAGTTAAATCAAGCTGTGAATACCGTCGTTAATGATCACGGGGTCTTGACTGGTTATACAACTGATGGGGTCGGGTTCACTACCGACCTTAAGAAAAAGGGGCATCCGGTTGCGGGTAAGAAAATGGTATTAGCCGGTGCCGGTGGCGCCGGTACGCCAATCGCAATTCAATCAGCTATGGAAGGGTTAAGCGAAGTTAAAATCTTTAACCGCAGCGATAAAAATCTAGATAATGCAAAGCGCATCGCAAAAATCATTAATGAACGGACTGATTGTAAAGCCAGTGTCGAAGCATTAGAAAACCAAGCAGCATTCAAAGCTGCCATTGCCGATGCTGATATCTACTGCGATGCCACGGGAGTTGGAATGAAACCATTAGAGGACATGAGCCTCATCAACGATCCTAGTTGGTTCCACAAGGACTTAGTCGTTTTCGATACCGTTTATGCCCCCCGTGAAACTAAATTAATGCAAATCGCTAAATCAGCCGGACTCACTGAAGTCTACAATGGCCTAGGGATGATGATCGAACAAGGGGCAGCCGCCTTTAAACTGTGGACCGGTGAAGATATGCCAATCGACGTTGTTGAAAAGGCAATTTCTAAAAAGGATGGCCATTAAAATGAAAACGATTACGATTGAAAACACCCAACTAAGCGATACGAAACCCAAGATTGCGGTTCCCATTACTGGCAAAGATGATGCGGAAATTGAACAACAACTCGCATTAATTGATACTGCCAGCGTGGATTTGATCGAGCTACGAATTGATTTTTTAGCAGTTCTCAATGAAGCCACCATCAAAAGTGCAAAACAACTAATTCAAACTAGCTTTCCCAAAACACCGATCATCGCTACCCTCCGGACAACTACTGAGGGTGGTAACTTCAACCCAATTGAACATGACTACCCAGCAGTCTTAAAGGTAATTATTAAGACTGGTTTCCACCTCGTCGATGTTGAAATCAACCAACTCGGTGCCGCTAGCATTATTGACCTAGCCCATCAACACCATCAACTCGTAATTGGCAGTCACCATAATTTCAAACAGACTCCAGATGATCACTTTCTAGCCCAAAAATGGCAATCAATGCAGGCGCTGAATTGTGATATTGCTAAAATTGCGGTGATGCCCACTAACGTTGATGATGTATTAAGATTTATGACGGCTTCCCACCGTGCTAATCAAAGCCTAATGATCCCAATCATTAGCATGGCAATGGGTGCATTAGGTATCATTACTAGAATTAGCGGTCAATTGACCGGTTCGGTAATTACTTTCGGGAGCATTACTAATAAAGCGCAATCAGCGCCGGGCCAAATTACTAGTCCGCAACTAGCAACGATCTTACAAGTCGTTGCACCACAATAAGGAGGAAACGGATATGAATCAAATTAGACTTAGAACGAGATTATTCCTTAACTACTTTGTTCATGGGTTCGCGTTGATCATTTTAACGCAAAACCTAATCCCACTAGCACAGAGCTGGGGAAGTAGCCTAGCAGTTGCATCTTTTGTCCTATCTGGAATTGGAATTGGACGGTTAATCGCTTACCTCATCATGGGCTTTATTTCTGATCGATTCGGTCGGAAAACCACCCTGATGATTGGAATGCTTACATACCTGGTATTCTTCATTGTGACGCCGCTGAACCACTCCCTAGTAATTGCCTACGGAATGTCAATTATCGCAGGGGTGGGGAATTCAGCACTGGATTCAGCAACCTACCCCCTATTTTCAGAACTGGACAGCAATAATAGTTCCAACAGTATTTTATTAAAGGCCTTCATTTCGGTGGGTGAATTTTGTTTGCCAATCATCATCCTCTTTTTAAAGGGCCACCAACTCTGGTTCGGAATTTCATTTTTAATTCCAGCAATTGTGTTAGTAATTAACATCATTAATATTGCTAGTTGTAAGTTTCCAAAGTTTATTCAAAATAACGATCAAGTCATTAGTAAAGCTGTTAAAATGAGTAAAGGAGCGAAGGCGCTCATTACTGGCTCACTATTCGTTTACGGATTTACTTCAATGGCAGTTATGATTTGGTTCACCCAGTGGATTACCATCTTTGCCACTAAGATCGGCTTTAGTGATGTTACTTCACACCTCTTATTGTCCCTTTACAGTATTGGTTCCATCACCGGAGTATTATTATCATTTGCAATCTTAAAACGCTTTGACGTTCAACGCCATGTTTTTCTTGGACTGAATATTGTTTCGGTAATTGCAATTGCCACCGTTAGCTTTAGTCATTCTCCATACATTTCATCAGTTGCAGCATTTGCATTTGGACTTAGTGCTGCCGGCGGATTAATGCAAGTTGCTTTGAATCAATTACTCTCACTTTACAATCATCATAAGGGAATCTTTACCGGAATCTTTTTCATGTTCGGCAGCATCGCATCGTTTTCAATTCCAATTATTACCGGATTTTTAATCCGCTTCGGTGAACAAAACATTTTAACCGGTGATATCGTGGTGGCCCTAGTCGGATTAGTTGCAGCAATCATCACCTTCTTAATCCAACCTAAGACCAATCAATTAGACGATGCCAGAGCTAAGATCAATCAAATTGATGCTCAATTAGTCTCCCTGTTGGAACAACGATTTAAGGCCGTCAAAGACGTGCAAAATTTTAAGCAGGAGCATCAATTACCCACTGAGGATCAACACCGTGAAGCTGATGTCTTAGCTAAGATTAAACAATTGACCAGCGATCCAGAATTAGTAAGTTACAATCAAAACATTATTCAAAACATCATGAATAACTCCAAGCAATACCAAACTAAACTAAACCAAAATCAATAATAAAGGATGATTAATATGTACTACTTAACAGCAGGCGAATCACACGGACCAGAACTTAGCGGAATTATTGAAGGCATTCCAGCCGGATTAACCGTTGACGTTGACCAAATCAACGCCGCCCTAGCAGCTAGACAGGGTGGTTATGGACGTGGCAATCGTCAAAAAATCGAACACGACCAAGTCATTATCACTGGTGGTATCCGCCATGGAATCACACTAGGATCCCCAATTGCGCTAACCGTTAAGAACCGTGACCATGCGCATTGGTCTGAAATTATGAACCCCACTAGTCCGGCCACTAAGGAAAATACGTTGCGCCAAGTGACCCGCCCTAGACCAGGTCATGCGGACTTAGTGGGTGGCATGAAATACAACCACCGGGACCTAAGAAACGTGTTAGAACGTTCCTCCGCTCGTGAAACGGCAATGCGGGTGGCAATTGGGAATATTTGTAAACAACTATTGAACCAATTAGATATTAAAATTAGTGGTTACGTTGAATCAGTGGGCGGCATCAATGCTGATAATAGTCAACCTACCGACATTGCTAAGATTGAAACAGCAATTAAGCAAAACGATTTACGGGTGATCGATTCAGATGCAGTGGATAAAATCCATCAGTTAATCGATGAAACCAAACGCAATGGAGATACCGTGGGTGGAGTCATTAGAGTCGTTGCCCAAAACGTCCCTGCCGGATTGGGAAGCTACATTAGTTGGGATACCAAGCTCGATGCTAAGCTAGCAGCTGCTGTAATGGGCGTTAACGCCATGAAGGGTGTCGAAATCGGTGATGGTTTTAAGGATGCCGAGGAGCACGGGAGTCAGGTAATGGATGAAATCGACTGGCAAGCAGGCAGTGGTTTCTCTAGAAATTCAGACCACTTAGGTGGTTTTGAAGGTGGGATGACTAACGGCATGCCGGTCATCGTTAAAGCTGCAATGAAGCCAATCCCAACGCTTTACAAGCCCCTCCAAAGTGCTGATATTAATAGTAAAGAAGTGAAAAAAGCAAACGTAGAGCGTTCTGATACCACGGCCATCGTTCCAGCATCGATCGTAATTGAAAGTGTCGTTGCCATCGAACTAGCCAAGGCGATTACCGATACGTTTGATGGTAGTAACATGGTTCGTTTAAAGCAACAACTTACTGAATACCGTGATGAGCTAAAGAACTTCTAAGGAGCAATCAGGATGGAAACTAACAATCAATTAAATGGAACCATAAGCGTTCCCGGTGATAAGAGTATCTCTCATCGTAGCATTATCCTAGGGGCCATTAGCCATGGAACCACCACCATCAATAATTTTCTGCGTTCGGCTGATTGTCTTTCAACGATGGCAGTCTTTCAAAACCTAGGGGTTAAAATCGATGAGCAGAATCAGCAAATTAAAGTCCATGGAGTGGGCATTAATGGCCTAAAGGATCCTAGTGTTAAACTCAACATGGGTAATTCTGGGACGTCCACTCGCTTAATCAGCGGATTATTAGCTGGGCAATCATTTTCAAGTGAAGTGGTGGGTGATGCTTCACTTTCAAAACGGCCAATGAAACGAATCATCACCCCCCTTAGTGAAATGGGCGCAAAGATTCATGCTACTGATAATCACCTCCCAATGACCATCGATGGCAGTCGACTGCACGGAATTGAGTACACCATGCCAGTGGCTAGCGCGCAGGTTAAAAGTGCCATTATTTTAGCCGCACTAAATGCAGATGGGAACACCACCATTATCGAACCGGTCAAATCGCGTGACCATACTGAAAACATGCTGATGCGCTTTAGCCCCAATAGCATTGAAAAACACGCTAATCAAATTATTATTCATCCCCGTCATTCATTAACCGGGCAAGCAATTACCGTTCCTGGAGATATGTCATCAGCAGCATTCTTCTTAGTTGCCGCTGCTGTTATCCCAAATTCAAAGGTAACCATTCAAAATGTTGGGATTAATCCCACCCGGGCTGGAATTATCAACGTTTTAAAACGGGCCGGTGCTAAAATCAGGATTGAAAACCAGACTGGCGATGCAGAACCAAGTGCCGATATCACAGTCGAAGCGGGTGCATTAACTCCATTTACAGTTGGTAGTGATGAAATTCCGGGCTTAGTGGATGAAGTCCCACTATTGGCCTTACTAGCAGCGCGGGCCAATGGGACTAGTAAGATTACGGGAGCAGAGGAATTGCGCTTCAAGGAATCAGATCGATTGAACGTTATTGCGACCGAGTTTAAAAAATTGGGGATTGCAATTGAGGAACTACGCGATGGATTTATCATTGACGGAAGTAAACCTTGGCACTTAGTAGATCCTAACCTAGATAGCCATAAGGATCATCGAATTGCAATGACGCTTAAAATTGCATCATTATTATTAAAGCAACCGGTCACCATTAAGGATTTTGACTGCATCAATATCTCATACCCTACGTTTAGTGATGATTTAGCAAAGTTAAGGAGTTGATCCAGCGATGGAATCAGTGTTTATAAACGGGCTCGGATTGATTGGCAGCTCAATTGCAAGGATCATCAAGGCCACGCGCCCTGATGTTATCGTTATGGGGAACGATATTAATCCCCAAAATACCGCATTCATGGTTGAACACCACTTACTCGATCAGCAAACTTCGTTCGAAGCTGGGAGTCAAAAAGCTGATTGCATTATTCTAGCGACTCCCGTGGACATCATTATCAACAGTTTAGAGGCCCTAAAGTATCTAAAGTTAAAACCCAACGCATTAGTAACTGACGTTGGCAGCAGTAAGCGGATGATTTTAAACGCCGCGGATGATTTCATCAATAGCGGTGGGACGTTCTTGGGTGGCCATCCAATGGCTGGGTCGCATTTAACTGGTAGTGCTAACGGCAGCGTTAACATGTTAGCGGATCATACTTACTTTTTAGTCAATGGCAATGCTACGAAAAATCAAGTTAACCAATTTAAGGCCCTATTAGGGAGTGGTGAATTTAATTTTCAATTAGTGACTCCTGACCAACACGACCAAATTGTAAGCGCAATTAGCTACCTCCCCCACGCAATCGCTTTTACGTTAATGAATACGATCAGTCCCGAATTAAAGGCACTAAACGTCGATCCTAGCGTGCCAGCAGGTGGTTTATTAGACACTACCCGGATTGCAATGAGTGATTCTAAAATGTGGACTTCAATTATGAACAGTAGTGGTGATGATTTAATTCAACAAATTGAACTCTTTGAAAAAAATTTAAAGGCCCTCAAAACGGCAATTAAACGTCATGACAATGATGCAATGAAGCGCAGCATTACAATGGCGCAAAGGGCTCGTCAAGAAATGGAGGATGCAAAATGAAATTAATTTTAATCGGCTTCATGGGCAGCGGTAAAAGTACGATTGCAGATGCCCTAAGCCATAAGTTAGCAATTGAACATCATGATTTAGATCAATTAATCGAAAAGCAATCTGGATTTAAAATTCCTGCTTACTTTGAGCAATTTGGGGAGGCCCAATTTCGTGAATTTGAACACCAGACCCTAATCGATGCATTGGAATTGGATGGAATTGTCTCCACTGGCGGTGGAACCCCCGTTCAAGATGCTAATTTTGATTTACTAGTTCAACATCCTACCCCTACCGTTTTTTTAAACGCCACTGATGAAACGGTTTTAAAGCGATTATTAAAGGATGACGTGGAGTCCAGACCACTTTTCCAGGAATTAGGTGCCACCGGTTTAATCGAACTAAAGCACGCTAGACAACCAAAGTACGAACAATTAGCCGATATTATCATCGATGTTAACGATAAAACCCCAGCACAAATTGTGGATGAGATTGTAAATCAATTGAATCAATATCAATTAGAACACTAATTAGTCGGTAGTCCCGACATTACATATGATTAACCATGCAACCACAAAATGGATCTTACTGGGAATTTAATCACCACTAAGATCCATTAATTTAAGTTATGTTTAACCCTTGGGGTTGGTAAAGTTCTTTTCTGCGCCCGGTAATTTGAATGTATCTTCACCTAACCACTTTTTAGCAAGCCGGTCTAAATACCCACTGGCCTTTAGCTTCTTTAGTTCCGCATTAATGGCCTTAAGCAGCTGCTTATTCTTCTCACTATTATTGGCAACAAAGTAATCATTCTTGACCCCCACCGACTTGGAAACGGTCAGTCCCTTAGCACCACCGGCATCCTTCACGCCAATATAGGCTTGGTATGGATAAAAGACGGCATCAAATTGCTTTTGTTGGAGCTGCTTAAGTGCATCCCCTGATGACACATCGCCAATCGCTTCCAAATTCACCTTTGCCTTCGGATGTTGCTTATTATAGTCTTCAACGAAGTTATATCTAGCATCATCACTAGAGATCGGTGCTAATTTTAAGTTGCGCTTTGCAATATCTGCAAACCCATTGATTGGCTTTTCATCCTTCCTGTAAACTAATCTTAAATCAGCTACCCCCGTTGGAGCTGAGAATAGGTATTTTTCAGCCCGTTGCTTCGAATACCAAAATCCGGAAGATGCAATGTCATACTTCCCGGATTCCAGACCGACGAAGACGGAGTTCTGTGACGTAGTGGAATACTTAAATTTATATTGTGGTAACTTCTTATCCAATTCTTGGAATAACTCACCATCATACCCACCAATTTTATTACCATCAGCATAGGTATACGGACGGTTAGCTGCTACTCCAGCAACGTTAATTACTTGGACATGGTTCTTAGATGCAGTTTGTGATTTTTGACTAAATAGATGTGCCGCTCCAATCACAACCACCACTGCTGCAATCACTCCAGTATAAATATACGCTTTTTTTGACATGTTCATCGCTCCCAATCTAATTTAATTTTATGAAAAAACAACTTTTCTAATTTTGGTTTCGGCAAATAATAATAACTTTGCAAAGATAAAGCAGACTACTAAATAGATTACTAATGCATCTAAGTATGCTTCTAAGTAGTTAAAACCAAACGATGCTAAAATGTTCGCCTTTCCCATTACTTCAATAATGCCAATGTTATAGACCAATGCGGTATCCTTAATTAGATCTAAAAATACATTCGAAAAATTCGGGATAAAATTAGGAACCATTTGTGGGAATACAATGCGTTTAATTGCTTCGAACCTGGTTAACCCAATGGCAATTGCGGCATCGTATTGGGACCGATCGATCGAATGATAAGCTGAGCGAATCGACTCGGATAAATTAGCCGATGCATTTAATGAAAACGCAACGATTCCAATCAATAGGCTGGGGAGGACTAACCCCCGCCCGTTGGCACCCGTTTTTGCAAAATCATAAAGGATTCTCGGCAGCCCATAATAAACAATGTAAATTTGCACAATTATCGGCACCCCACGAAATACAGAAACATATAAACTAAGTAGTGGTGACAAAATCGGCGTCTTTCTTTCCCTAACGATTGAAATTAAAATTGCTAATCCTAGTCCAATTACAGTTCCTAAAATTGCGATGTAAAGTGTAATCGGTAGCACTGAGACTAACTTAGGGAATGAATCAAGCATAAATTTAAAATCCATTTTTATTCACCACCCCTTAGATATAATTATGTTTTTGAATGTATAAATTAAATAAATAATCAAAGAAAATCGTAATTAACCAATAGATTAGTCCCAAGACAACGAAAATCTGCAGTTGAAAGACCCCTTGATTAACGTTGGCTAGGTTCGTAGCATCCCGATACATATCAGAAATTCCGATGACATACACCAGAGAGGATGCTTTTAGAAACCCTAAAAACATATTTTGAATGTTCGGTAACGCAATCTGAAAGACCTGGGGTAATATAATCTCCTTTAAGATATCCCTTCGTTCCATCCCAACCGAATAGGCGGCTTCAAATTGGACCGGATCAACGGCATCAAATGCGGACCTAAAGACCTCCCCCATGTAACCACCAAAGCCCACTGCCAATCCAAAGATGGCAAATAGGTTCTTACTCCAATCTTGCGCATTAATCCCAATAAATTGTAACAATCGGGGTAATTCATAGTAGGCTAACAGTAACATTAATAAAGGTGGGGTCCCTCGCGATAACCCCGTATAAGCCCTTGCAATCGTTTTAGAAACAGACTCATTTTGCAGTGATAACCAAACTACCGCTAACCCAATGATGCTCGATAACACAAATGAAAATAATAAAATGATCAACGTATTGGGGAGCCCAGAAAGCAGGCCGTTTATGATTGATAGTAAATTCATGTTTTAGCCCCCTAACTATCCTTAGAAATTGCCGATAGAAACTTTTGAATCCGCTCGTTTTCAGGGTGGTCCAAAATTTCTTCCGGTGAGCCAGCTGCTAAGATATTCCCATTTTCAAAGAAGAGCACCTTATTCGCTACGCTTCTTGCAAATGACATCAAGTGGGTGACCACAATCATGGTCTGCCCGTTTTTAGCTAGCCGGTCGATATCTTCAATTACGGTGCCCACTAATTCTGGATCCAATGCGGATGTGGGTTCATCAAACAAAATGATTTCCGGATCCAATGCAGTCGCCCGCGCAATTCCGATTCGTTGCTGTTGGCCCCCAGATAATTGGGATGGATAAAAATCCCGTTTATCCGTTAAGTTCACTAACTTGAGTTCTGCTAACGCTCGTTGTTCAGCTTGCTGCTTATCAATATGCCGCCCGTAAATTAAGCCCTCAGTAATATTTTCCAATGCTGTTTTATTCTTAAACAGGGCGTAGTTTTGAAACACCATCGCAATTTTTCTTCGAATCGCTAATCGATCAGCTTGACTAATTTTATTAAACTGAAATTGATGGGCGTTGAAATCTAATTCACCACTATCCGGCGTTTCTAATAGGTTGATACTTTTTAAAAACGTAGTCTTCCCGGAGCCACTAGGGCCAATAATGGCAATTACATCCCCCTGATTAACATCCAGATTGACATCATTTAAAACTACTTTTTGGTTGAACGCCTTTTTTAAGTTCTTAATTTGTAAAAGTGCCATTACCTAGCCTTCTTTCTATCCAGGTAGGAGTGCGCTGCTTCTGCGGCCCACCTAATATGTTCATCTGGAGTATCACGAGGAATCGTACAATCTGCACCGATGATGACCCCTGCGGTGCCAGCATCATCAATTAATTGGTCGACCTTAGCCTGAATTTGAGTTTGGGTCCCCTTATATAGCAAATCGGATTCGGTACTGCCTAGGCCACCTAACACGACCTTATTGTCAAAGAGCTGTTTACCGGCACTCAGCGGATAGCCATCAATATCAGTTGACCAGTTAATAATTGGTAAATCGTAATCCACGAACCAGGGTAGATGGTTTTTAGCTCCGTTATGCCCACAAACATGTAAGATCCCTAGTTCAAAATCATGATTAATCGCATTGATAATTTCTTGATCTAGTGGTTTTTGAACGGATTCAAAGAAATCTTGGTCAATTCGCGCATCCTGAATTTCTTGGGTACTAAAGAAGACCCCGTTAACGCCCGCTTGCTTACCAATTTGAACCTGTTTAATGATATCTTGATTAATCACTTTTAAAGCATTCGTTACAATTTTGGGAGCTTTCAAATATAAATCAGCAAATAGTTGATTGGATTTACTGGTATCTTGGTTTGGCGTATTCATCCCCAACGCCCATTTGAACAGGGTAATTGCTGAAAAAACATTACTAAAAATAATCTTTTGCCCCTCAATTCCAGCAATTTGTTGGCTAATTAATTCATATTGGCCAGTCAGCCATGGGTTATCATCGTTAATTTCCTTAATTTGAGCTAAGCTGTTCAAGTCGCTCGGGTCATCAACATCCTGCAATCCGTAGGTAAAATACCCATCATCCATTAATTTGACAAAATCAGAGTCCACATTTTTAACGTATTCATGCTCACCGTTCACATCGTTTTTAAAAATAGCCGAGCTCACCGTTGCTAGTGTATGTGCATTCGGATTAAAATGATGCCAAACTGAAAATGGAACCTGGGTTTCGGTTGCTCCGGAAAATGCTGCTAATACTTCTGCTCTACTTAATGCCATAATAATCACTCCAATTTTTGATTTAATATCTTAGTGTCGTTGCTGATAGGTATGGGCAGCCTCAGCAGCCCACTTAATATGTTCAACTGGTGTATCGCGTGGAACTGTACAATCGGATCCAATGATGACCCCTTTTGTTCCCGATTCATCTAAAAGAGCGTCGATTGCAGTTGTAATTTGATCACGATTCCCACTAAATAAAACGTCACTGATGGTATTGCCCAGACCACCAAAAACAACCTTATCCTTAAATAATTGCTTTCCCTCACCCAGGGTATAGCCGTCGACTTTAGTAGCCCAATTTACAACTGGTAGTTGGTAATCAACAAACCCCGGTAAATGATTAGTCGCCCCATCAAATCCACAAATGTGTAAGATGCCAATCTTAAAATCGCGGTTGATTAAGTTAATTAATTCTTGATCCAGTGGTTTCTGCACATTTTCAAAAAATTCATTGCCAACGCGGTCATCTTGAATTTCCTGAGTACTGAAGAAGACCCCGTTTACACCAGCATTAAGACCGACTTCAATTTGCTTTTTAATATCTTGATTGATCACTTTTAAAGCGTTAATTACCACCTGCGGATTTTGCGTATATAAATCTGCAAAGCGTTTGTCCCCCAATGCAAGTTCAGTGCTAGGTAATTCCTTAACTAATGACCACTTAAATACCGATACGGCTGAAAAGACGTTACTTAAAATGACTCTATCCCGCTCCGCTTCCGTTAATCGGTCCAATTGCTCATGAAACAGGCGTGCTTGTTCCGTTAACCATTTATCGTTACTAGCGATTTCGGTAATTTTTGATAACTCAGCTAAATCTTTAGGATCACGAACGTTATTAAAGTCATACGTGAAATACCCATCATCCATCAATTTAATAAAATCTGGATCCACAGCATTCACGAACTGGGGCTCTTTCGCTACGTCATTTTGAAAGATTTTTGGATCCCGGCTAGCTTCAACATGCTCATCCGGGTTAAAGTGGTGCCAAACTGAAAATGGCACTGCTCCCTCCTGCTTATTTTGAAACGCGTCTAATACCGCTTGCTTATTCAAACTCATCAACACATCACCCCTAAGAAATTTTGGTAATAAAAAAAGCCCCTGCACCGATGAATTTCACCGGGCAGAGGCTCTGGATGGACACAATTGAATTAATCACTTATCTAAACTTGGATAACTTAATTCAACAATTTACGTGCACCAAAAAGGAGCTACCACGCAGTGATAACTTACAGTTTTGACACATGCACATTGATGAATTATCAAAAAACATTCGCGGCAACTCCTTTCTTTTTATTAGTTAAAGCAATAATAACACCCAAATTATAAAAGTCAACCAAAAATTAACTAAATATTAATCTAAGATTAATCAAAACACAATTATTATTAATCAAAAACGAACTATCAATCTAATTGACTATAATCAATCACTAATCCGCTCATCAACATACTTAACCGCCGTTCCATAAGCTGCAACTGATTGCATGTCATTGCCGATTGATCCGGAATCAAACCGCATCATCACCACTGCGTCAGCACCCATTTTTTTCGCGTTTTCCTTCAATCGCTGTACTGATTCATCACGGGCATCTTCCATCATTTGAGTGTATCCCTTGATTTCTCCACCGAAGATATTTTTAATTCCAGCGGCAAGGTTACTACCAATGTTTCTGGATTGGGTCGTCATTCCAAAGACTTCGCCAATCACTTCATACTCTTTACCAATATGCTCAGTTGTTGAGACTAACATTTAAATCACTCCGTTTTAATTTACTATTTGGGTTGCTTATTCACAGCTACTTTTAGGGCATCAATTTCTTTTCCCATCGAATCCAACTTATCATTAATTTCACCTAATGATGAAAGTTGCGCTTGACTAATTTTAAAACTACTTGGAATCGAATTATTGTTAATTTGGTCTAATTTAGCGTGTAAACTGCGCAGCTCATTTTCTGATTTTAAATTCACGTGATAATCATTATCTGAGGACAATTCATCACGATGGCCCGACCGATTTTGACTCATCATAATAATTGGTGATTGTAAAGCGGCAATACAACTTAATGCTAAGTTAAGTAAAATAAACGGGTATGGATCAAACTTAGCTCCAAATAAATGAACAACGTTAATAAACATCCATGCTAGCAAGAAGAATACAAAAACAATGATAAAACTCCAACTACCACCAAATTTAGCAACTAAATCTGCTACCCGTTCGCCAAACGTAGCGGTTTGATTCAGCTGATCATTAATATTTTGAATTTGGTAATTGCTTTCATTTAAAGCATCGGTTAGCTTTTGTTCGATTTTTTTATTCTTAGTTTCATTATTACTAATTAATTGATCAATCATTTCCAATTGATAGTGAATGGCATGGTGATTACAAATAAAATCATCATCCTTAGCCTTAGGATAGTCATGTCGAATATGCCCCATCACCGTGGAATCAATTTCGCCTAATAAATATCCATCATTTACGTTAAACTCTTCACCATCAACGATACAATTCTTTTTATCCATTATTTTCACCCTACCTATATTGAATTAACTAAGATAATAGCACAAAACATTCCCTAATGATTAGCATTATTTTAAAAGTCAGGACTAGTGATGATCATTAGGTGGCTCTTAACTCTTCACCATTTTAATATGTGGTGTTTGAGCTTCAATAAAAACGTTACCTTCAGCTTTAAAGCCAAATTTTTCATAAAAGCCCTGCTTATCAGCCTGGGCGGTAATAATGATGGCCCGCTGTGATGCGTTAACCTCATTAATACAATTCAATAGATATTCCATTAGTTGATTGCCCAATCCAGTTCCGCGTACTGATGGTACAATTAGGACCCGTCCAAAGTCTAAATAATCATCAACTTCATAAAAACGAGCGTATGCTACTAAGTGTTCGTTATCATCATATCCCAGAACATGCGTAGCAGTTAAATCTTGCCGATCAACATCCGGAACCGTTCGATTTTGTTCAAAACAAAAAGTTGCAGCTCTAATATAGTACATTTCCCAAACTTGATAATTGGTTAATTCATTAAATTGTCTACACATCCATTTCATCATTGAACCTACTTTCTATCGTTTGAATTTTAAACGAATTGATTATGGTTTATTTTAATCCTACTGAAAGCTCTTCACCAGCCAATCTTACAACTTTTCATTTAAATATTTAAGTGGATTTATTTGCATTAGAGTTACCTAAACCCTTTATAGTAGTCTTATTAAATAATGAAAGGAAGCTTTTTAATGACAAATGTACCTAATGTTAAGTTGAACAACGGAGTGGAAATGCCGGCGGAAGGGTTTGGTGTTTACCGCATTGATGGATTTGAAAATTGTAAACAAGCTGTGAAAAACGCCTTATCAGTTGGTTATCGAACAATCGATACTGCTCAACAGTATCATAACGAGGATGCTGTTGGTGCAGCCATTGAAGAAAGTGAAATTAGTCGCAATGATATTTTCATTACGACTAAAGTTTGGATCACTGAATTTGAGTATGCAAAAACGCGTGCTTCAATTGAAGCATCATTAAAAAAATTAAGAACTGATTATATTGATCTAGTACTATTACACCAACCATTTGGCGATTCCTATTCTGCTTATCGCGCATTAGAGGACCTCTACGACGAAGGCAAAATCAGAGCAATTGGTGTCTCCAACTATAATAGTGATCGATACATCGATATTCAGCATTTTGCTAGGATTAAACCGGCCGTTGATCAAATGGAGACCCATGTTTTCTTTCAACAAAAAGAAATGCAAGCGTATACTAATAAGTATGGAACTAAGTTAGAATCATGGGGGCCATTCGCTAATGGTAAACACGATATCTTTACTAATCCCATTTTAACTAAAATTGGTAAACAGTATCAAAAGACTGCTTCTCAAGTTGCACTGCGGTTCTTGACGCAAAAGGATATCATTATTATTCCAAAATCTAATAGTATTGAACGAATGCGACAAAATATTGATATTTGGGACTTTACTTTAAGTGACGCAGATATGGAATCGATTGAAAACATGGATACCAATGAAAGCTCATTTATGAATCTACACGATCCCAAGACTGTGGAATGGATCGTTAATTCAGTTCCAGAAAAGAAATAATTCAAATCAATTTGGAGGATTAAAATTGTTGACGGTTAAAAAGGTTGCTCAAAAACTAAATCTGACTGAGTATACGGTTCGTTATTACACCAATTTAGGACTAGTTCCTACCGTAAAGCGCAATTCACAAAACGAACGGATTTTTGACCACGATGCATTAGAGTGGCTTCGTGGTTGTAAAATGCTCCGCAGTACTGGGATGTCGATTAAACAAATCAAACAATACGTTGACCTATGTAAAATGGGCACCGATAGTATAAACGAGCGGTTTCAAATGATAAAGGATGAACGTGATTTAGCAATTCAAAGGGTAACTGAAGCTCAACGGAATCTGCAGTTTCTGAATGAAAAAGTTAATATTTATAAACAAGCAATTGATAACCACGATGATGTTGATCCATTAAATCCAAATGAGCATTAGTAGCTAGTAACGACAATTAATCCGGAACCAATCTTTCAGGCGCTGGATTAATTGAACCGTATCTTTAAGCACCACCAAACATAAAATATGGTTGGTGGTGATACATAAACTAATTAGATGATATTTGCAGTATCTGATTTGCTTAATTTATTAACAGTTAAGTAAACCACTGCTGATACGGCAAATCCGATTAACCATGATAATTCAATTTGGGTCAGTGCAAACAGCGCTCCTGCAATCAAGGCTGCAAACGCTTTCCAATTAATTTTCCTAATATCATCCCGGTATAGTTGGTCCAGATCCACCTTTCTTTTCCTCACGATATAATATTCAATCAGAATAATTGCAGTCAATGGTCCTAAAAAGATTGCATAGGAATGAATAAAAATGGTCAATCCTTGTGATGATGAATCACCAACTAGTAGCCATGGGCATGTAAATACTGCTAATCCTGTAACTAACACGAGTGATAGTTTACGCGGTAGTTTTAATAAGGAGGTCAATACGTAAGTAGTTGGCGTAATATTAGCCACCGCATTAGTAGTAATTACCCCTAAAACGATAAACAATGAAACCAAAAGCATAATCACATGATTGTTAAAGATGTGTGACATTGCATCCACCGGACTAGCGATACCAGTAACTGCAGATAACATGGCACCAGTTAACAGCGTAATCCCATATGAGAAACCAATTGGTAAGAAGTATAAGAAGCCCCGTTTGCAATTACTAATCCCGGGTTTTAATTCCCTTGAGTAATCAGCTGCCGACTCAAAAATAGCAGTATAGTTACCTAAGAATGCTACAATAAACCCGAAAAACTGAATTCCCCATGAACCCTTTGATTGCACTAGGGTTTGGCTAATCGCACTACCATGGTTAACCAATAGAATGATAAATAAACTGAGTAAGGAAACCATCATGATAACAGATACGACTGAAGTAATGTTCTTAATGAATTTAAAGCCCCGGATTGATAAGATCAATTGAACGATCATTAAAAATGTAAAGCAAATTGCAACGTTGTTAAAACCATTGTTAGTTATGATCTTAGCAATTTCATTAAGTGCCAATGCTCCCGTCCAACTTTGGAATCCGAACCATACTAGGGACGGAACCCCCCTAAATAGACTTGAAAACTTAGCACCGTTCTTGCCAAATGATAATCGTAATTGCATTACATACGGAACCCCAGTTTCATAACCAAACCGATCATTCAACGCAAATATTAATGATACAATTGCAATTGCAATGGCCGCAGCTACAACCGTTTGGAGTAAATTCATGGTTGCAACTCCAGCAACCACAATTGATGACCCCACCGTTATATTACCAATGTTAAAACCATCACCTAGCCACATTGACATATAAGCTAATTTCCCAATCTTTCTTTGATCATCCTTAATCGGCAATAGTTCGTCGGGGATGGTTAACTCTGGACTAATTTCCTCGTTATTCACTACACTTTGCATAAGCAATTACCTCCCGTATTTAACGTAATCATTTTACGTTATCAGTTAATGAATTGGATTTATAGCCAGAAGTAATTACTGATCACTTCTTAACTAAATTAATATCTTGTAACCATCATATCTTAACTAAACACTTAATTATTTGGAATAAAGTACAAAAATAGTTCGTATTTTAATTTAAAATTACAAAATACTAATTTTTAATTAATCTAATTCTAATTAAAAAGCGTAACCGATTTTTTAAATCGGTTACGCTAATCGCTTATCATTATTTGTTTTAATGATTCCTTCCCAAATCCAAAACAATTCCTACCACACATTTTAGGATTAGTTCACTTTTCAATTTTAATGAAGTGGGCCATCCACAAATTGAGCTTTGCCATAACCAAAACTCCAGTCTGAGTCCCCGTTAGTCGAAAGACTGACCATTAAATCCTTAGGATCTAGACCGATTCGCTCCTTCAGTCCATTTGCTAATTGTTCATAGAACGCACGCTTTTGGGTTACATTTCGAGACCGGGTGGTAATTTGAAATACCACCACATCTTTACTTCGCTCAATTCCCAATCCAGCATCTAAAATATTCATCTCAAATGGCTCATGCTGAGTGATAATTTGATAGCGATCGCCATCAGGAACCCCAAACGTATTTAGTAATACTTGGTAGGATGTATCTAATAAAGCTTGTAAATATTTTTCATCATGACCCTTAATAACGTCAATTCTCATCAGTGGCATATTATCATATCCTTTTTAATTTATTTAACCAAACGAATCCAAATTCAAGAAACTAGGAGCTACCACATTCCTTCGTTTTCAAGTTAATTGCTTACTTCTCTTTGACTGAATCCTTTTTGTACCGATACTCACCAAGAATCGAAGTAATGATAATCCATCCAACAAAGATGTATGGGAAAATGCTAGCAATCCCTTGTGGTTGTGGATAGATACTACCCACAATCGGAATGATCAATAGGATGCCAGTAATCAACGACATTAAAACATCCCTAACTTTCAATTCATTTAATTTACGCAGAAAAATGGGTGCACTAATCGTTACCATTAGGTATGGGACCAAGAATCCCCAAACCGCAATCGTACTGAACCAGTCATACGCATCGCTAATCTGGGTAAAAGCTGAAAATCCAACAATTAAGGAACCAATTAATAAACTTAGGATCCCAATTGAAATCGTTGGAGTTCTTTTCTTTTCGTTGACCTTAGTGACCACCTTCGGTAGATAGTGTTCATGGCCCATCCGCATCATAATTCTAGAACCGGCAGTAATGATACCAACGCTTCCGGACCAAAAACTAATTGTCGCCCCCAGGGTAATACAGTAGCCAAAGAATCCAACGTGGTTGGCTTCTGATAAAAATGAAAGCGGATTGGTGGAAGTTCCTAAATTATGCCCACTACCGTTGAAGCCCATAATCATTACCATTGACATAATGATGAAGAACACTCCGGCAATGATGGGACTAATCATAACGGCGCGGGGGACGTTTCTTAGTGGTTTCTTAGCTTCCTTCCCCATTGAAGCAGCCCCTTCGAACCCAACAAACCCAAAAAATGCTAATACCAAACCGGAAGTGACGTTTCCCATTGAAATATTTGTAAAATCAACGTTATTCGGATTAATGTCAAAATGATGCGTAGCTAAAATGATCAATCCTAAAATCGAAATTAATGAGACCGATGTCATTTCTAGAACCATCATTGCCCTAGTCGACAGTTCAACGCCGCGCTGCGCCATGAACCAAACGCTTATAATGCCAATCGCTGCAAGGATGTAGTATGGAACTGATAGATTGAAATATGCTAATAAATTGTGCAAATAAATTGCAAATCCACCCATCATGGAAACCGCTGTCGTAATGTATGCAAAGAAGATACTAGATCCCGCTACAAACCCTGCTCTGCGCCCAATGCTTTTATTAACATAGGTATAAATGCTACCAGAAGTTGCATATCGTTTTGCAAACACATTAATTTGTTTTGCCAATAAAATACAGGCTACCGTTGCAAATAGATATGCAATCCAAGTACTATTTCCAGCTAGGGCAAATACCACCGCGATGTTCATCACCGGTGTTGCGGTGGGCGCAATGTTTGCAATTGACTCCCCAATCACTTCAAAGAATGATAGCGAATTGGGCTTTAAATTCGATTCCTCATGCTCATCAACATATGTTGTTTGAATTAATTCACCAGAATTAGTTTTTTCGTCCATATAACAGCACCCCTTTTTTACTAGCAACTACAAGCAATTAATAATAAATTCACCTAATGAATTTTTATACTATCAATCAATTGAAGATTCATTAATTGGTTGATTAATTAATTTCTATATAAATCCGAACAATTAATTTAAATAGCATTCATAATTCATTGATTTTGAGAATTATATTATTAAAATTAGCAAATTGCAATGTTTTTATTATTATAATTTAATCTTTTTCTAATTTAACTATTGCTTTTAATTTTTTTCGTGGTAACATTCTTATTAATTCAAATGTTGGTTTTAGCAATTGAATGCATAAAAATTTATTTTGATGAATGTTTAGTTCTCAATGAAAGGTGTGTTGTTGTATGCCAAACACTGCAGATTTAACAAGTTTAAGAGATTCTCTCCCTAGCGTAACTGGAGTCTTTCCCGGACCAAAGGCACAGGCAATTTTAGATCGCCGTGCTAAAAACGTCCCTTCAGCCGTTCTATGTAATTATCCATTAGTTATCAAACGCGGGCAGGGAGCCATGATCGAAGATGTCGACGGCAATCGATTTGTTGATTGGGTCGGTGGCGTTGGTGTAATGAACGTCGGATATGGTCAACCGAAGGTGGTTGAGGCGGTAAAGAACCAAGCTGATAACTTTTTTCACAGTATGGCTAACATCAGCACCCACAAGGGTTATATTGACCTAGCAGAACGAATCAATGCGCTCGCCCCAACCAAACAGGGAGTTAATAAAACCATGTTCGTTAATTCTGGAGCTGAAGCAATTGAAAATGCGGTTAAAATCGCTAAGGCGTATACCGGACGCAGTAACATCATTGCCTTTTCCGGCGCCTTTCATGGTAGAACTGCCCTAACTTCCACCTTAACCGCTAAAAAAACATTCTCCGCTGGGATTGAACCAGCAATGGGTGGCGTTTATCGAGCTACGTTCCCATACCTATACCGCGCTCCAAAGGGTTATTCTAAAGAAGAAAGCATTCAATACTATTTAGATAATATTCAATACATTTTTGAACAAGGGGTCCCAGCCAATCAAGTGGCTGCATTCGTTATGGAACCAATTCAAGGTGAAGGTGGTTTCATTCCCGCTCCGTTTGAATATGTAAAAGCACTCCGCAAAATTTGTGACGAACACGGCATCATGTTGATTGCAGACGAAGTCCAAACTGGATTTGCGCGTTCCGGACGCCTATTCGTATCCAACTACTGGAAGGAAAATGGCTGTGCTCCTGATATCATTGCAATGGCAAAGTCAATTGCAGCAGGCGTTCCATTATCCGGAGTCACTGCTGGAGTTGATATTATGGATAAAGTCCAAGACGTAATCGTTGGTGGAATTGGTGGTACCTTTGGTGGAAACGCCCTTGCTTGTGCATCAGGACTGCAAGTTTTGGACATTATCGAAAATGAAAAATTAGCTGATCGGGCATTAAAGGTCGGTAAACTTGCCAAGGAAGGTTTCGAAGCGCTTCAAGATAAATACGAAGAAATCGGTGATGTACGTGGCATTGGTAGCATGGTGGGATTAGAATTTGTGAAGGATCGGGATAGTAAAGAACCATATCCAGAATTAGTGGCCAAAATTATCCAAACTGCTGTTTCCAAGGGTCTGGTAATTGAAATGGCGGGCGTTAAAAGTAACGTTATTCGCTTCTTATGTCCACTAGTGGTAACCGAAGATCAATTGAATGCAGGAATGGACATTTTAGATGCCTCTATCCAAGAATCATTAGCTGAATTAAAATAATTATTGCCATAAACAAAGCCGCTGAGGGTCATGCACCCTTCAGCGGCTTTGTTTTTAATTTCGATACCGATTAAACCATTCTAACACATCATCGATTCTTTGCATTCTTAAATTCGGCAACCCATTCCTGGATAATCCATGAAATGATTGTGGATATCTAACGTAATCACAATCCGTTCCGGTTTGCTTAACGGCGGTAAATAACGCTTCACTTTGATTCAACGGACAGCGCATATCATATTCACCATGTTGAATTCTCACCGGCGTAGTAACATTATGGGCATACTTCAACGGTGACTTATCCCAATAGACGGCCAATGCATCTTTGTCGTTGAACAGGTCCAGCCCCAGTTGATTTCGACAGAACCAAAAACCAATATCACTGGTGCCATAAAAGGAATGCCAGTCAGTCGCTGGCCTTTGAACACAGGCCGCTTTAAAGCGATCGGTGTGCCCAATCATCCATGAAGACATAAAACCACCGTAAGAACCACCAGCAACAAAAACATTCTTGGCATCCAACGTTGAATAGTTAGCTAATGCGTATTCTAACCCAGCCATTAAGTCTAAGTAGTCATTTTCGCCATAATGGTTAACTACATCCGTCTCAAATGCCTGTCCGTAGGTCGTGGAGCCCCGTGGATTTACAAAGACAACTGAATACCCATTATTTGCAAGCGTTTGAAATTCATGAAAGAAGGTTTCCCCGTATGCATAATGGGGGCCACCGTGAATATACAGGATGACCGGACTGAGGTCAGAATGGTTAGCATGGAGGACCCAACCGTCTAGGTCGACCTGATCATCAGTCGATCGATATGTAAAATGACTGTGCTTAGCGTATTCATGGTCCTTCTCATATTCTAAATTAGGATTATATAAACTAGTTAATGCTTGATTTGATAACGATAAGCGGCAAAGTTCATTCGGTTGTTCCTGCTTCGAAACACTTAATAGTAGTTGGTGCGCGTCCAAAACGCAAAAATCATAGACTTCACTTTCATCCTGGTAAACTGATTCGTACTTTAATCCCGTATTTAGTAATAGTGCACTCATTCCATGATGATAAGCTGCAACGACACAGCGATCACTGTCTAGCCAACGAACACTCTTACATGATTGGTGTTGGACAAAGTCAGCAGCTAAACAGGCGCCCACTCCCGGTGCAAACCCACAATCAAACTCGTCATCATCCCCAGTTACATTTGCCAACTGATGACTTTTTAAATCATAGCGCCAAAGATTATTGACCGTACACATTGGATGCACATTCGTATTACCAACTAACGCCAGTTTTTGACCATCAGGTGCAAACTCGACATCTGAAAAAATGCCATCAGGAACATCCTTAGTAACAAATGTGGTTTCATGATTCGCCAGGTTAAATAGATAAACCCCCATCGAAGCATCGTAATCAGTGGTCATCTCGGGATGATTTTGCTGCGTATATGCAACTAAGGTGCCATCATCATTTACCGAATTTAAGTTAAAATTAGTCTTACTTTCAAAAACAGTTGATGCAGTTAGGCTATCTAAATCCAGCCGAACCAAACGATACCTTAAATCATTAGGTAACCAACCCACCCCATCGGCCCGATTGAATAGCTTAGTTACGTGACGTGACGTTGGAAAAGCGGTCGTGCTATATTTAGTTTTAACATTAGAATCCACCGTTTTAAAAAATAATGTCGTTTGATCGCCAGTTAACAGCATCGATTGAATCGTTTGATGCTCATATACTGAATGCGCTACCCCACCATCCAATGGCATTTTCATTACACTAGTCTTATCAGCTGATTGATGTAAGTATACTAAATCAGTTTTAGTGACCACCGGATTTAAATTTAATCCACCGTTCGTCCATTGTTTATAATGGTGTTGTGAATCTAAACTAACAACGTTGCTTTGGTATGCATTACTCTTTTGATCAACATTATTTTCTAAAAAGAAATAAAAATGCTCTCCCTTCACTGGTTGTGTAACTGATTTTAAAGTAAATAAATCTTGATTTTGAACCCCATTTTGCATATTGAATCAATCCCTTCATTTATTTAATAATAAAAAAAGCGTCCTTCATTCCATAATGAAATCAAGGACGCTTTAAGCGCGGTACCACCTCTGTTATAACGATTAGTTATCGCTATCACTCTAACAAACCAATTGATTTGTAGATTCTGTAATGGGAATTCCCAACCTAGGTTACATTATCACCCGGTAGCTCATAGCTGATTTTCACGATTAATCAATTAGTTTCTTACACCAATTTGAAACCTCTCTGATAATTGATTTAATCCTACTTGTGCTATTCAATGCTTTTTAATATTCACGTTTGCCCGCTAAGTACACCTGCTTATCCCGTTGTTTAACTGCCCTAACATCTGCTAACGGATTAGCATCTAAGACCAAGAAGTCCGCATACTTACCTGGTTTTAATGATCCATATTCTTGATCCACGCCCATTAACTTAGCGCTATTAAATGACGTTTGAAGGGCCTCAAATGGCGTGACATCTTCATGTGCGACCATTAATGCTAGTTCATCTGGCGTCATGAAAAAGTCGTTGAACGGTGTTCCAGCATCGGTCCCGAGGGTTACGGGCACTCCCTTTTGCCAAGCATTCTTAACATTGGCAAATGCATCATCCATTGCATCTTGCATCTTTTTCAATTCCCAGTCAGGTAACTTACCCTTACCTAATTCGGCTACGCCCCAACCAGCAATCAGGGTCGGTGTTAGGTAGGTTCCCTGCTTTAACATCATTTCAATTTCTTCATCGTTGACGTAAAAGCCATGTTCGACCGAGTCCACCCCGGCTTTAATGGCGTTCATGATTCCAGGATTCCCCTCAGCATGAGCGGCCACGATACGACCCTTGTGGTGGGCTTCATCCACGGCTACCTTCATTTCTTCGACACTGAGTTGGGGGTTAACCATGTTATCACCTTCGGTCATTACCCCACCGGTTGCCATGATTTTGATCGACATGGCCCCCTTTTTAAGACCCTTTCTTACTGCGTGTCGCATTGCATCTGGTGAATCAACTAGGTGGGCAAAGTTAGGCAAATCGCCATGTCCGCCGGTCATTGAATATGGCTTCCCTGATGGGAGAATATGGGGAACTTTGGTTAATTCACCCAGCTGAGCTAATTGATTTAACGTGATATCTTCATCGTAACAGCTACCACACTCTCTAATATATGTAACCCCAGATTCGAGTAATTGATGCAGGTGCTTTTCCGAACGAACGGTCATTCGAATCTTGTTAACGTCGGTACCACCGTCACCCTTAGCTTCATCCATCGTAATGTGGGTATGGGCATTAATCAGCCCTGGCATGACGTATTTATTATGTAAATCAACTGAATCACTGGGCCCATCACCGGTCCCCACTTTGACTAACTTCCCAGTATCATCATCAACCGTCATCCAGCTATTGGCTGTAACGTGATCCGTTTCACCATCGTATAAATTAAAATTGCTATAAGTAGTTTCACTCATATTGGAACCTCCTTTTAATTATTTTCTAATAATATACCTAATTGTTAATTTTGTAAAATTGATTTTAACGTTATTAAGTTTGATAATCAAACTTTTTATAAATTAAAATACGATTAAATAAAATTAATTTAAGTTAGTGAAATCAATGGATGCTCCTATGATAGGATAGACTACTTTTACAGTGTACACTTTTGGGTTTAATTATTATTAAAGGAGTTTTTATTATGCCAAAATCATATTCAAAGTAATTCAAAGATTATATTATTTAAGCACGTGCACGACATTAAGTATCTAGATAAGGAATGCGATGTTTCAACTAACATGCTCCGATATTTGGCTAACAGTTAGTTACTGCCCTCATCATTTTAATAATTACGTCCTTAAATTTTTCGAATGATTTTTTGAAATAGAAAAAACTCCTATGATCAAACTATAACTGGATTTATACATTTTTATCCGAAATTTAATCATTGGAGCATTTCTTTGATTACATAAACTCATCCATAATTACTTATTATATACTGGCGTACAATAATCTTTATACTTACTATTTTTACCAGTTGTTACACTAAAAAATAACTCCTTTAAAGATTTTACTAATTTACCCTCATGCCCATCGGCAATTACACGATTATCAACCTCAACCAATGATGTTACTTCCATTGCAGTACCTGATACAAATACCTCATCAGCACCGTATAATTCAGTTCTTGAAATGCTTCTTTCTTCAACTGGAATCTCAAATTCATTACTTACTAATTGCATCACCGTTTCTCTAGTAATGCCCTCCAAAATATTATCCGAAGTCGGTGGGGTTACTAACTTACCGTGTTTTAACATGAAGATATTTTCCCTAGTCCCCTCACTTACATGTCCATTATTAGTTAAGAAAAGTGCCTCATCGTATCCATGATTACCAGCTTCTAAAAAAGCTAGTGCTGAGTTCATATATGCGCCTGTAGTTTTAGAATGGGGTGGAAGCATATTATCATTTAACCGTTCCCAAGAACTAAATCCAGCCGTTAATTCATCTTTCATTACACGTTTTTTCATCGGTTGGACGTACATAATAACTCGAACTACTGGATCTTTTAAATTCGGAGTTATATCGTTAGAGTCATTTAACACTAGCGGCCTAACATATGTAGTCTGTTTTAAGTTATTTTTCACCAGTAGTTGCTTTGTAAAATCAATCATTTGATCAACCGAATAGGGAAAATTAAGATTAGTTATCTTGGTGCATTCTTTCAGTCGTTTAAAGTGATCTTTTAATCGAAACCCATAAAGTTGTTGCTCATCTTCATTCCAATATGCTCGAAATCCTTCAAAAACACCAAGACCATAGTTTAATGCTTTACTCCTAACGCCCACTTTGACCTCATGCTCTAATTTAAATTCTCCGTTATCAAATACGTACGACTCATTATTATCCATTAAAATTACCTCACTATTTATTATTCAATTAAGCCTTCATTTGCTCAGATAAATGAACTAATTTAACTAGCATTTCATGATGCGGCGCTGTTAATCCATGTTCAGTTGCTTTTTTAACAATGTAACCATTAATATAGTCAACTTCAGTTGGTCGATTATGACTCATATCCTGATACATTGATGGTCGGTGATCCTTAAGGCGTCTGTTTTCGTCAGCAATTACTTTCGTCATTTCATCAGCACTTTTGAGCATTTTAACCCCATCAGCATCAGCAACTTCATAAGCTTCATTAACTAACTCAGATGTAAGTTCATCTGCCTCGCTAAACGTTTGATATTCACCCATTGTAATATCCATTAAAGTACATAGCGTGTTAACAACAGAATTAAGTAATAACTTCTGCCACAACGTTCCCTTGTAATTTTCCGAAAGGCTTGGATTCATTCCTGCTTTATCAAATTCATCAACAACCTGATTAGTAAAATCATCTGGTTGCTCAGTTACATTAACTAAGTGGACTTGCCCAGATCCGCGTTCACCCATTACATTTACATCCCCAGGACCGTTTAAAATGCTTGCTGCAAAAGCAGTTCCAGCAATGATATGTTGCCTAGGCACATATTTGGAAATTACATCAACTGCACCCATTCCATTTTGATTAGTTAAAACATAAGTATTTTGATTCAAAAAATGCTTACTTGCTTCCAATGTTTTTTCATTATCCATTTGTTTAACAAATAAGATAACCAAATCTGGTGACTCATTATATTCTTCCGGCTTAAACATGTTTACATGAACCAGATGTCTATCGCTACCATTTCTTGCCACGAATACTCCACCCTGTTCTTTTACCTTGTTATAATTTTTATCCCAAGGTTCAACAAAATCAACATCAGTTCCAGCTGACTGAAGCAATAGTCCATATCTTAATCCCATTGCACCAGCACCTAATACAGCAACTTTCATAAATTACACCCCTAATTATTTTTGAATTGTAACCGCAATATTTCCATACTGTGACTTGTTCATCATTAACTCATATCCTTGTTTAACATTCCTTAAATTAAAAATATGTGAATCAACCACTGGATGCCACTGGTATTTATCGTATAATTCGAGCATCTTTTTAAATTCGGATTGAGTTCCACCTGTTGACCCCTTCATTACCCATTGATTAAAAAATAATCTTCTTAAATCAAATGTTATTTCGTCACCGCTAGAACTACCAAATGTAACAACTGTGCCTCCAAATTTAAGTAATTCAAAATCTCGATTTAGGGTTGCAGGCCCAACGTCGTCAATTACAATGTCTACCGGAGCAACTTTTTCCGCCCAATTATCAGAATCAAGAACTACTTCATCTGCTCCTAATTCCTCTGCCTTGGCCAATTTATCTTGATGTCTAGAAGAAACGATCACCGTTGCTCCGAGTGATTTAAGCATCATAATCATATTAGTAGCAACAGCTCCACCGGCTCCTGGAACAAATACCCTTTGGCCTGCATGGACTTGACCCTTAGTAAAAACAGCTCGATATGCAGTTAAAGCGCTAAGGGATAACACCCCAGCCTCTGTCCAGTCTAAATATGATGGCTTTTTGCTAACTTGTTTATAACTAATTACCACCTTATCTGCTAACGTTCCATTACGAGGATAGCCAAGTACCTCCATGTTAGTTGGTGGAACATTTGTATGGGTGCCCCATAGTAATGGGTTAATAATAACCTCATCACCAACTTTAAATTCTCTAACATCCCTTCCAACTTCAGAAATAACCCCAGCCCCATCTGATCCTGGAATCAAAGCCGGTTGCTGTGAATCATGATGACCATTTAAAACGAATAAATCATGATGGTTAAGTCCCGCACTTTTTAAGTTAATTAATACTTCGTCCGCGTTAGGTTTGGGAGTCTCAACCCCTTGCGAAAACGATAAATGATCAACTCCTAATCCACCTTCATGTATTACTGCGTCCATATTCTAATCCTCCTAACATTATTTAATATGCTTTTTCTTCGTTTCCGGAACAAAAAATATAGTTACTAAAACGGCAAGTAACGAGAGAACACTCATTGCGTATAAAACTGCCTTAAATCCAAAGCTGCTTAACAGCCAGACAACAATAAATGGAGTAACCATAGTTGCACCCTTAGCAAAAGTATTCGCAAGCCCGACCCCTCTTAATCTAAAACTAGTTGGAAACATCTCTGGGATAAATGCTCCGAAAACCGTAGAGATTAAAACATAAATAAATAGGGTCAGTAGAAAACCAAATGTAATTAATCCTAGACTGGTTGTTTGATATGTATAACCCAATCCTAAAACCACCATTGCAATAAAGCTTAGTAATAAATTGAATTTACGCCCTAGTCTATCTACAAGTAGCATTCCCAATAGTGCTCCTAATGGTGCAGCAACCATCATAATCGTTGACAGCCCTAATGATTGTGATAACCCATGTCCAGATTTAGCTAACATTGTTGGCTCCCAGTTTACAAAAGTATATTCACAAACATCAGCAACTATTAATACGAATGAAGTAATGACAACTCGCCAAAATAGCTTTGTACTACTATATGTAACTTTATCTGCCTGATCCATTTCATTCTGAACTTTATTACTATTACGCTTTTCATCTAACAACTTATCATGATTAGGATCATCCTTTTCCATTTGATTAACAATTGCTTCAGCTTCTGCATATCTGCCCTTAGAAAATAACCATCTGGGTGATTCTGGTAATTCTCGACGTAACACCCAAACAAATAACGCAAACACTCCCACTCCGATAAATAGTACTCGCCAACCTAAACTAGGAATGATTAATGAACTCATCAACATCCCTAAAGGAGAACCCCAACAGGTAATTGCGGTCATGCCCACGGCCCATCGACCACGTTTGTTTACTGGAGCAAATTCATTAATCATCGAAAAACCAGTAACTAATTCTGCTCCCATTCCAATACAACTAAGTCCACGTAAAACAATTAACCAAGTCATATTAGGAGCAACTGCACTTAGCATTGTCATGACTCCAAAGAATACTAAGTTTAATTGGTAGGCATGTCTACGTCCTAACTTATCTCCCAAAAAGCCTGCTGATAATGATCCCACTAATAATCCAAATGAACTAGCAGACATCAGAGATGCAGTTTGACCTAAGCTAGCATAACCTGATTTCACTAATGAACTGGCAACTCCACTAGCCAGATAAAAGTCAATTGACCTAACCACCATTCCAGCTAATACTAACCAAAAAACTTTTTTGAACGTCCTACCAGTTGGTAAATTATCCAATCTAAGATCCAAATCCTCAACGTCTGATTTTGAATAAACGCCGTCTAATTCTTTTTCTTTTCCCATTACTTCAAGCATTATTTATCATCCCCAATCAATTATTTAACATTTAAGGTTACAAACCCTAAACCCTTACTAAAGTTCGCACGCCAACTGCCCTTTGCTAAATCTACTGTTTTGGAAGTTCCGGTGGTTACAAACTGCCCCTTAGTTAAGCAATTTCCACTATTGTCAAGCTTTTCGACTAACCATTTTAAAGAATTCAGTGGGTTTCCTAATACTGATGATGATTTAGATTGGCCTAGAGCATTTCCGTCATGTTCCAATTCCATAGTTACATCTGCTAAATCCAATGGATTTAAATCTGTGGTAGCAACACTTTTCCCGACCACTAATAAATTAGCCATTGCATCATCCGCCATAAATAATTCTTTACTAAGTTTTCTAAACCAATCTCTAAAACGTGAATCTGGTAATTCAAATGCCGGTAATGCGTCAACCTTGGATAATAGAGTGGTTAAATCGTCACCCGGCAATAAAGTATCATTCACTTTAAAAGCAACTTCAACTTCTAAAAACGGTTTAAATTGTTCGTTCAAAACCACCGTTCCTCCAGATAAAACAAGTTGATTAGCACTTAATTTCCCAAAAATTGGTTGATTATAGTTATATCCCTTTTGTGATTTTTCGCTAGTTAAGCTTACTTTGTAGGCTGCTACCTTATTATTTTCACCATTTAATGCGTTATAAACTAATTCTTGAACGCTATATCCATCACTTTCATCATTAAGCATTGCCTTAAATGGTTGCCAAGCAAGTGAATGTCGATCCTCATTTGCTAAAACTAAACTATTTGATACCTCATCTACATTATTTTTACTCATAAATAAAATCCTCCTTAAAATTATTAAACAAAACTTTCTAAATCTTGCCTCCCTATTGATAAATTTTAAATATAAAAACAAAAAATCCACACAGTTTTTAAAAGCTGTGTGGATTTTCCATTGTTTCGGATTTTCCAAAGGGGCATCCACACAGATTTCTTATAATCTGTGTGGACTTAATTGGTTGTTGTTATAACAGAATTAAAAATTCCTTAGCCATCGCAGATTATGATCTAAATAATAATAATAATAATTAGAATCATAATCGCAATTACTAAAGTCAAAGCTGAATTAATATTAAATTGTAAGTTATTAATTTTTAAATTACTATTCAACCTTAACATTATAACTGCACTCCCTTGATTTATTATTTAAGTTGAAACAAATATTACAACTTAAATAATTTTATGTCAACCTAAAAAATTGGAAAAACATTAAAATTAGATTATTTTAAATGTCATCATTAGCTTAATGATTGCCGTTATTAAGGCAATTAATTTATATTAAAATAATTACTAAATAACAAAAAATATTTTTTTGATTAATTTAAAAATAGTTATGCTCATATGAAGATAATATACATCATTTTCGCATCCAAATTATTGGGGGTCAGATTATTGGCTTTTTGTAATACATACATTAAAATTAATATAATATACAAAATAAAATTATGATTAAAAGAGATGATTAATATGAAAGTTGCAAAGTGTTTTTTAGTAAGTTTAGCTACTGCAGCAATGTTTACAATCTACAGTCAAAATGCCTATGCCAAGAACATTACATATCAATTTAAGGGTGGCTACATCATCCTTTATAATAATTTACCTAGTAGAGCACAAACGCTTAAAAGTGTGCACTCAGTTAGAGTTAAAAGTACGAAGGGCAATTGCGTTATTGTAACCAAAATTAAAAAATATAAAAATGTAAAATATGCAAAAATAGGTAGTAATTGGGTTCGCCTTAGTGCGTTAACTAAGTATAAGCCAAAGAAATCATCGTTGAAAATTAATAATACTACGCTAAAGACACCAACTACTAATAAAAAGCCAAGTAGTTCTATTAATTGGGATGACTCTAGTAATATTAGCAACGCTGTCCAAGCTGCATTTAATTACTTAAATCAATGCCGAACTCAGGATGGCATCAATACACTTAAAATGAACGATAAATTGCAACAAATTGCTCAAAAACGATCAGAACAATTAATTACTAATTTCTCTCACCAGGATAATAATGGCCAAGATGCTGCTGAACAAGTTGCAAATAGCTTGGGATACAAAAATTTATTTGGTATTTCTGGTGAAAATATTGCTGAATTCTCAGCAGTTAATGGATCAGTGCAAAGCATTGGTGAAGAGGGAATTAAGTTATTTCAATCTGAAGGTCCATACAAAAAAGATGGTAAAGAACACGGGCATTATGTAAATGATATGGCCTCTTTTTACACTGATGTGGGAATTGGATTTAGTTATGATCAGAAAACTGGTAACGGGTTTTTATGTGTTAACTTTGGTGGATTAGATCTTAGTCAATTTGCATCTAACCCAAGCATTACCTTTTCAAATGATGATGATTCTAATAACTAATTAAATTAGATTAAATGTAATATCGTGGATTATTAAACTATAAATCTAGTTCAAATGCCAGTAATAATAACATCAATTAAGTAAAGTCTGAACTAAAATCATATCATCATACTAAAAAAGATAATCAATAAAAACGTTAATTAACCATGCTATTAAAGATTAAAGGTCGAGAGACGTTTTTATTTGTGCATCTCCAAAATCCATCATATTTTAACCCCAAGGATACCATTGTTAAATACCATTTTATTTAAGTATAAGTCAACAATTCACTGTCAAATCATTATGGTAAATGAATTAGAATTAATAAAAAATGAGAATTGCGTACCAATTATGTTCGCCATCCCCATTTTAAATTTAAAATATTATTCATCCATAAATTAAAATCTATCAATTCTAAACGGTGTTAGATCAAATGCTACTTCTCTATCCTGCGATTGATCCACAACGATTTTCCCCAGCACGCTCGCAAACTTAAAGCCGTGCCCGCTCAAACCAGTAATCACTTGAATGTTCGGCTGCCCTGGCACCCGGTCAATTATGAAATCTTCATCTGGTGATAAGTCATAAGTACATGCCGCACCATGGTCTAACCCAGCGGTTCCACTTAAATGTTCACTTAATAATCCGTCAACATCATGTTCATCACTATCATATTCCCCATAAGGCAAACGGGCTTCGCGTTGATTAATTGGTTGCCCACCATTATGGTGACCAATTTTTATCAAACCATTCTTACCAGGAAATCCATAATAGATTTCACCAGTTTTATCTTCGACTGAAAAGCAACTAAATCCTGCTGATTCATTAAGCTTGGCGTCATTAATTTTAAACCAGCCAAAAACCTTCCGTAGCGGTTGAATGGGTAAATCTGGCAGCAATTCTTTCACCCAGGTTCCAGCGGTTACCGCGACTTGATGCGCTAAATAGGTATGATCAGTCGTCTTTATTTCCACTAAGTTATCTTCCACCTGTCTAACAGATTGAACCTTTGCAGTAAAATCTTGTGTTACCCCATTTTGTTCCGCTCCGCTTAAGTAAGCCCGAATAGCATTTTCAGAGAGTAAATAACCACTATCCCTTTCAAAAATTCCTCGATAGTCGTTATCAAAATGCCAATCAGGCCAACGGGTGTTAATTTCACGTGCCGTTAAATGATCTACCGGGAGGTGATATTGTGCAGCAGTTTTTGCAACATTGGTGATGAACTCAGTATTTTGTGGCCCCACGTTTAATACACCCACTTGATGAAAGATGTCCATCCCACTTTGTGACTGCAATGATTCCCAAAGTTGTTGTGCCTTTAAAATTAACGGTAGGTACTTGGCCCCTTCACCATAAGCATGTCGAATAATCCTAGTCTGGCCATGGTGCGATCCTTGATCATGTGGTGGTCGTGCTAAGTCAAGTTCCAAAACATCTAACCCATCCTGACTGGCATAATAACCGGCTGCTGATCCTACCGAACCAGTTCCAATAATTGCTAAATCATAAACTTTTCCCATGTTATCCGCCCCTTTATCAATAATAAGTAAAAAGCATCCGCCCGATAAAGGACGAATGCTCTCGTGATACCACCTTTGTTCGTAGTTAACTTACATTAACTACCTCAAAACTGGGTGTCCGCCAAATGGCGGTCCCCATTCCAACGATATCGGATGTCAAACCGTTAACGGCTAAATATCACCGTTAATAACTCCAAGCCCATCTTCAAAATTAACTTCACCATTCCTTCACACCATCCCGGAACTCTCTGTGGCTAGTTAGCTTTCTACTCTGCTCTTCAGTCGTTTTATAATTAATTATTTATAGTTAATAATAAATAATTAATTATAAAAAGTCAATATCAAAATCATTCAAATGAATTATACTTATTAACTAACCCTTCTCTGCGCCTCTTTTAAATCACGCTTGTTCTTGGGAAAAAGATTCCTAAGCGAACGCGCACTTTTGAATCCCATATGATGATACAGTTCCCCGCCATTTTTACTAACCGGATGTGCGAGAGCAACAATGTCTGAAATAATATCATCCCAGTCATAGTTAGGATCGATTTCATCAACCATATACTTCACACACATTGTGACCATCGCTAATCCATTCATATCCATCCGCCCCTGCTTACTACTGTATTCAGACAGAATTTTATTTGCATTTCGGAATAATTTATTAATGTTTAGTTGGGTTTTAATTTTAACGTCAACTAAATTTTGGTTATGACAACAAATATTGCGTGCTAAGTGAACCAATCCGACCACCGATAACAATGTTTTATAATCTAGATGGTATTCTTTAGCCAACTTAATGGCGTTTTTCCTAGATAGATTCTTGATAATGAATTCGATATCGCCAAACATTAACAGACTAATCCCGAACCAAGCAGAAGGTAACCCCTCTTTATTAAGGTTAAATTTATTTTTATATTCAGGATTACTAGCTTTTTTCATTGAATGCCGAATTTTCTTTTTAAACAGGAGTTCCTGTTTCTTTATAAAATCATTTCCACTTGCCTTATTGAACCAATTTTTAAAATCCAAGTAGCCAAAGTCTTGATACTTGTTAGTAAATAAATACGACAATTTTATTTTTAAAGAGAGCTCAATTTTCTCAATTGCTTGTAAGAAATGCATTCGTAAATTTTTATCTAGATAAAAGCGATTGGCAATGCTTTTTAAGCGAATCCCATTGTAACTGCCCTTATGTAAAAACGGTAGTGAAAACTCCTTAATCTTATAATAACCAATTATCTCAAAATTAATGGGCTTCTTAAACTCCTTTGAGTTAATAATCATGCCCAATGATGCCAATTGTTTCATTTGTTGTTTATAAGCTAGGTTACGAGGGGTCGTCACGAGATCATCCTCCTAAATAAAAAACCTCAGTATCAAATGCAGATGCATCTGCCCAAAATTGGGAACTGAGGATTATCGTCAACGTCAATTACATTATATTCAGCTGCATCAAATCAGAATCTTAGTCTATTAAAATAATTTGGTAATAATTTGTAATCATAATTAACTTACGCCCTAATTATAGCGTGTTAACGATGTTAACGCTATTCATAACCCGTTTTAATTCTAAATGAACTACCTATAATAATGTTTTAATATGGTGCAATCAGTAACTATACTCACCATGAATTAATCATTAGACTTCCCAAGAGTTTAAGGCCTTAATAAATTGCGGATCTGAATAGTCAACGAAAAACGACTTATTTTCATCTAATGCTTGAATTTTTTTCATTTCAGCAGCTGATAGTTCAAAATCCCAAACAGCTAAATTTTGTTTCATTCTTTCGATGTGCGTTGACTTCGGAATGATCACAACCCCAGATTGCAATAAAAACCGCAATGCTACCTGCGCTGCTGATTTATCATGGTGCTCGCCAATTGCTACCAACGTTTCATTCGTAAACAAGTGGTTCTTCCCCTCAGCAAACGGCCCCCATGATTCAATTTGAGTTCCATACTCCTTTAGGTACGGACGAATTGGTTGCTCTTGATTAAAAACATGGGTTTCAATTTGATTTACTGCAGGGATCACCTTAACGTTTGATACCAAATCAACATACCTAGCAGCAGCAAAGTTAGATACCCCGATCGCTTTAATTTTGCCCTCTTGGTACAGCTGCTCCAACGCCCGGTAAGCCCCATAGTAATCACCCAACGGTTGATGAAGTAACACCAGGTCAACATAGTCAGTGTTTAGCTTCTTTAAGGACTCATTAAAGGATGCTTGGGTCTTTTCGAAACCATAGTTACTAACCCAAATTTTAGTTGTTAAAAAGATATCATTACGATCAACGTTACTTTCGACGATTGCATCCCCCACTGCCTCTTCATTTTTATAAGCCTGGGCGGTATCTAATAGCCGATAACCCAATGACAATGCATCCATTACCGCTTGCTTACAATCACCATAGTCCGGGATTTGATAAACCCCAAATCCCTCTTGTGGCATCAACAATCCGTTGTTTAACTTAATCCTTTTCATTCATAAATCCTCACTTTCATTAATTGATATTAATACCTTAAACCTTAAAGTTAGGTTTAAGTCAACCTAAATAACGGAAGTCATTTTAAACAATATCTAATTTGTGTATAATTGCTTTTTTATTATTTTTAGTTAAAGTAAATAAAAACAAATAACAAAGATTAAAATAACCATCCGCTCCATTGTGAAAACTAGTCATTCGCCAATCAATCCACTATAATAAAACAATAATCTAAATTAAAGGAATGATATTATGTCAGGATTTAACTATTCAGAAAGCTTTCAAGCAGCGATTAAGGCTAGTCGAAACGAGGAAGTTATTCCAATGCGTGATCAACTACGTTTAATCGCTAAGCACTTTATTACGGATGATGATATCAACGATCCCGTAATCATGAATGTTGCTCAAGAAATTTTTAAATTATATGCTAAAATTTTTATCAAGCATTATCAAGATTCGGCTAATTACCGTGCCGTGGAATTAAATGAACAACAATTGGATGAACTATGGGCACCGGTTACCCTCACTAATTTATTCCAAATGCTAAAGGAAATCGATGTTCCTACCATCATTGACGATGTTTTAGCACAACGGCAATTACCAACCGATGCGCAACGTAAAAATATCTTAGCCACGGTTGATCAAATTAAGACGTTACACGGGAATGATTTGGAACTAGCGCCCATTTATAAACAGGTCATTGAATTGTTCGAACCAGTAGTAAAGGAACTCAATGAAGCTAACCCCCAAACCGTTGACTTCAAAAAAATGGTTGAAAATACAATCGAACAAGCTAACCATTACTCAGATGCTAAAATGGCTTACTGCGCCCAAAAGAATATTAACAATGACATGATTTTAAGCTTTAATACTGAAGAACTAATGGATTATCACAAGGGCATCATGGCAACCATTAAAAAACAAATGGAAAATAAATAATGTTTAGAGCAATTAAATCAGCTGACATCGTTTGAATGTCATCAGCTGATTTTTTTGTCAACCCTTTAAATTAGGAAAAACCAAAAATAGGGGAAATCAGCTTATATGCTGACCTCCCCTATTTAATCATTATTTAATTACTCGATATACAGCTTCCATTGGTTGACGCTTCTTAGGGGTAATCTCTTGATCACGATAACCAAAACTAACCATGACCGAAACACCCCACTTTTTAGGGTCAAAAGCGTTGTGATCCGCTAAAATCCGGTCGATGTTCGCGCGGTTAAACCCTTCAATCGGACAACTATCAATATCCAGTGCGGCAGCGGCACTCATCATATTCGCAAGTGGAATATAGGTCTGCTTCGAAGTCCAATCAAATAGTTCCCGACTGGTGTTTAACTGGAAGTCATTTTCCTGAAAGTCAATAATCTTCTTAGAAAATGCTGAGTGCACATCAAATGGATGGCCCTGGACATCTTCACTCATGTGCTTAATGTGGGGTGAATTGACATCCATGTCCTTTCTAGCTAAAATCACTACGAACTTATCAGCACCATCAAAACTGTGTTGAGCCCCCCATGCATCATCATACATGGCTTGCTTTAAATCCTTGTTTTCGATCAATAAAAATTGCCACGGTTCAAAGCCCATTGAACTAGGTGAAAGTCGAGCGACTTCCATAATCGTAGCCCAATCCTTATCAGTAATATGTTTATTTGGATCATACTTTTTAGTTGCGTATCTACGGTGAGCTAGGTTAATTAATTCTTCATTCTTATCCATATTTTTCATCCCTTAGTTTTTATTAGATATAAATAAAGTAGCATATAAAACATTAAGTCTTCAATTAATATGCTTATTATTAATCAGTGGATCCCATCATTTTACAAAAATAGTTGTAAATTCATTTTTAAATTGAGCTTATAAACCCACTATTACCAGCATTTTAGTTATGATTAAAAAATAATTGCAAAAAAATTAGATAAAACCCTTTACATTCTAATTCAAATGAACTATATTAGTACCAATCACAAAGCAAAGGGGTTGGTTCCAATGCAAAGTAAGGGTAATACCGCAGAATAAATCGAAGGGATTTGATACCACCAATGCGATTATGATTCACTCTCAACTAATGAAAGCGAGGTACACTCCATTCACTTAAATACTATGGTTTACGCAAAGTTTATTCGAGAAAGAAGTGTTTCCACCATTCAATTACTAAGGATTCAAATCAAGAATAATTCATGAGCTATCGTTTAAGTAGTCCATTAAACGTTTAGTTTCCATTCACGACACACTTTATAATTAAAATTCAATTATAATTATCATTAAACATTTTCGCTTTATCATTTAATCGTTTTATCGGATAGGCAATCAGAGGGGGATGGTTCCAGTATCATGAGCAATGTTTCGCCTCAGATTAAATCACAGGGAGATGTAACCACCAACTTAGCAGTTAATTTGTTTTACTCAGCTAATGAACAGGAAGGTGTTACCATTCACTTAAACGATCGATTTACATCAGAATTTAAATAAGAAAGAGGTGTTTCCACCATTTCGTTAATTAAGCTTCAAATCCAGACTAATAATACCTGACAAATCATTCTAAATGGTTTGTCAGGTATTTTGATTTAAAATCGTTTATTATTTATCAATCTTTTTACAATTGTTTTTAAATCATTCATAATGGAAAAAACTAGTAATCGTTAGGAGTTTTAAAAAATGAAAAATCAGCACACTAATCAATCCATCGGTAACGATAAACCATTAGAAATCTATTCTAAATCACGTGATAATTATGAATATGAAAACTTTGCCCTTGGTTACATAGTAAAGAATTTAGGCCCCTATTTTATATTACAAACGATTGATGACTATGGATTTTTAGATTCTTATACGATCATGGCAAAAGATGATATTTCAAAGGTGTCCCTAGGGACAACCTATTCTAAATTATTTGATCGATACGTCGAATATGCCAAGCACCAAAATATTTTTGATCCGTTCCACCTACAAGCACAGTTTAAACATTTCAATACTAGCAGCTTTTTAAAGCTTCTCAATTACTGTCTTGAAAACACAATTACGCTTTCTGTATACACAGCAACCCAAGAATACGTCCAACAAGGTAAAATTTTATCGATTGATGAGCATTCAATCACCATCAATGAAGTTGAATACGGTGAAATTAATGGTTTTTCTGGAATTGAACAAAATGAACCCATTCAATTTGATGATATTACAGCCGTTGATGTATTAAGTAAGGAAAACTTTCTGTTTGATCACCTTAGTTAATTAATAATTAGGAGGATCCATTAATGATTAAATATGCGTTTATTAACGTTAATGACATTAAAATATTTTACCGCGAGGCGGGGAAGCCAAGCACCCCTGCTTTCATATTATTCCATGGCTTTCCAAGTTCTAGTGCAATGTTTAATGAATTAATCCCCATTTTAGCTAAGCATTATCACGTTATAGCAATGGATTATCCAGGATTTGGCATGTCAGATTGTCCATCAACAAATAACTTTGCATATACATTTGATAATTTAACTACCTACGTTCAAAAGTTGATTGATCAATTAGGAATTCATAAATTCTATATGTATGTTTTCGATTATGGGGCTCCCATCGGATTCCGGATTGCCAGCCAATTTCCCGAAAGAATCCTCGGCATTGTTTCACAAAACGGTAATATCTATAAAAGTGGGCTAGGCCCAAAGTGGGCACAACGAGCACAAGTATGGCAACATCCCACTTCTGATAGTGTAAATGCATTAGCAAGTGCATTTGCTCCTGAAACAATTAAAAATCAATACCAATTTGGGGAGCCTCGCCAAATTAATCCTGATAAATTCAATTTGGATATTTTCTTTACCCACTCATCGGGTTATCAAAAGCGGCAATTAGCGTTAATTATGGACTATCAAAATAATATCCAATTATACCAACAATTTGATAATTATATAGAACGATATCAGCCTAAATTATTAGCCGTTTGGGGTAAGAATGATCCATCGTTTATTTATCCTGGAGCAGAAGAGTTTGCAAAGCACGATCAAAATGCAAAGGTGACCCTATTAGATGCTGGCCACTTTGCATTAGTCGCTAATTATAAATCAATTGGTAACATGATTTTGAATTTTTTTGAAAAATAAAAACCGAATGTGCATTGAAATTAAATGCCATTCGGTTTTATTTATGAGCAATGATCAATTGTCGATGTGATTGCATACATGCGAACATGTATACTTGCGAACATGCGAACATGCATACTTGCGAACATGTATCCGTTCATGATTAGATATCATCATTTTGACTAAAATTATGCTTTAAATTAGGCCAAACCAATCGATCAGCAAGTTGAATAATCGGTCCTAGGACGAAAAAACCAACCACGGTGATGATTCCAATTGCATCAATACTTCGTAATGCAATTGAACAAATCATGATAATCACCGCAATTACACCTAAATCTGCAAATTGAGCCCTAATCGCGCTGCCTTTAAAGTATTTAAACCTAAGGATATTAGTCGTATCGTCATTGGGATGCATTAATATATTTGCACGTTGATAGATGGAAATCGCAATCCCAATTAATCCAATCCCGACAAGCGAGATTAATAAACTGACCCCATAATTCACCTTAGTAATCCCTAAGGTAATGTTAATTCGGTTAAATAAATCAATAAATGAACTAAAGAACACCATGTAAATAATTCCACTAATAATGCGCCACCAGTCGAGCCGGTGAATTAAAAATTGATTTAAAACGATGTTGATCATTCCAAATATGAATAGTGTCCAAGCAACGGAAATTCCAAATAGTTGATTGAACTCTACGGCAACCGCTGTCCAAACTCCATTGCCGTTATTGCTCATAATCGTGAGGCTATTTCCGTACGCATCGACAAATAGGCCTAAAATCAGGGCAACCACTCTTAATTTCATTGAATTATAACTATTTTGCAAACCACCACATCCCATTCATAATTTTAATAATAATTATACCAGTGGTGTCAATATAATTAATAATAAAATATTTATTACTAATTATATTAGTTGGAATTTAATTCAAGTGCATAAACTACAAAAGTGTGCTATTCTTGTTTTGATAGTTAAATTTATGAGGAGCATCTAGTAATATGAAAGATAAAAAACGGTTCATTCCAAAGGGAAAAAAACAGATCATCACAATCATCTGTCTATTAGTTGAAATTGTTGTTGTTATGCCATTTATCATCGGTAAACTAGCCGAGTTAATTAATAATCGTTCGGCATCATTTGCTGGAGTCTGGTCGATTATTGATTTAGTGATTATTAACATCGTTTGGGTAGTGACATGGCTACTTACGTATCGCTTCGCTAATCAATATATTACCGAAGTATTAAAACCAAGAAACGTCAAAATGGGGCTCCTAATCGTTGGCACGATTTATACACTCGAGACGGTCGTTAATAATAACTACGCACTAGTAGCCGTTTTTTCAATCATTGCATACCTAAGTCTATGGGCTTGGTTTGACTATGTATTTTCCCACCCCCTGGAAAGTTCCCAACTAATCAATCGCACTGATAACTTCATCAAGGAACATAAGCATTTGAACCGCAGTGAGGTTCAGAAGTTAATTAATGAAAACAACAACGAAGTCATCGATTGGTTGGAAAATCACATTCCTGATAAGAAAAAGCCTGATGAAAAGAAGCATGAATAATAAATAAAAAACGCCCTGTAATCAGGACGTTTTTTATTTATTAATTACTTAGCGTTGAGCTGGATCTACGTCTAAAATACTTAACGATTAACATGACCATCCCGAGCGCAAACGGAATGAAATAGTAACAAATCCGGTAAACTAATGCCCAGATAACAACAATGTCTGTCGAAATTCCAGCATTATTCAATCCCAAGGTTAAAGCAACCTCGAACGATCCAATTCCCCCTGGAATCAATGACATTGCCCCAACAATTCCGGCAAACACCAATCCTAGATAAGCTGCTCTAAAATCAAAGTTAATATGCATGAAAAGGCCAATACTTAGGAAGAACCCTAGACAACAAACCCATTCTAATGTAGAACCAATCAGTAAGTGGAGTAAATCGCGTCGGTTCAGCGTATCGTTTTTGGCAATCAACGGCACTAATAAGTAAAGTGGGAACAATAAACAGACCACTTTAATCCATATTTTTTCAGCACCAAACCGATCTAAATTCATTATGACCGCTGCAATGTCGTTGATCACTAATCCAGTCATTGTAAATAATGCAATTTGAGTTACGATTTTAGCAGTTTCCTTGTTATCCTCTTTTACATTTCCAAATAAAAAGATTCGTAGACTAGCTCCCACTAGTCCGCCTGAACCACCAATATTAGTAAAGGTGTTAATGACATAGCTACTGGTAATTAACTCTGGCATTGAGATATTCATTTTAACTTTTCGGGTATAGGTAAAGTCATAAATCATCATTGGGATGATTGACACTGCTCCTAAAATAATTAATGTAATTAAGCTGCCAGTGGATAATAAGTGACTTGCCCGTGATAATTTATGAAATGAAATTTGCTCAAATATGGAATGAATTGAGTAAATAACAAACGCGATGATCAATACCACATAGATGCGCTTAATCACGTTAGAATACTTCGAAAACGAGTCCGCAATTTTATCAATAAATTTAATTCTAATCACTACTTTCTAATTAATGGCTGCTAATTCGGATAATCGTTCATAAAATTTAGGCACTTGCTTTTGAAGATTGATGATCTTACCATCAGAATCCAAAAAACAATGCTCGCTACTGGCTTTACATACCAATTTAGCATTAACAGTCATTGTATAATTTAAGACTAAGCGATGTTTACTAACTTTATCAATCGTTGTTTCAATCTTAATGACATCTGGAAAAGTAGTGGTTCGTTTATACTCTGCCGTCACCTTCGTAACCGGTGAAATAATGTGATGCACCTCAAATTGATCATAAGCCCAACCGATTTGATCTAAGTAGTCGCTACGGGCCTCTTCCATAAACCGAATGTAGTTAGTATGGCTAGTGATCTTCATTTTATCGGTTTCATAATATTGAACCTTGTGAAAATATGGTTTTACCATTTTAAAAGCCTCTTTCCAAAATTATTCCATAGTAATTCTATCATAAACGCCTGTTTTATTGATATAATAAAATCAATTACCCAAGGAGGAGCTGCTATGACTGACAAAAAAAGAAACGATTTCCCAGTGAAGATTGATTTTGAATCCATGGATTCAAGGGCAGCTTCCAAATACATTAGCTCTGGACTAGCTTTCATCAACCAACTCGAATGGCATTTTGATCAAGTCGATCAGGATGCATATGATGACTTAAATAATCGTTACTGCGACGGGCCCACCAGTAGTGAACGACTAAAGTTAATCGCAAATCAATTTGATACCGATGACTTTTTATTGAGCATTATTGACCAACTTCGCGATAAGATTAATGACGGTAATGACAACCACTACCAACTATACTCAATTACATTGGGAAATGATGACCGTCCGTTGAATGATACCCAGATTCAAAACCTAGTGCCGGACCATGAGATTACCCTACATAAAGTATCAGGTGCGGATGCTAAGTTAGTGGCGAATAAAATCAAAGCAATGCTAAAGCAGGCAAATAATTAATACGAAAAAAGCTGAGACACAAAGTCTCAGCTTTTTATTATGAGTCGGGCCAGGATTGAACTAACATCTTCTTGGAAAAGGACCAAGTGCTCTGCTTGAGCTACCGACTCAAATGATTACTCAATTATAATATCAAATGCCACTTCAAAATGCAACCATTTTATGATAAATAATTCAAAATAGCTTCAGGAGTTTTAAAGTCGTATTTAGCATACCCATTTTTAAGTTCAGCATCAATTTTTCCCCAACCAGCTAAACCAAAGTCTACTTTAGCGTTTTTAGCACAGCCTTCATCGGTAAATGAATCGCCTATATATAATGTTTGATTACGCTTAACGCCCATTTGATCAATCGCATACAATAATGGCTCGGGGGCTGGTTTATGGTATGGCAATAAGTCAGACGTCACCGTCACCCACATTTGTTGCATAAATGAGAAGTGTTGTTTTAAAGTTTGAATATCATCATTACTACCAGAAGTAACGATTCCTAATGCAACGTTTGGATAATTTAACTGAATCGTTTCAAAGAATGCTTTAAATCCCTGGTATAACACCGGAGCACTATCTAATTGGGCGGCAGCAATTGTATAGTCAATTGCCATTTGGTTACTAAATTGCTTGGGAATCCCCAAATAATCAATCGTTTGTGATGCTGTCAATGGAAACGTTGCCTGTAATTGGCGGTTCGAAATATTTTTGATACCATATTTAGGGGTAATCGTTTTCATAATCGAAGCGTACCTAGGGAAACTATCAATTAAAGTCCCATCTACATCAAAAACCACTGCTTCATATTTCATATCATTCACTCCATTAATCTATTTAATAATCCTAATTATACCAAAAAAGACTAAGCAGAAATATCATTGCAATCATCACACAAATCCCAGGTCGTTATTTCAAGCTAATGAATTAAAAAGTGTTAAAATGAAAATATAAATATATTTTATACAACTTTTTATTGGAGGATTGCTTAATGGAAAAACAAAAAACAATCAAAGCAAGTGTCGCGCTTTTAAAGGTTTTAGAATCATGGGGCGTTAAAGATGTTTATGGATATCCTGGCGGTTCAATCAATTCATTATTGGACGGTCTACAAATTGAACAAAAGAATATTAACTTTATCCAAGTTCGTCATGAACAAGTAGCAGCATTAACTGCATCCGCACATGCTAAGCTAACTGGTAAAATTGGAGTAGCCTTTGGATCCGCTGGACCAGGTGCAGTTAACCTGTTAAATGGACTATATGATGCACGTGAAGACCATGCGCCAGTGCTTGCACTAGTGGGGCAAGTGCCAAATACTGCAATGAACTATGATTACTTCCAAGAAATGCCAGAAACACCAATGTTTAGTGACGTTGCATGTTATGACCGGATTGTAATGACTCCTGAAAGTCTTCCCCATGTTGTGGATGAGGCAATTAAGGCGGCGTACAAGAATAAGGGGGTTGCAGTAGTAGTCATTCCTAATAACTTTGGCTATGAACAAATTCCAGAGCAAAAGTATACTTCTGCTACACTAAGTGATACCAAGCCCACTCCACAACCAGTGGCAACCGATTCAGAAATCGATAAATTTTTGACATTGGTTAAATCTGCTAAGCGCCCCGTCTTTCACGTTGGTCGTGGAATTAAGGACGGCGGCGAAAAAATCGTTGAACTATCCAAAAAGCTACAAATTCCAATTATTATTGATGGATTAGCATGTGGATTACTCCCAACGGATTACGACGGTTTTTTAGGAACTGCTAACCGGGCTGCTTCTAAAGCAGCGGATGAGATCCTTTCAGTTTCAGATTTAGTAATCGCCGTCGGTGGTGACTTCGCATTTGCGCATACTTACTATGCTAGCCATCCATTTAAATATGTCCAAGTTGATAATGATCAAAGCATGTTAGGTCGCCACCATACCTTAGATTTAGGAATTTGGTCCGATGCCACTAAATTCGTGGAAAAGGCCCTTGAAAGAAGTACCCAAGTGGCTGAAACGAACTTCTTCAAGGCTGCCGTTGCAGATATGCAAAATTGGAAGGAATACCTCAAGCACATGAAGGAATCTAGTGCTACTCCCCTCCTCCCAGGTCAGGTCTACAACGCAATTAATGAAACAGCAGACCCTGACGCTTCATTCTCAATTGATGTTGGTGACAATATTATTAATACGTTTAGATATCTAGACCTCTCAAAGCAAAACAAGTGGGTTATTTCAGCTTTGTTTGCTACCATGGGAAGTGGAATTCCGGGAGCAATTGCTGCAAAGCGTGCTTATCCTGATAAGCAGGCATGGAATATTGCTGGTGATGGTGCGTTAGCCATGGTACTCCAAGATTTAGCAACCATTGTTAAGTACAAAATTCCAGTTATTAATGTTGTAACTTCTAATAATAACCTTAGCTTCATTCAAGGAGAACAAGAAGATGCCCCAATGCAGATCTTTGGTTTGGACTTACAACCAATTGATTTTGCTAAAGTAGCAAATGGGTTTGGAATCGATGCAGTAACCGTGACTAAGGCTAATGAATTAAAACCTGCCTTTGAGAAAGCTACCGCTGCTGCTAAGGATGGTAAGCCATTCCTAGTGGAAGTTAAGATTGGTGATCAACGTGGACTCCCAGTTGAGGACCTCCAACTAAGTATCATTAATGGTAAACTGGACGAATCAGTTAGCCCTAATTATCTTGATGATAAACCAGCTGACGTTCACTACACGCCAAAGGAACTATTCAAACGTTATAATGGTGAGAATTTAAAAACCCTTCCTGAATTTTTTGATGAATATAACGTAGAATTATAATTATCCTAATATAAATAAAACAGACCTTGTTAGCATTCCTAACTGGGTCTGTTTTTTAGCACTTAGCTACTTAACTTCATTTACAGGCGTATTAGGCTTTTTACCATCTAATACATTTAAAATATTATTTAGTGCAGCATTGGCCATTTGATTCCAAGCTTCCACTGAATTTCCTGAACAATGAGGGGTCATAAAAACATTATCTAGCTTTCTAATTGGACTATCCATTGGTAATGGTTCCGTATCAAAAACATCTAATCCTGCTCCAGCAATATGATGATGCTGAAGTGCATCAACCATGTCAGTTTCATTTACAAGTGGTCCACGCCCTAGGTTGACAAGGTAGGCAGAATCCTTCATCATCTCAAACTCATGCTTAGCAACGCTTCCAATCGTGCCCTTCACTGCAGGTAAATGGAGTGAGACGTAATCAGATTTGGTAAACAATTCATCCCAAGCAACCTGTTTACCATATTCAATCTCACGGGGAGTCCGATTATAAACTAATACATTCATCCCAAAGCCAGCAGCCATCTTAGCGACTGCTTGTCCAATGTGACCATAGCCCACGATACCAAGCGTTTTACCGCTAATCTGTGTCGCCATCATTTTTTCACCATATGAATTATCGCCATCCCGCATCTTAGTCGAAATTGTAAATAGATGCTTTGAGAGAATTAACATATTAGCAATTGTACTTTCAGCTACTTCAGTCGCATTTCCTCCAGGAGTATTTGTAACCCAGACCCCCTGTTCAGCAGCAAATTTAGCATCAACATTATCATAGCCAACCCCTTGTCGTGCTAGCACCTTTAAATTCGGCATTTTAGCAAACATTGAATTGGGAAACGGATCAGACATTAAAATAATGCCATCAACATCACTAGCTTGTTCTAAAATTTGCTGTTCTTTTTGTCCATCAACAATGACGGGTTCAATTCCCCGGTCTTTAATTTTCTGTCCAACAAATTGATCCATTGCTGGTGTAATTAAAATTTTTTTAGTCATTAAAAAGTCACCCCTTTGTATATTAAATTATAATAACTCGTGAATTAAAAGTACAGTAATATTAAAAGCATTAATAGCCACATTTAAAATTAGACCGGACCAATTTTAAATCTAAACCGGCTTAATGTTTGAAATTTAAAATAGAATGAGCTATACTTGATAGATAATTTAGTCATACATAGTTAAATAAGGGGGAGGAAACTCATGGATAAATACACAGAATTAAAAACTAACCAATTTAATGATACATTACCGAGTCAATACATTAATGACGCCCTTGAATATGTAAATTACTTTCAAGAAGACCATCGCGGCATTTTAGGGACTGACTATGCAAATGCTATTAACTACCATTACGCGAACCCACAACGACTAATTCACCTATTTAATCAGGTGAATGTTACACTCCGTTTTAAAACCTCAGATCCAGATCAGCTCTATAAAGTTGTATTAAAGAAGAGCCATAAGCCAATTAATCTAGATTCCATTAATAAGGACAACGTTAATGATGTGCATATCGTTCCAGTCAGTCAAAGTGATAAGGAAATGATTTTCCATATTATCGACAATATGGTCGAGGAATATTTAGACGAGACCGATTCAGTTCAGTTATAATAACCGATAAAAGGGTAGTTAATCAGAAAATTCTGATTAACTACCCTTTTATTTTAAATCTATAATTAAGTTAATTACTTTAATGCATCAACAATTGCCTTGTTGAAGTAATCGAGATCATCTGGAGTCCGACTAGTAATTAGATTATGCTTTTCATCAATTACAACTGGTTCATCCTTAACGTTCCCACCTGCATAGTACAAGTCAGGCATTACAGTTACGTATGAAGTAAGGGTTAATTCGCTTACTAATCCAGTTTGAATAAATAGTTGTGGACCGTGGCAAATTGCAAATACTGGCTTACCGCTCAATAGGAATTGCTTTGCAAAATTAATGTAACGATCATCAGCACGCAATTGGTCAGGTGAAAAACCACCAGGAACTAGTAATGCATCATAGTCTTCAAGCTTAGCATCATCAATTGACTTGTTAACGGTTTGTTTGTCACCATGCTTACCTTCAATGGTCCCGTTAGCTTCGTTTTCAATGATGTCAACTTGGTTACCAGCATCTTCTAAGGCCTTCTTAGGTGATGTTAATTCGACATCTTCATACATACTTGTAACAATTGCAGCAACTTTACTCATAATCAAATCCTCCTAAATATTATTTAATAATTGTTAATACTTGGTTTAAATCCATCCGAGGCGCATTAACGCGGTTAATTTGAGCATCATGATCAGCATATCCCAAGCCAATCCCTAAAATAAACTCATAATCAGCACTAACGTTCAATGCCTGCCGTAGTTGGTCTGGATACTTAATAAATTCGAAAGCGGGAATGGAATCAATTCCTAATGATTGTGCAGCAACCATTATCGCTTCACCTAGGGCACCTAAGTCGTATAACGCCCACGGTGCATACCCCTTCGGCAAGGTTAAATAAGCAACTGCTGGAGCATTAAACAATAATGCAGATTGACGGCTCTTCATCTGATTCCAACTATCTGCACCAAAAATTTGTGGACCAGTCGCCCCACGTGTCGTCATGTTCTTTTGGGAAGCTTGGTCCCAATCAGCAATCGGGATAAATGGAACGTCAGAATTAGTATGGATATCTGGGTCTTCGTTTAATCTTTGGTGGTGATTACGCATCGTCGCTAGTTTGTCACCAGTTACGATGATAACGCGACCAGTTTGGGAATCAATCCAAGATGGTGCTTTCTGAGCAATCCGAACGATTTCACGTAATTGATCATCGCTAAGTGGATCTGCTTTAAAAGCCCTAATCGCACGCCGATTTAAGATTGCGTCCTTTGCATCAATCATTATCATCCCCCTTCGATTCATCTTCTTAAAATTAACACACTAAGGGTTTAAATTCAAAAGATTTGCTTACTCGTGCATGAAGCTAACTTTATCTACATTTTCATTTCGTTGAATCTTCATTACAATCGCTCCGGTATTTTTACGGTGATTAACCACCCCATCAGTTTGCACTAG